>JBDGUZ010000111.1:0-8817 GCA_039585915.1 Gemmatimonadota bacterium
GTACCTGGAGCCTTCGGCAGAGTATCCTGTCTCGTCCATTCGCGTCAGCATGGACGCTGTAATCTGGGACTTGTAGTTGCCGGGCTCGACGGCCGCGACTTCCACGTTGAATCGTTCGAGCTCGGCCGCCAGGGCATCGGTGTAGGCCTCCACCCCGTGTTTGCTCATGCTGTACGCGCCGATGTATGGGCCCGACAGAATCCCCGCGATCGAACTGACGGTCATGACTCGACCCTCACTCTCGATGAGCAGGTCGGCGAACGCCTTCGTCACGCGGTACGGGCCGAACAGATTCACATCGAGCTGGAAATCCATATCCTGTTCAGGCATCTCGATCAGCGGCCCCATGACCGCTACACCGGCATTGTTGATCAGCCCGTACAGTCCTCTCCCTTCGCCCCGGACGAGCTCCGCCGCTGCGGCGATCTCGCTCTGGATCGTCACATCCAGCCGGATGGACTTCACGTTCTCCATCGCGTCCAGCCGCTCCAGGTCGGCCGGCTTGCGGGCACCCGCATAGACGAAGAAGCCGTTCTGCGACAGGACTTCTGTCATCCGCAACCCGATTCCAGTACTGGTCCCGGTGATGAGTACGGCCGGCAGCTCAGCCGACTCCTGGGCGGCGATAGTCGGAACCGCTGCCAGGCACGTCGCGGCGGCGAGAACGAGAAAGGTCGAAAGACCGCGGGCGGACGATCGATTTCGGCGCGACACCGGGGACCCCCTTCGTGCCGGGAGAACTGCGGAACGGGAACGAGTCAATTGTACGGAATCTCCGGGGCGGGTGCTACGTCCGAGTGACCCGGGATCCTTCATTCGGCGCGGGGTTTCTTCGTATGTTGTTTGCGCACCCGACTCGGCCCGATCCAGGGAGCATCGGGCGGGATAGGTCCGGTAGAGGGAATCGTGGCAGCACTTGAGGAGGAACCATGACTAATCGTGGACGAGTGTTCGTTCTGGCACTGTCGGCGATCGGGACTCTCGCCTGTTCCGAGGAACGGCAGCCGTCGAGCGAGGCCGTGGTACTGCAGATGATCGATGCGGTGAACGCTCGCGATTTTGATGCGCTCGATAATCTGATCGCCGCCGATGTTCACCGGTACAGCGGAGCGACGCCCGATGTGGCGGTGAGAAGCCTCGCCGACTTCAAGGCGTTCCTGCACCAGGACCTGGCAGGGGTGCCCGACGCCGTTCAGGAAGTCAACCAGATCTTCTCGAACGGGCCGATGGTCGCAGTCCATGTGACCTACAAGGGGACGCAGAGCGGTCCGATGGGACCGTTCCCCCCCAGCAACCGGCAACTGGAGTTGCCATTCATCGGCATTCTTCGGGTCGAAGGAGGAAGAATCGCCGAGATCTGGGTGGAATGGGACAATCTCAATGCGCTGTCCCAACTCGGCCACTTTCCGCCAGCTCAACCGGGTGAAGCGGAATCAGAGTGAGTCTTCGGGAGTTGTCGAGCTGATTGAAGCTCGCATCAGCTCTTCTTCCTGGGCTTCTTCGGTTTCGGATCCGGCAACTCGCGGGCAGTAATCCTCACGAGTTCGCTCAGCCATTCGCCGTCTTCGATCTGCTCCTGGATCAGAAAGATGGGCCTGGCGCCCGGATAGGGAGGCGCTTCGACTACATTGCCGATGAAGGCGCGTCCGCCGTCGGTCGGTTTGAAGTACAACCGGTCGTCGCAGATCATTCCGAAGAACTTCCCGTGACTGTACAGTCCGTACTCGCCGAACATTTTCTTGAAGGTGACGCCGCAGTCCTCGTCCAGCTGGTCGACCACGAATTCAACGAAGTCCCGATCAGATGCCATTTCGATTCCTGCCGTGTCGGGTGGTGCGCATCACATATCGCAGACGCAAAGCTAACGCACCGTTCAGGGACAGAGGAAACCGACGGCAGGCAAGCCGCTCGCGCGCTGTGCAGGCGGTCCACATCTTTGATGCAATTGGCTGTAAGGATCGGACCTCGCTCAGTCCGGGATTACCGGTCGCTTCCTCACACTGGTCGAAGTGGTTGAGCCGTGACGCTCAGGAATTCAATCGTCTGCTTCACGCTGCTGCTGGGTTGTTCGGCTCCCTCGCCTTCTTCCGATGACAGTCCCGAGGCTCAGCGGATCCTTGATGATCCGCGGTACGAATGGATCACCATCGAAACTCCGAACACGCGGGTCCACTTGCCGGTCGGCAGCTTTGCCGCGATGAACCGAGGTTTGCTGCCGGCCAGGGCAGAGGAAGCCAGAAGTACGGTCCTGAATCGCTTGAACGAACCGGACTTTCCTTCGACCCTCCATCTGTTCTACGTCGACAGTCGGGCGGATATGGAACAGCTTGTCGGAATTCCTGTTACGGGGTTCGCATACTTCGATGATCAAGCTGTCGTGCTCGTATTCAACTCCACCTGGCGATCGTTCGAGCGTCACGAGCTGACGCATGTCGTTACCCTCGGAACGTGGCCTGATCCGGCCGGAGCGGCTGCGGTCGAAGGGCTGGCGACGTACGTCGATGGATTCTGTGGCGGTTATGAGAACGGCCGCGTGGCGCATACGATGCTGGACACTGGGACGCTGCTCCCATTCGGAAATCTGACCGGAGAATTCCGGCAGCAGGATGATCTGGTTGCCTATCTTCAGGCCGCGGTCACGACGGAATTCGCTGTGGAGCGGCTCGGCGCAGATGGAACTCGTAAAATATGGGAGCAGGGGCTCGCGGCGGTACCGGAGTTGCTCGACATCTCCTCGCGCGGAGATTTCGTGCTGCAATTCGAAGATTGGCTCTCATCGACATACGAACCCATCCCCTTGAAGTCCTGGGACGCGATTCTCGAGCACGGATGTGGAATCGATTCCCGGCCAGGTCAACTATCACCGTTTACTGGAGGCGAGTTCATGAGGAGCAAAGAGCACGACCGGCGTGTGGACTATGTCGAATTCCCGGCCACGGACATGGAGGTCACGAAGAGATTCTATTCGACGATCTTCGGCTGGGAGTTCATCGACTATGGTCCCGACTACATGAGCTTCAACGACGGCCGCCTGGACGGTGGATTTCGACTGGAGCCGACCGTGGCGGCAGGCGGTCCGCTCGTCGTGATGTACTCTACCCGCCTGGAGGGAATCGAAGCTGCGATCAGGGAAAACGGTGGCCAGATCGTTCAGGAGACCTTCGAGTTTCCCGGCGGCCGACGCTTCCATTTCAGCGATCCAAACGGAAACGAATTGGCGGTCTGGTCGGATCAGTGATCGGCCTGTAATCATGGCTGGCCCCGGGACGATGAGTGACAATGCTCCGTCAACTGACGGACTCGTGAGCGCGCTGGAGCAAGTGACAAAGTACTTTGCGTTACCAAGTCATTCAGGTATCTGCCCAATTGGGACGGGATGATCTGTGTGGATCAGGTGTAAGAAGACTGGTCAGGTGTAGAACGGGCTCGGATCTGTCCCGCTTCGCCAGTATATTCATCTCGACTCGCTGACGGGTCCGGGTCTCAGTCGCGCCGGATGGTGCACACGGCCCCCGGTGACCTTCGAGCCACCTTTCCAAGAGGAGCTGGCAGCCTCGTGATGCGTAAGTTGCTGGATCGCAGAGTACCTCAAATCGTCGGGGCCTACCTCGCCACCAGTTGGGTCTTGCTCGAGTTCACCGACTGGGCTGTCGGCCAGTATGCGCTCTCGCCGGCACTGACGAATTTCGTCGTAGCGACTCTGCTACTGCTGCTGCCGACGGTCGTGGTGCTCGCATGGAGGCATGGTGCGCCTGGCGAGGATGGGTGGACTAAGACGGACGCCGTAGTTTCCGGTCTCAACGTGGTGGTTGCCGCCGGAGTCCTGGTGCTTTCATTCGGGAACCAGGAGTTGGGGGCGGCCGCTACAGTGCAGCTCCTCGAGGATGACGCCGGGAACACGGTCGAGCGCGTGATTCCCAAGGCGGCTTTCCGACGCGACATCATCGTATGGGACTTCGACAATGAATCCGGGGATCCGGATCTAGACTGGCTGCGGAGCGGCCTGTGGTCGGGCCTCGTCTCGGACCTGAGCCAGGACCTGTTCGTCACTCCGGTGGTCCTCGGACCCGCGGAGCCTCGCATGTACCAGCCTCTGACCGAGGCCGGGTTCGACCTCCCGTACGACGTTCCCCTGGCCCTGAAGCGACAGCTGTCCGAAGCGCGAGGCGTGGGGCACTTCCTGGCGGGTGAGCTGTCCGCGAGGGACGGAGATACGCTCGTCGTGTCCACGCGTCTGTACGAGACTCGAAATGCCCGCGAGGTGGCGGCCCGCACCTACCGCGGCACGGATCCGCTGGAAATCGTGGACCGAATGTCGGTAGACGTACGCCGGGACCTCGGGATTCCCGAGTGGCAGATCGAGGAGTCCGTGGATCTCCCGGCCGCCGAAATCCTCACCGACTCGCCGGAGGCGTTTCGCGCCTTCAGTGATTTCCGCATCGCCATGTATCTGAACCAGTTGCCCGGGGCGAGGGAGGCTGCGGCGGCCGCAACCGAGATCGATCCCGGGTTTGCGACGGCGCATGGGGCCTCCGCTTCGGCCGCGCTCCTGCTGGGGGACCAGGCGGCCGCCCGGGATGGGATTGCGGAGGCGTTGCGGCTCGCCTACCGGCTTCCTGAGCGGTCGCGGCTGTTGCTCCAGATGCTGGACCAGATGCTGTTCCGGATGGATCCGACGGGTGCACTCCAGACAGGCAGCTATTGGGCGGAACTCTATCCGCAAGATCGGCAGGCCCGGCAGCTGCTTGCGGCAACGTACGGCATGCAGGGCAACGCGGACGGCCAGATTGCCCAGTATCGGGCGCTCCTCGCCCTCGACTCGGCCGATGTCCAGTCGCTGGCGGCGATCGCGGGTGCGTTCGCCGGCAAGCGGGAATACGACAGTGCTCTCGTGTATTACTCACGGCTCGCCGAACTGCAGCCCACTGACACTCAGACTCGACTCGACATTGCGGGGACGCAGACCAGCCTGCTGCAGTTCGACCGGGCACGCGAGGCGCTGGAGGAAGCAAGAGTAGCTGCCCCGGGGGATCCGGAGGTGCTGAACCGGCTCGCCCGGCTGGACATGCGTCTCGGTGACTACGAAAGGGCAGGACGCCAGATCGAGGAAATGTCGGCGCTCGCCCGCACCCCCCAGGAGCGCGATCTGATCGCAGGTGTCGAGGAAACGTACTTCGACAATCTCGGGCAATACGCCGGTCTGCGGGCCGCCTATGACCGGCGACTCGAGGCTATCGCAGAGTACATGCCCCCGATTTCAGCCGTTCAAGCCGTGATGAATTCGGAAGCGTTGACATACTCGGTGGACTGGGGCCGCGAGGCGTTCGCCCTCCGGCAGATCGACAGTCTTCGCGCGAGCGTCGACGAACCGTGGAGCCTCATGCCGGTAGTGCCAGAGGTGCAGATCCACCTGGACCGGGGCGATGTGGCCTCGGCAAGCAACTCACTGGCAGCCCTGCGCAAATTGAACGAGGCGTTTGGTGAAGCGCCGGGTCGGACCGCCCGCATCCGCTGGGTCGAGGCCAGGATCGCACATCTGGAGGACGGTGACTGTGAGCGGGCGCTGGCAAGCTACCAGCAGGCGCGTGAGTTGCATCCGCAAGGGTCTCTGTATCGGGGCTGGTTAGCCACCTGCCAGACATCGCTGGAGCAGTTCGACGAGGCCGGAGTCGAGGTGGCCTGGTTGCTCGAGCGCTTCCCGGGTTCCGCCAAAGTTCGTCTCGTGGCAGCCAGGCTCTCCGCGGCCGAAGGCAGAACGCTCGATGCGATCGCCGAAGTCGAGATGGCGCTTGGTTACTGGTCAGAGGCGGACCCTGACTACCGCCCGGCAGCCGAGGCCAGGGCCCTGCTCGAGGAGTTAATGGCCGCCGGATAAGAGGCTCCTCACGTCGCATCGGCGGCCGTCAGATCAGAGGGACGGATACGATGAAGAACGTCGTCAGCGCGGGAGTTCTGGGTGGGTTCGTACTGATCCTGTGGACGTTCGTGGCCAACGGACTGTTCGGCTTCCAGTCTCGTATCGATATGAGACAGGTATCGGCTGAACCGCAGGTGTACGAAACGTTGAAGGAGCACGTCCGGACGCCGGGTCGGTACACGGTCAATCCACTGCTGACCGCGGCGGGTCGTTTCCCAGACGACCAGCCCGTGTTCAGCGTGCTCTACGGCGGCATGGGGCACGAAGCGGCGGGCAGCCTGATGCTGCTGGGATTGGTCCTGTTTCTCCTAACGCCGATGATCGGCGTCTGGATGCTTACACAGACCTCCGCGCGGGTACAGGCCAGTTATCGCCGAAAAGTGCTGTTCTTCACGGCGATCGGGCTGCTGTTCGCGATCTACGGGGACCTGACGAGCTACGGTATCGGAGGCTACCCACTGAATGACGCCCTGGCGTTCGCCGCCTACCACATCGTGACCTGGACTCTGGTGGGCCTGGCGGTGGCATGGCGAATCCGTCCTCCGCAAGCCGATCAGGCGGCGGCATGACTCAGGACGAGATGAACCGGGTCGCAGGAGCACTTCTCCTTGGGAGGTGGACCACGTGAGAGCGGCAGCGACGACGGCGCGCTTGCTGATGACAGTCTGCATCGCGACCGCCGCAGCGGAGGCCCAGGAGCCGGTCGCCGGCGCATTCTCGTTCGCCCCGATCGAGGTGGATTCCAGCAACGTCCCGGGTGCGAGGTGCTACATGAGCGCCCGGTACATAGTCGTCGAGCGCTACAAAGAGGAAGCAGTTGGCTCGGACTTCTTCATTCGCCCGCGGGAAACCGGTCGATGCGACGCGGACAGCCTGCAGGGGGACTATGTGTTGCGGGACGAGTGGGCTGCGTATTTCTCGGCACTGCAAGGCGATGTACTGCTCCTCGACAGCGGAACCGGGCCCGATCTGCGATCGCTGATTGTCCTCGACCTGGCTGCGAGGCAGAGGTTGACAGAATTGTCGTACGTGGAGCTCATTCCAGGACCAGACTCGACGGTCGTCGGCCTGTGGGACGGTTACTACCTCGATGAGCCGCTACCTGGCTGCGCGATGCCGCCGGGAGGGCTCATCCCGGGCGTGGACAGCCTGTTCTTCGTGGATCTCAAGAGCGGTCGAAAGCGGTTCGGCAGCCGCACACGGTGCGCGCAGCGGCAATGATCCACACGGCGGTCCACCGCAGCGCTCTTCGGTTCGCCGTTGAATCCGCCGAGGGGTTCGGCCTCCTCCCGCTGGTCCTGCTCACCTGGCCGGTATCCCGACGTTGGCTCGAGAATTGGGGTTCACGGCCCGACGAACGCGCGCGCACGTGGCCAGGCGACTCACTCGTATCCAACGCCGATCATATCTACACGCGCGCGATCGATATTTCCGCCGCCGCTTCCGATGTATGGCCATGGGTCGTCCAGTTCGGACTCGGCCGCGCCGGTTTTTACTCCTACGAGCTGTTCGAGCGACTCGTCGGGATTCCCGTGAAGAACGTCGAGAGTATCGTTTCGGAGCTTCAGTCGCTGACGGTCGGAGATGAAATCCGTCTCCATCCGAAGGCGCCGGGGATTCCGATCGTCCTGCTGGAGCCGGGCGCGCACGTCTGCTACGGTTCCCTCGATGAGTCAGGCGAGAGCAGTTCGAAACCCGATCCGGGCAGGTCGTGGTCGATGTACATCCTGCCCATGGGGACAAACTCATCCCGCTTGGTTCTCCGTGGCTGCATCGAGCCGTTGCGTGAGCCGTCGATGAGCAAGTGGCTGGCGCTCGCGCTGGATGAACCGATCGATTACTTGATGGAACAACGAATGCTGCGAACGATTCGGCGGCTGGCGGAGTCCGGGTCGGCGACCGACTAGAGGTATTTTGCCGCCGAGGACTTCACCTGAGCCGGTAGCGGGCTACGAACAGCGGCCGCCTGACAACCTCCAGACGCGTGAACGGTCGCAACCGATTCAATCGCCGCTCGGACTCGTCGAAGTAGCACCAGTCGTCCAGGAAAGTCACTCCATCCGCCCACTCCTCCGGTTCGTGTGGATCCGCCAGACCGGAATGGAACCAGACGTCGTCGGACAGTCCAAACCGGCGGCGCAGCTTGCCTCTCCCCAGACGCCCGGACATCAGGCGGGCCACCTTCCGGCTGGCAAACTCGGCCACCAGCTCGGCGCCTGGAAATCGCCTGTGCAGCTCAGTCACCAGATCTCGAATTCCGTCCTCGGGCAGGTAGGGGAAGAGTCCCTCCGCGACGAACAGATAGCGCTCCCCCGGGTCGTCCGGGAGTTGATCCATCCAGTCGAGCTCGAGCACTGACTTAGCAATGGACCGAAACCGCTCCGTGTCTTCGAAGTAGCACTGGCGCAACTGAATCACCGCGGGCAGATCGAGGTCGACCCAGCGCATCGTTCCGTTGTCGACCCGCGACCGCCGAGTGCTCAATCCACAGCCCAGACTGACGATGATGCCATCTGGCTCCCGCTCGAGGAACGTGGTTACGACCCGGTCGAAGTGGCGGATGCGGAGTGCGATCGTCGTTACGGCTGTACTGGGAAACCGGCCCCTGGCGAGCTTCCGGTACAGGCGCCTGTCCGAGGAGGCAAACGTTCGATTCAATTCCCCTGTGATTTGCACGGCCTCGCGGTCGATCAGAATCGGCCATGCCGCCCTTGCTTCCAGGGCCAGGGCGTAGAGGGGCAGGAACAGGGTCTCGGAGACGGCTTCCAGTTCGGGGACTGCCATTCGGTGATGATCTCCGCGCAGGTCTGAGTCCACGGCTCAAGGTGACGCGTCCGCGAGTGCATGGAAACCCGACCCCGAGGGTGCACCGGCTGTGAGGCATGCGCTACTGTTGTCCG
>JBDGUZ010000112.1:0-8792 GCA_039585915.1 Gemmatimonadota bacterium
GCCCTGCGGAATGAGGTCGCGCGTCTGCTGGAGCCCGATCGCCGCGTCGCCAGTCTCCGACCCGGAGGTTTCGAGGAAGGGGGATCCGGAGTTACCGTAGTCGAGTTTCTGGGAGGTGGAGACTGACGCAAGGCAGTAGATGGTAAAGGACGCACTGGTCGAGGAGATCCGCGAGCGAGCGGAGATCGTCGAACTCCTCGGCGAATACACGTCGCTCAAACGTTCAGGACGCACGTGGCGCGGGCCCTGTCCTCTTCATGGGGGCGAGGGCCCGAATTTTTCGGTGGATCCCGCGCGCGGCCTGTTCAAGTGCTTTGTGTGCGGCGAGGGCGGAGATGTCTTCGCGTTCTTTATGAAGCACGTTGGACTCGACTTTCCCTCCGCCGTGCGGCACGTAGCCTCCCGAATCGGAATCGAAGTCCCCGAAGACCGCGAGGTTCGCGACGACCCATGGGGGGCGCTGCGAGAGGTCGTAGCGTTTGCCGAAGAATGGTTCCGCGAGCGCCTGGCCGACCAGTCGGAAGGCCGTGCCGCGCGTCGCTATCTAGCGGAGCGCGGCTTCGAGGACCCGGACCTCGAGCGGTTTGGCCTCGGGTGGGCGCCGGACCAGTGGCGTGCGCTGCGCGAGGCGGCGAAGGCCAGAGGGATCGACGACGAGGTCTTGCTTGAAACGGGCCTGCTCGCGACCAGCGAGCGCGCTGAGGAACCGTACGACCGATTTCGCGCCCGCCTCATCTTCCCGATCCACGACTTGCGAGACCGGGTGATCGCCTTCGGCGGGCGAATCCTGGCATCCGAAGCCGACGGAATCCCCAAGTACATCAATTCGCCGGAGAGCCCGATCTTCCACAAAGGGAGAACCCTGTACGGCCTCGGGTGGGCGCGCCACGAAATCCGCCGGGAAGAATCGTCGCTGTTGTGCGAGGGATACATGGACGTCCTGGCTCTCCATCGGGCCGGATTCCTGACTGCGGTCGCGCCGTTGGGTACCTCGCTGACGCACGAGCAGGCGGAATTGCTCGGGCGGTATGGTCGAAAGGTGTTCTTGCTCTATGACAGCGATGCCGCTGGTCTCAAGGCCACGTTCAGGGCCGGGGATACGCTGCTGGCGGCAGGCGTTCACCCGTTGGTGGTCAGCCTTCCGCCAGGGGAAGATCCGGACTCACTGCTCCGGAAGGCTGGTCCCGAGGCGCTCAACGGATTGCTCGAAGACGCGGTTGACGTCCTCGAGCGAAAGCTGCAGATCCTGGAGCGGCAGGGTTACCTGGAGAGCATTGACGGCCGCCGACGTGCGGTGGACGGGCTGCTCAGCACGTTGCGTTCGGTGCGGGACCCGGCCCTGATGGACCTGTATCTGGGGCGGGCGGCCGAGCGCACGGGTGTTCGACGCGACACCCTCGTGAGTGAGGTGGCTCGGGAACAGGCGCGGGAAGCCGGTCCGCGGGCCTGGCGGCGCTCCGGGGAAACGGAACCGGGGACGGAGGGCCCGGACCTGGACTCGACAAAGACATTCGGGTCGGAAGCGGATGTCGCTGCGGAGCGCGGTCTTCTGCTGCTGATTCTGCGGGATCCAACCCTCGTCGAGCAATCTGTGGAGCGTGGTCTCGACGCGAGTCACTTTCGGGAGCCGGGGTTTCGCTCCATCTATGTAGCGCTCCAGGCGGAAGGGTCGGACCGGGACCCGGGGTCGCTCGTCTCGTCGCTTGGCGGCCCGGAAGCCGATCTGCTGGAACGGCTGGTGGAGGATTCAACCGAGATCATGCACCCGGGCGACGTATACGACGAAGCGCTGCGCCGTTTGTTGAACCGGGATCAGCTGGACCGGCTCAGCCAGATCGATCGGGAACTGGAACTGGCGGACGAGGATCAAGCACGACGTCTGCTCGTAGAGAAGGCTGAAATCGCGAAGATACTCAGGGAGGCGGGAGTCTCGCTGAGCTTTGTGCGGAGCCTCGCAAGATAGGGTACGCCGAGCGCGCAGTGAATGGCGGTCGCCCTGGGCGGCGAGAACACAGAACTCGAGGACGGAGAGCGGGATGGAGAGTCAGGTAGTGGACGAACTCTTGTCGCTGCAGGAGATGGACGGAGAGATCGCCCGGATTCGAGCCGAGTTACGCGCGATGGAGGAAGAGTCGCTTCTTCTCGAGGAAGGGCTTGAAGCGGCGCGAAGTCGGGAGTCGGAGATCACGGTTCGAGTGGAGGAGGCGGATCGCTCACTGCGACAGGCCGAACGGACCGTGCAGGCTGGAAGGGCCACACTGAAGCGACTGCAGCAGCGAGCGCAGGAAGTGGCGAAGGAACGCGCGGCACTGGCAGCGCGCGCGGAGATGGACGCGGCCCGGCAGAACCTGGACTCCGCTGAGACAACAATGCTCGAGGGAATGCAGGACCAGGAGAGGGTTCGCGCCGAGCACCAGACAGCACTGGAAGCACTCGAGCTCGAACAGCAGGCCGCAGACGAGAGAATGTCGGAAATCAGGCGACTGAGCACCGAACTGGCTGACTCGCTCGCGATACAGCGCGACCGACGCGAGAACCGTGCGATGAGGATCGATGGCTCGGTTCGCTCGGTGTACGATCGAGTCCGGGCCGGACGGACGACCAGGGCGCTCGCGCCGGTGGTTGATGGCGTGTGCGGCCATTGCTTCACGTCGATTCCCCTGCAGCGCCAGGCCGAGATCAGGGGTGGAAAGAACCTGATCGTATGCGAGACGTGCGGAGTCATTCTGCACGCCGAACGCTGATCGGCGAGCTCGCCGAACCGCTCGTATGGTCCGGATGAGCGACGGAATGTCGGCGAGCCGGCGCTGGGTCCTCCCGGGGCCGGTACCGGACGACGGTCTGGCGCTCCTGACCACGCGGCTCGGAATCCCACCGGAAGTCGCTCGCCTGCTGTTGAGCCGGGGACTCGAATCGGAATCCGACATCCGGACGTTTCTCTCTCCCAGTCTCGAAGACCTTCACGATCCGTTCCTCATGCCGGACATGGACGCCGCGGTCCATCGAATCGAACGCGCCGTCGCCAGTGGAGAGAGGATTCTCCTGCATGGTGACTACGACGCCGACGGAATGTCAGCCGCGGCGCTCCTCACACACGCCTTCCGAAGACTCGGTGGGATCGTCGAAACGTTCGTGCCGCACCGCACGAGAGACGGTTACGATCTGTCGGAGGCCGGTCTCGAGAGGGCCGGACGCATCGGGGCGTCGCTGATCGTGACGGCAGACTGCGGGGTCACGGCGTTGGAAGCCGTGGCACGTGCGGGACGCCAGGGGCGCGACGTGATCGTCACCGACCACCACCGGCCAGGCGGGAGGCTCCCGTCGGCAGTCGCGGTGGTGAACCCGATGCGCGAGGACAGTCAGTATCCGTTTTCCGCGCTGGCCGGGGTCGGTGTCGCATTCAAGTTGACCCAGGCACTGTTCGATCGGGCAGGGATTTCGTCGAGCGAGGCGAATCAACACCTGGACCTCGTCGCCCTCGGAACGGTGGCTGATCAGATGCCGCTGCAGGGGGAAAACCGCATTCTCGTACGGGCCGGGCTGCGAGCGCTGGCCATGAGCCGAAAGCCCGGTATCAGGGCCCTGTTGACCAGAGTCGGTGCACCGGAAGGCGATACGGTAGGCACCGATCATGTTTCCTTCCGGCTTGGACCGCGCCTCAATTCAGTCGGTCGCATGGGGTCTGCGGACTCGGGGGTAAAGCTTCTGATGACCACGGATGCCCGCGAAGCGGACCGACTCGCCGGTTACCTCGAGCGGCGCAACGCAGAGCGCCGGCAGGCCGATCAGCGAGTATATGCCGAAGTCGAGGAGCAGATCGCGAGCCGGTTCGATCCGGCCAGGGACAGTGCCGTGGTCGTGTGGGGCGACGACTGGCACCCGGGGGTGATCGGGATTGTCGCTTCGAGGATCGTCGATGCCACGCAGCGCCCGGCCGTCGTGGTCTCGTTCGATGGAGACATCGGGCGGGGTTCCGGACGCTCAGTCGGTGGCTTTCATCTCCACTCCGCGCTCGAGCAGTTGTCCGAATACTTGGAGCGGTTCGGGGGTCATCAAATGGCCGCGGGTCTCTCGATCCGGCGCGATCGCATAGAGCAGTTCGCCGACGGTCTGCAGGAAATAGCGTCCCGGGAGTTCGAGGACGGGGCCGGACAGGAGGGGATCCAGATCGACGTGGAATTGCAGATCGGGGCGGCTGACCGGTCTCTGTTGACCTGGCTGGACCGGGCGAGCCCGTTCGGAACCGGCAATCCGGCCCCTGTTTTTCTCGCGCGTGCGGTCGAGCTTCGGGAGATTCGGGGCGTGGGCCCGGAGGGAGCCCATCTTCGTTGTATACTGGATGAAGGAAAGGACAGTCTCGAGGCGATCGGATTCGGACTCGGATCGAGACGGCCGGAAGCGGATTCGGGAGGACGGTTCGACGTACTGTTTCACTTCGAGGAAAACCGCTGGAACGGCAGGACGCGGTTGCAGGCACGTATGATCGATTTTCGGGCCGCGAGCGAATGAGCCTTCGGATCGTGGCCGGCGATTTCGGTGGGAGGCGAATTGACGTGCCGCCGGGGCGACAGGTGAGGCCTACGGGCGAGCGGGTCAGGGAGGCCTGGTTCAGCGCGCTCGGCGACCGAATCAGCGGAGCAACCGTGATCGATCTGTTCGCCGGTTCCGGCGCGCTCGGCATCGAGGCATTGTCGCGAGGCGCATCCACGGTTCACTTCGTGGAAGAGGACCGGCGTTGTCTCGAGGTCCTGCGGGGCAATATCGATACGCTCGAACTCTCGGCCCGGGCTCGTCTGCACAGAGACGAAGTGTTCAATCTGCTGTCGCGGCTCGGCGACGAACCGCGATTCGATCTGGCGCTGGCTGACCCGCCGTACGGGCGAGGAATCTCGGTGAGGCTCGTGGACGAGTTCCTGCGCCGGCCGTTCGCCGGACTGTTGTGCGTGGAGCATGCGGCGGACGACGCGACAGGGTCGAGTCCGATCTGGGAGCGTCGCTATGGAGATACGATACTCTCGTTTCATTCCGCCCCTGAGGGAGGAGACACAGGTGAACGGTAATCGGCGTATCGCGATCTACCCCGGTTCCTTCGATCCGCTTACCTTCGGGCACGACGACATCATCCGCCGTGCCCTGAAGCTGGCGGACGGAGTCGTGATCGCCGTGGCGGAGCGGACCACGCAGCCGAAGGAGCCTGCCTGTCCGCTCAAGAAGCGGGTCGAGATCATTTCCGAAGTATATGAAGACGAACCCAGCATCGAGGTCGTCCAGTTTTCCGGGTTGCTCGTGGACTTCGCTCGTGCGAGAGGCGCTCGCCTGATAGTGCGGGGGCTGCGTGCGGTGAGCGATTTCGAGTACGAATTCCAGATGGCCCTGATGAACCGTAGCCTGTGGCCCGAGATCGAAGTGATCTTCATGGCTCCGGCCACGAGCTACACCTTTCTCAGTTCGTCGCTGGTCAGGGAAGTCGCGAGCCTGGGCGGCGATGTCTCAGCATTCGTTCCACCGATCGTGCTCGAGCATCTCGTGGAGTACTACGGGCCGGGTGTAGCCGGCCGTTGAGCTTCCTGGCATCGCTGCCGGACCGTGCGCCGGCCGGGGTCAGGATCGGATTTCCGGAGGCGACCGAACCGCGGACCGCGGCCGCCCTCGAGTGGTTGGGATCAGCGGGCCGCATTCACCCCGTCCGCATAGCGGATGACGTTGCACTGGCGTCTCAAGCGAGGCGCGGCACAGGTGAAACAGAATTCGTCTCCACCGCAGACCGGGAGCAGAGACGCGCGGCACTCTCGTCCTGTCCGGATCTCGCGGCGCCAGGTGAGGGCGACGCGCTCCGCTTCGCGATCGCCTTGCTCGCCGCCGGTCAGCTGGATGGCGTGGTCGCGGGAGCGGAGGCGACCACCGCCTCCGTGCTACGGGGTGGTATTAGCATCCTCGGGCCGAGCGACGGAATTCGCACCGTATCCAGCGCATTCTACATGGTAGTGCCCCCAGCGGACGGCGAACCCGAGCGTGTTCTGACGTTCACCGATGCAGCGGTCGTGCCGCAGCCGGAGCCGGAGCAGTTGGCCGAGATCGCCGAATCCGCCTGCCGGGCACGCGAGCTGGTGGTCGGGGACGAGCCTCGCGTGGCGTTTCTGTCGTACGCGACCCGGGACTCGGCGGGAGGGGCAGCGGTCGAGCGGGTAACCCGGGGACTGGAGCTGTTTCGGCGGCGCCGGCCGGATGTACCGGCAGACGGTGCGCTGCAGGCGGATGCCGCTCTCGTCCCCGAGATCGCGCAGCGGAAGGCCCCCGGGTCGGCGGTCGAGGGGCGGGCCAACATCCTCGTGTTTCCGAACCTGGACGCGGGCAACATCGCCTATAAGCTCGTGCAGCGCCTGGGGCGAGCTCGCGCACTTGGGCCGATTCTGCAAGGGCTGTCGTGTCCGCTGAACGATCTTTCGCGAGGAGCGACGGTCGAGGACATTGTCGAGGTAGCTTACATCACGGCGCTCCTGGCCGGCGGACGTCGGGCAGACACGGGAACCGAGAGAACAGGGCAGGGAGATCACGCATGAGTTTCTCGATACGGGATGACGGTGAAATCACGATCGTGACTGTAGATGGAGAGCTGATCGTCGGGAATCGACAGGAGTTGAAGGCCAACGTGCTCGATCGACTCGAGCGAGGCGACAGGAAATTCCTCATCGACTTCTCCAGTTCGAGCTACATCGACTCGTCCGGCCTGGGCGTGCTCGTGAGTCTGTCGAAGAAGATCCGGGAGGCCGGCGGGGCGCTCCGACTCGCAGGTCTGAACGACGATCTTCGCACACTGTTCGAGTTGACGAAACTGGATACACTATTCCAGATCGCCGACACGCGGGCCGCAGCTCTCGCAGACTTCTGAGTCGATGATTTCCGCGACCGCATCGCGGGTCCTGGTCTGTTCCTCGCGCTCTGCCGTGACGGAGGAGCTGGTCGGTCTGCTTCGGCAGCTGGGCGCCGAGCCGGGGGTCGCGACCGCGAAGAGCGAGTGGCCCGACAGTGCGCCGGACGTCGTGTTCCTCGATCTCGCGCGTGGAGAGCCCTCGGTGCGGGAAGCCAGGTCCGCGTTCGGCCTCGATTGTGAGCTCATTTCCCTCGTGGACAACGAGTCGTTCGATCGTCTCCTTCCGGCGTTGGCCGCAGGCTGCGGTGATTACCTGTTCCTTCCCCTGAATCCCGAGGAACTGGGCCTGCGCTGGCATCGGCACAGATCGGGGCGCGGCGGTACACGCTCTTATCGTAGAGGCCTGACAGGCGACCTCGGGCTGGAATTTCCCTCCACGGTCGAGAATCTGCGGGAGGCCGTGTCGGAGGTGGTGGACGCGTGTGAACGGCTCGCCTTCTCGGGCTCACGTGCGACGTTGAACCTGAGGGTGGCGCTCGGAGAAGCACTGGCGAACGCGATCCTGTACGGCAACAGACAGGATCCGGAAAAGCGCGTCCGCGTGAGAGCCGAGTTGAGGCCTGGAGAAGCGGTAATCACGATTACCGACGAGGGGCCCGGGTTCGACCCGGATGCCGTCCAGGACCCGACAGTGCCGGAGCATCGCGACCGGAGTCATGGCCGAGGGCTCTTCCTGCTTCGCAGCCTGGCGGATGAAGTCCGGTTCAACGAGACCGGCAACTCCGTCACCTTGACTCTCCACGGCTAGCGGCGGCTTTCGAAATGGAGCGTGGAGCCATGTCCGATCCCCGTCCAGCGCCGGACGATGTGAGCGCCGCCGATGCCACCGCAGGACCGAGCGACTCAGAGATAATACCTGCTCCAAGAGGTGAGCGCGTCGCGGCCCTGCTCACGGCATTCGCACGGCTCACGGGCACCAGGGTGCGACTGACGGTGGAACGGGCAGAGGGCGAGACGATACTGTTCGACGACTTCGAGCGGACCCGGCCGACGAAACTGGAGCCGGCGGACGATCCGGGAACGTCCACGGGCGAAGCGCAGAGCTCGGGTTCCGCATCGAGACTGAGGTCGGAGACGTGGCCGATGTCCGATGGTGGCCGGGTTCGGATGGAGTACGCGGTCCTGGACGGAGATGAGGGGCTGCGCACCGGCGAACTCCTTCGCGAATCACTGGTTCCGCTGCTGTCCTCGGAAACTGAGCTCGAATTCTTTGCGCGGGAGCTAGAGACGCGATTCGAAGAGGTGGAACTGCTCACATCCGTGAGCGAGACCCTCGGTTCGATGGTCGGACTCGAGAGAGCCGCAGCGAAACTGCTCACCTCCACGGCGACGGTTCTCGGGGCGGAAAAGGCCGAAGTCTGGGTGGCCGACTCGGACGGGATGAGCCTGTCCCGTCTCGCGCAGGCCGGCCCGGACGGTCTATCCCTCGCGCACGGGACCCGGACCATCCCCGACGTGAATTCGGATCCATCGCCGCTGGCCCGTGCGTACAGGGATCGACGGGCGGAGGCGGGACTCGATCGACGGGGTGGGGGAGAACCAGACACTCCATGGCTGCTCGTGCCGCTGCGACACACTGCCCTGCACGGGACAGCGGGCGCGGTAGGGGTATTGAAATTGCGCGGAGCACCAGGCCGGGCCCCGTTCCGGCCGCGCGACGAACGGCTTGCGTCGGCGGTGGCGAGCCACCTCGCCGCAGCGCTCGATAACCGCAGGCTGCTGAACGAGAACGTCGAGCGGGAACGAATGCTCGTCGAGCTGGCCCTTGCCCACGATCTCCAGCTCAAACTGCTTCCTGAGCCGGACGACTTCCGCCGCCTGGCCGATATCGCTGCGCGCTGCGCCCCGGCGGACTCGGTCG
>JBDGUZ010000113.1:0-8780 GCA_039585915.1 Gemmatimonadota bacterium
CGCTTCGAGCTGGGGGCGTGACGCCGGGGTCCTCCGGACGTCACGCCCCCTTTCTGCAAGTTGCTCGGAATATTCACAACCAACAGAGCTGGAGACACACATGACGTCGGAACCGAACTCGCCAGGCGGACTGGCTGGAGTCGTCGCGGCGCGAACTGCCCTGAGCCGCATCGATGGCGAGGCCGGCCGCCTGTGGTACAGGGGATATGATATTCATCCCCTTGCTTCGAGTAGCAGCATCACGGAGGTCCTCTATCTCCTCTGGTACGGCGAGCTTCCGACCCGGGTCGAGCTGAAAGGGTTCGAGGGGCTGCTGGCTGCGAATCGGGAGCTTCCCGAGACCGTATACGCCGTTCTGCGTGAGCTTCCGACGGAGACCGTTCCGATGTCGGCGCTGCGGACGGCGGTCTCCACCCTGGGTTGTATCGACCCCGACGAGGAATCGAACGAACGAGAAGCGAATCTGCGCAAAGCGACGCGTCTGGTGGCTCAGATGCCGACGGCCGTCGCGGCGCAGTACAGGATTCGACAGGGACTCGCACCGGTCGCGCCGGATCCCGAGCTGTCCCACGCGGCGAATTTCCTGTACATGCTCTCCGGTGAGCGTCCAGGGGAAACTGCCGAGCGCGCCCTCGATACATCGATGGTGCTGTACCTGGAGCACGGACTCAATGCCTCTACATTCGCCTGTCGGATCGTGGCTTCGACGCTGTCCGACATGCATTCGGCGATCACGGCGGGTATCGGCGCGCTGAAGGGCCCGCTGCACGGCGGTGCGAACCAGCGGGCCATGGAAATGCTGCTCGAGATCGAAGACGAGGCGGAGGCTGAGGCATGGGTGGACCAGGCGCTTGCCGAGGGACGAAAGGTGATGGGATTCGGCCACCGCGTGTACCGCACGGAGGACCCGCGAGCGACGCATCTCAGGCGGATGTCCGAGGAACTGACAGATGCCCGGGGAGACTTTCGCGTGCACGACCTGGCTCGCCGGGTCGAGGAGACGATGCTCGACCGTAAAGGGATACCGTGCAACGTCGATTTCTACTGCGCGACTGTGTACGACAGCCTCGGTCTTCCGCTCGACCTCTATACGCCGCTGTTCGCGATCGGTAGAGTGGGGGGGTGGGCCGGTCACGTGATGGAGCAACACGAGGACAACCGCCTGATTCGACCGAGGGCAGAGTTCGTCGGAGCGGTAGACAGACACTATGTCCGGCTCGAAGATCGTCGCTGAGAAACCGAACCCAAAGCAAGGAGCGGAGGCGAACATGCCTTCCGAGTACAAATTCGCGGCAGTCCCGTCCGAGGGCGCGCCGACCCATGTAACAGATGCAGGCCCGCAGGTCCCCGACAACCCGATCATTCCGTTCATCGAGGGCGACGGAATGGGCCCGGATATCTGGGCGGCCGCTGTCCGTGTGTTCGATGCGGCAGTCGAAGCGGCGTACGGAGGAACTCGAAAGATCCACTGGATGGAGGTGTACGCGGGCGAAAAGGGTCAGGAGATTACCGGCGAGTGGCTTCCGGATGAGACACTCGACGCGATTCAGGAATTTGGAATCGCGATCAAGGGTCCCCTGACGACGCCTGTCGGCGGAGGAATCCGGTCACTCAACGTGACGCTGCGCCAGCGGCTCGATCTGTATGCCTGCGTCCGTCCGTGCCGCTGGATCAAGGGAGTACCGTCACCAGTCAAGGAGCCCGAGAAGCTGGATGTCGTTCTGTATCGAGAGAACACGGAGGACGTGTACGCAGGCATCGAGTGGGAGGCAGGCTCCGAGGACGCCGAGAAGGTCCGTGGATTCCTGAACGATGAGATGGGCTGCGGGATTCGGGAGCACAGCGGGCTTGGAGTGAAGCCGATCTCGGAATTCGGGACCAAGCGCCTGGTGTCGATGTGCATTCGAGATGCGGTGAAGGCGGGCGCTCGCTCGGTGACGCTCGTCCACAAGGGCAACATCATGAAGTTCACCGAGGGCGCATTCCGCGAGTGGGGCTACGAGGTCGCGAGGGATGAATTCGGAGATGTCACGATCACCGAGACGGAGCTGTGGAGTGCCTTTGACGGAAAGCAGCCCGAGGACAAGATCGTGATCAAGGACCGGATCGCGGACGCGATGTTCCAGCAGATCCTGCTGCGTCCGGCCGAGTACGATTTTGTCGCGACGCCCAATCTCAACGGCGACTACCTGTCCGATGCGTGCGCGGCGCAGGTGGGCGGCCTGGGCATGGCTCCCGGTGCCAACATCGGAGACCAGGTCGCACTGTTCGAGGCGACTCACGGAACGGCTCCGAAGTATGCCGGGATGGACAAGGTCAATCCGACCTCGCTCATACTTTCGGGTGTCATGATGTTCGAGTACATGGGCTGGCAGGAGGCGGCGGAAGCCGTCCTCCGCGGAATCGAGCGCGCGGTGGGAGAGAAGT
Source organism: Gemmatimonadota bacterium (assembly GCA_039585915.1). Taxonomy (GTDB): domain Bacteria; phylum Gemmatimonadota; class Gemmatimonadetes; order Palauibacterales; family Palauibacteraceae; genus Carthagonibacter. Next base: position 2,428 of record JBDGUZ010000113.1, read on the forward strand.
ACGTCACGTACGATCTCGAACGCCAGATGCGCGGGGCCACGCTCGTGAAGACCTCGGAGTTCGGAGACCGGATCATCGAGAACATGCAGTCAAGGTGAGCGGGCCGGTCCGAGGGCCCGCGGACGGAACCTGAGTCCGTTCATGCGTCAATCGCGTCGAGGTCCGGGCGGCGCTCGCGGACGCCAGGGTGGCCGGAGCGCCGGACGCTCGCTCCGGAGGATGGTTGCAGTGCTTTCCACGCTGGCCGTGCCGGTGTTTCCGGCACGGCCAGCGCAGGCGCAGGAGACTGATCGTCCGGCGCCTGCGGACTCGGCTCGGGCGGATTCCCTGGCGGCGGATTCGGTCGCCGTTTCAGAAGCGGACAGCCTCATCGGCCAGCTGGACCAACCCCTGGTGGGCACGCTGCAGGACTCGACGGTGGATGAGAGCTACGCCCTCCTTGCTGCACCGCTGGATCTTCCGCCCGACGCGAGTTCCTCCGTGGTCATGGAGCTCGATCGCGACCGCATCGTTCAGAGCAACGCCCTCACACTGCTGGAGCTGCTCGAAGAGCATCCAGGCTTCATGCCATTGAGGGCGACTTGGTTCGGCGGGCCCCACCAGGTGATGTCGGGCGCGCTGGGGCCGGCGTTTCTCACGGTGCTGGTGAATGGCCGTGAAGTCACGACGATGGACGGGGGGCAACCCGATCTGACACGCTTTCCGATAGCATATCTGCAACGGGTTCGGCTGATCAGGGCAAGCGCAGGCTGGGTGATCGAGCTCACGACACTGTCACGTGAGAAGCGGGACGCCTACTCACGGATCGAAGGAGGAACCGGAGATCCGGGGCTGAGCAGACTCAGGCTCGTATTCGACAACGGCCTGGGCCGCTCGTTCCGCTTCGCGGCCAGCGCCGACCTGGTGGACGCAGTCGGAGACCACCCTTCGAATAACTTCGACTTTTTCGGGCTGATCGAATGGGTCCCGGGGGACGGGCCTTCGGGTCTTGCGTTATCCTACGAATCCGAATCCGTCGAACGGGATGTGTACTTTCCCGTGTCTCTCCGGCGAACGGAGATGTTCCTTCGCGGACAGGTCGAGTTGGGTCCGTCACTCCGCCTGGAGGCATTCGGCGGCCAGACGGGATGGAAGGATGAGGACGCCGAGGCGTTGCCGGAGGTAGAGCCGGACGACCGTTCGGTAGTAAGCGGAGGCGTGGCGATCCGAGGGGACTGGGACCGCATCTGGACTCGCATGTCGCTCGCCGCGTGGGTCAGCGACTATCACCCGGATCTCCAGGTCGACGGGGATGTCGGGGGGAGGGTGATCGGCCCGTTGAGAGCGGAGGCGGGCGGGCGATTCGCGGACTGGAATGAGTTCAGCGTTGCCGAGCTGCGAGGCGGATTATCGATCGACCTCCCGCTGGACCTGACACTCAGAGCGCTGGGGACGAAGGGCACACGAGGGGTGTCATATCCGACCGCGGAACGGGTTGACTCACTCGTCTTCGACCAGTTCACGGGACGCCTCGACTTCGTTCGGCCGTCGATTACTCTGTACGGCCTCGTGGAGCAACAGAACCTCGACAGCCAGCTGCCGTTCCGGTCGGTATTCGACCGGTTTCAAACGGCCACCGCGAACCCGGTAAAGGTCACGGCGTTCGAAGTGGGCGGTGACGTCCCGGTGATTCCGCTGAGCTGGCTGTTTGACGATGTTTCACCGATCCGGCTCGGCGGGTTCTGGCGGTACCAGTCAGTGGACGCGCCGTTGGACGCGATGTACACCCCGAAATACTTGGTCCGCGGCGTGCTCGGATTCGAGGACGAGTTTTTTGACGGGAACCTCGGAGTCAATCTCGGGCTCGGACTGAAATACCGCGGTACCATGGGGGCGCCCTCGATCGATGCCGCCACAGAGGAAAGCTCGGCCCTGGTCGCGATTCCGGACTACATGTTCCTGGATTGGAATATGGGAATCCGGATTCTCTCGGTCGTCATCTACTATCGGTACGACAACATCACCGGAATCAGCGCCTTCGACTTTCCGGAACTCCAGTTTCCGAACACGCGATCGGTGTTCGGAGTAAAGTGGACCTTCCTGAACTGAATTGCGGCAATCGAGGGACATGGAATCTAACATGCTCTAAGCAAACGCGATGCATATCGACATATAATGTCATTTCGCGCCTTCTGCACGTTGACGGACAGTGGTACCGCAATCTATGTTCTACGGTCTATATGATACGAAGCATGACGGGATTCGGATCCGCGGCGGTAACCGCCGGCGATGTGACAGGAAGCCTGGAGCTTCGGTCCGTGAATTCACGGCACCTGAAGCTCAACTTCCGGCTTCCATATGGAGCCGAGGGATTCGAGGAGCCGTTACGCGCCGTGGTCGGGGGTTGTTTGCGCCGCGGCCATGTCGACGTCACTCTCCGCCTCACTCCGTCGCAGGATGCTGCCGGTCGGATCGAGATCGACGAGACGAGGCTTGTCTCCTACCTCGAGGCGTTTCGTCGGCTGCAAGGGTCGCACGGCCTTGACGGAGCCCCGGACCTCGACCTGGTGAGCCGACTGGACGGAGTCCTTGTCGAGCGGTCCCTTGATCCCGTGGGCTCGATCGACGCCGAGATCTTGACCGGGGCCGCGCAGGCGGCCGTGGACGAGCTGATCGGGATGCGCAGCCGCGAGGGTGGGCGCCTTGCGACCGAATTGCGCGAACGCCTGAAAGCATTGTCCGTTCGATTGGACGCGGTCGAGGTACTCGCGCCTCTGCGGCTCGAGGCGGAGCGCGAGCGACTGCGGCGCTCGGTGGCTGAACTCGCTGGTGGCGTCGAAGTGGATGATGACCGTCTGGCAAGGGAGATCGCAGTCCTGGCCGATCGCTGGGATATTCGCGAGGAAATCGTGAGAGCACGAGCGCACGTGGGAGCTTTCGAGGACCTTCTCGATCTTCCCGACGATGAGCCGGTGGGAAAGCGCCTGGGCTTTCTCAGCCAGGAGCTCCTGCGGGAGATCAACACGATCGGCTCGAAGAGCAACGATGCGCGGATCGCGCACCACGTGGTCGAAGCAAAGAACGAGCTCGAGACGATGCGCGAGCAGATCGAAAACGTCGAGTGAACCCGTCAGACCCGAGAATCCTCCTCGTCCTGGCCGGCCCGTCAGGCGGCGGCAAGACGACGGTATGTCGAAGGATCGTGGCAGCTCGTCCCGATGTGCAATTCTCGGTATCTGCGACGACGAGGCCCCCGCGGGTGGCCGAGCGGGACGGGGCTGACTACCGGTTCCTGTCACGCGAGAGCTTCGAAGCCCTGATCGAGTCCGACGGATTGCTCGAATGGGCCGAGGTTCACGGGGACCTGTACGGTACGCCCCGGGAAGCCCTGTTGAAGGCTTCGGAGGGTGGCCGCCACTTGCTGCTGGACATCGACGTGCAGGGAGCGAGGCAAGTGCGGGAGCGTGAGCCAGGCGCAGTGCTGGTTTTTCTTCTGCCGCCGACTGCCGAGGTGCTCGTCGAGAGATTGCGGCGCCGGGGAAGTGAAGACGACGAGAGGGTCCGCCGGCGGCTTCGGACGGCACTGTCCGAGCTCGAAGCGGTACAGGAGTTCGACTACGTGGTCGTCAACGACGATCTGGACGTTGCCGTGAGCGCCGTGGTGACGATCCTGGATGCCGAAGTCCATCGGACGGAGAGGCACCGGGAATGGCTACGGGGGCATACGGCGGAGCTCGGCGAGGCTCTGGAATCGGATCTCGCAAGCTCGCACATCTGAGAACAGGAGACGGAACTGTGCCGAAGGTTTACAGCCCGGAAGATCTGATCGCCAACTCGCCCGACAAGTACATGGGCGTGCTCGTTGCCGCCAAGTACGCGCGCGAGCTCAATACCCTTCCATTGGAGCGTTCGCCTTACGGGGCGAACAAGCTCACGACGATGGCTCTCGCAGCTCTCGCCTCAGGCGACCTGGAATTCCGGCTGATCCGACGCCAGCGGCCCGACGGCGACTGATCCGAGCCCGAGATGCGACCGTTCGATGGGTGTCGGGTCCTGCTCTTGGTCTCGGGTGGAATCGCAGCTTACAAGAGCGTGATCCTGCTTCGGGCGCTCCGGGCGGCGGGCGCCGAAGTTGAGGTGCTGATGACGAGCGCAGCCGAGCGTTTCGTCGGCCCGGTCACGTTCGAGGCGCTCGCCGGACGCCCTGTTCACACCGACCTGTGGACGAATCCGCTTGCCCACATCGAGCTCGGGCGGAACTGTGATCTCGTGATCGCTGCTCCGGCCACGGCGGACCTGCTGTCCGCGATGGCTCACGGCCGAGCGGACGACCTTGCCACGGCCACTCTACTGGCAGTTGACTGCCCGGTGCTTGCCTGTCCGGCGATGAACGTCCGGATGTGGGGAAACCCGGCGACGCGAAGGAACGTGAGACTGCTGACCGGCGACGGAATCCGGTTTGTCGGCCCGGCGCATGGTGAGCTCGCCGAGGGGGAGACGGGGATCGGTCGGATGTCCGAGCCCGAGGAGATCATGGTCGAGGCAGGCCGAATGCTCGAGACGGATTCCGAGCTCGCCGGCAGGAAAGTCGTCGTTACAGCGGGTCCGACGCGCGAGCCGATTGATCCCGTACGCTTCATCGGCAACCGGTCGTCGGGTCGGATGGGATTCGAGCTCGCGGCATCTGCCTGGCGGCGTGGCGCGGAAGTCGTGTGCATTCACGGGCCGGTCTCCGTGCCGCCACCGTTCGGTCCGCGGAACGTCGAAGTGGAGAACGCGGTCTCGATGCTGGATTTGTTGCGCTCGGAGCTGGACGGAAGCTCGGTGCTGTGCATGGCGGCCGCAGTATCGGACTTCCACGTCGACCAGCCGGCAAATGAGAAGATCAAGAAGGAAAAACTGAGCGATGACTCGCTTACGCTCGAGCTCTTGGCATGTCCAGATCTGCTCCTGGAGACGAAAGATCAGCGGGTCGCCGACGGAGTGTTCACACTGGGGTTTGCGCTCGAGACGACCGACGGAGTGTCCAACGCCACCGCGAAGCTCGAGTCGAAGAACATGAACCTCGTCGCGCTCAACCAGGCCGGAGCAGAGGATGCCGGCTTCGAAGTCGATACGAATCGCGTCACGCTGATAGATCCATCGGGCTCGATCGAGGAGCTTCCCCTGCTGTCGAAGCGCGAAACGGCCGACCGGCTCCTGGATCGGATCGAGGACCGCCTGCGGGACGGGGACTGAGCGCCGCCGGTGTCGGATCGTTCCCGGCTGCTCGTCGACCACCTGCTGCTTCGCCGTGATCTGGGCGAGAAGGAAATGTTCGTCGGACCGGGAGAGCGCGAGGCGCTTCTCGCTCAGGCGGCCCGCCTTGCCGCTTCGGGGCATCCGGACGGGGAGGCTCCGAGTCCGGCGCCGACGAAACCGGATGCAGGTCGCGGCAAGCCGAGCACGGCAGGATTGGGCGGCGGATCCGGGATCCCGCCCGGCGCTCCACTGGATGCCGGACTCGAACTTCTGGCGCGCGAGGGCAGCACAGCGGATATCCTCGAAATTCCGGATCTTGCGCGTCTTCGAGCCGTGGCCGACGCCTGCCAGAGATGTCAGCTGCACGAGACCCGGACCCGGCCCGTGTTCGCGGATGGTACGCCCGAAGCTCGCGTAATGTGCGTCGGGGAAGCTCCGGGCCAGCGAGAGGACGAGACCGGCCTGCCGTTTGTTGGGCGGGCAGGCCAGCTTCTCGATCGCCTGTTGACGGCCGTCGGTCTGGGGCGGGATCGCGTGTTCATCTGCAACGTCTTGAAGTGCCGACCGCCGGGAAACCGGAACCCGCTGCCGGAGGAAATCGAGCAGTGCTCGCCGTTCCTCCTCAGGCAGCTCGCGCTGGTCGACCCCGCCGTCGTAATCACGTTCGGTACGTTTGCGGCGCGTACGCTGCTGGGCTCACGCGAATCGCTCGGCCGGCTGCGGCAGCGGACGCACCTGTACGAGGGCCGCCCACTCGTAGTCACATACCATCCCGCTGCACTGTTGCGGAATCCGGGCTGGATCCGGCCGACGTGGGAAGATCTGCAGCGGGTTCGATCGATCCTGGACGGCGACGAACAGGAAGAGATCACGGAACACCCGGAGGGCTCGCGATGAGCCCGGGACGGCAACATGGCTGAAGCAGGAACCTCACTGGTCGCTGAGCACGGAACTCAAGGCTCCCGGCAGATCCCTTGGTCGGAAGAGGCCGAGATTTCCGTGCTATCGGCGATGTTGATCGACGGAGATGCCGTGGCACAGGCCGTCGAGATGGTCGACGATTCGTCGTTCTACCGCGAAGGGAATCGCCGTGTGTTCCGGGCGATGCTGCGCCTCTATTCGCGGGGCGAGGT
>JBDGUZ010000114.1:0-8544 GCA_039585915.1 Gemmatimonadota bacterium
GAACAACCAGCCGGCCAGGAGTGACAGCAACACGCACCAGATCAGATACAGGGCCCCTCCACCCAGCAGCTTACGAGCGGAGCGGATATCGCGGGGAACGCCCGGCCGCCGGGAGAACCAGTCCGTGAGTTGAAACGGGACCAGAAACAACGCATGGCCGATGAACGAGATGGGCGCCCCGGCAAGGAAGAAGATCAGGTTCTGCACGGACCACTTCACGGCCGCGCGGGGCCGGGCTACCGCTTCCAGGCTCCGGGGAGACAGTCCGAGCACCGAGAGCGAGTCGGTGAATTCCGACATATCAGCGAAGATCCGTGCGGCTGCTTCCGGATCATCTTCCCTCAGTCGTCGCAGTGTATCGGTCGCCTGACGCATCCGGCGGATCCTGTCCTTCGAAGCCCGCTCGAGATCGAATTCCGCGGCATACACCGACTCTGCGCACTCGATTACGGGTCCGTCTTCGGTGCGTTCGAGATTGACCGTCACGTTCCGCAGCGCGCGTTCGATCCGGTTCGTGAGCTCACGAACCGCGTCCGCATCTTCCTCCGGTCGCCCCCGTAGATCGTCCCAGTCCACGGGAGTCCCGACCAGTACCAGCGCCTTCGATCGGAACCGGTCTTTCTGCCGCAGCACGATCCCGACGGGGAGGATCGGGATCGCGGTTCCCGGCTGAGTCGCCGACCCAAGCGCGATCCGGGCGGCGCCGGTGCGGAGCCGAGCGAGCGATGGCTCGGAGTGACTCAATCCCTCGGGAAAGATCCCGACCGCGGCTCCGTCAGCCAGAGCGGCGTGCACGGCTTCGAACACGCTGGTGTTCCTGTCCATCAGTTCTGGGTCATCTTGCCGCCGATACACGGGGATCGACCCCGTTGCTCGCACCAGGGGACCGACGAGCCGTTCTTCGAACAGGGGCGCCTTGGCGAGAAATCTGAGCGGTCGGTCGGCTGCCGCGGTGACGAGCACGGGATCGACCAGCGAATTCGGGTGGTTGGCGACGAACAGGACGGGCCCCGTCTTCGGCGGCGCATGGCCTTCGACCTGGACTCGATAGAAGATCCGGGCCGCGGCACGCGCGATCCGCGCCGTGTGTGGCAGGAGCCAGGCCCGGGCCGGCGGGTTCATTCCTCGAGGTTGCCCACGTACTCGCTCATTCTCGCGGCCTCGATCAGCACTGCGAAACGGGGCTCGCCGACCAACTTCTCGATTCCGACGATCGACAGGACTCTCTGGGGTGAGTCCGGGTTCTCCTCGATCGATCGTTCGAGCAAGTCCAGCGCGGCCTGCCGATCATTGACCAGCAGCAGCCATTCGACCGCTAACGGATACTGGATGGGCGCCGGGGGCTCCAGAAGACGCAGCACGGCCGCGGTCGTTCGCTCATGGTCCGACGGGTCGCGCACTCCGGCTATCACGTCCCGAGCCAGTTCCGCCCCGGAAGGTTTGCCGCTTGCCGCTATTCCCCGCCGCAACCGCGCTTCCGCTTCTCCCCGGTCGCCGAGACGAGCCAGTGCGTACGATGAGTACAGCAGCGCTGGATAGAAGTCCGGCTGAATCGCGAGCGCTCGATCGAATGCGGCGAGGGCCTCCGTCCACCGGCCGAGCGACAGCAAGACCTGCGCGTCGGAGTGGATTGCGTGCAGGGAGAGCGGGTCCAGTTCTACTGCCCGCTCCGTCCACTCGAGCGCCTCCTCGAATCGACCCTGTCGCCAGTGCAACTGTCCGTACCACGTCAGGCCGCTTGGATAATCGGGATCCAGCTGCATCGCGCGGTTGAATAGCCGCTCCGCCTCATCGTAGGCCTGGTAAAACTCGAAGAGCGTCGTGGCCAGCGTGTAGAGGGCTTCGGCGTTCTCCGGGTCGAGTTCGAGGGCCCTGCGGGCGGCGAACTCCGAGCGCTCGCCACCCTGGCGGGCCGGATAATCGGACCACGCGGGGAGAGCGTTGTAGGCCGCGGCCAGGCCCACCCAGGCCTGAACGTAGCTGGAGTCGCGCTCGATCGCCGCTTCAAAGTACCCGACTGCCGCCTGGAGTCCTTCCGGGCTACGCGAAGCCCAGCCCTGGCGACCCAGCAGATACAGATCGTAGGTCTCGAGGTCCGCCGTGCGCACCAGCGAAGGGACCCTTCCACTTCCGGCCGGGACGGTGCCTGCACCAGCCTGTTCCCTGACGTCAGGCGCCGTTCCGGCGGCGAGCGCCTGCGCCACGGTACCGGCGATTTCATCCTGAATATCGAACACATTGTCGGCTGTCAGCTCGCGATCCCAGTCGCTGGACCACACGTGGAATCCGTCGGCCGCGTCGATCAGCTGCGCAGTCACTCGCACGCGCCCGCCGGCCCGGCGGACACTGCCCTCCAGGATCGTCTCTACGCCGAGTGCCTCGCCGACCTCGCGCAGGTCCTTGTTCTCGCCCTTGTAGGCGAAGGAGGAGGGGCGAGCTGCGACCTTGAGATCCGGCACGCGAGCCAGTGCGTTGAGCAATTCCTCGGTGAGCCCATCGCTGAAGTACTCGTCCGATGGGTCCTCGCTCATGTTGGCGAACGGAAGCACGGCGATCGAAGCATAGGCGACGTCGCCCTGAGCAGGGGCGGCGGCGTCTCCACCAGAGGACGGCGGCCGTCCCAGCGTCCACCAGACGCCGACGAGCAGCAGTGTCGTGCCCGCGGCGGCCGCGAGACCGACGGGCCAGCGCTTCGCCGCCGATGCGGCCGCTATCGTCTCCAGTTCACCGGTCTCGGCCTCCTCCGTGCGACGCATACCGCCGGGAGTGCGCTCGTACACCCAGGCCAGGCCCAGCGCGATCGGAAACCCGAGCAGGGCGAGGACCGCTACGAAGGTGACCGTCCACTCCGGAAACCCGAAGCGCGGAAACAGGATGTCCGACGCCTCGAGGATCGCGAAGGACGCCGCACCGTAGACGGCCGCCACGCGAAATACCTTGCGACGCTTGAGTTCGGCGAAGAAACGCTGGTATGCAGGAGTGTCGGACATGGGCCCCAAGATCGCCCGGCCGACATGGGGCTGCAACGGTGTCGGGTCGCCTGGAACGAAGCGTCGGCCTGCCAGGCCTTTACTGAGGCACAGCCGATTCGAGCCGAAACCTGTGCAGCCGCTGAACGTCGTATTCGTCTCGCACGACTCCCCACACCATGTCGCCCCTGAAGACCGGCCTCGGGTAGAGCGAGAACCCGTCCGGCGTTGCGACCTGACCGAGGTACTCGCCAGTCACCTCGAACACATCGAACCGAACCGGCTCGCGGTACGGGTTCACCGGGCGATCCAGTCGCTCCTCTTCCGCCCGGAGCTCCTCGGCGTCCATGTAACGCTCTGATTGCGCCGGCACGTGCACCCAGATCCGGCCACCGTCCTGGGAAAGGTAGAACGCCAGGTACGCCGGCTTCAGGTCGGGAATCGGCGGACCATTCCACTTCCAGCCGGGAAACCGCTGCTTGAAGTCCTGCGTCATGCGCTCTCGTTCAATCGCAGAATCCTCAGGGTCGACCGGGACGGGCTCCCACTCACGCCCCACGCGCAACACGCCCTCCGGGCGGAGCAGGTCGAACCTGTAATCGTTGCTGATTCCGATGATGAAGTAGCCGAGGGGGCTGTATGCGATCACCTGCATCGCCGTGTATGGCACGTAGCTCGAGCTCGAGCTGGACTCGTGCTGGCCCGAGATTACGGAGTTCTTGAAGCCGAGGTCGGGGCTCGGGATCGTGTCCACCGTTCCGTCGGGTCGATAGCGCGCCCTGCCCCGCTTCCATTCGAGAACGGGGGCTCCCAGATTGGTGATGACGTAGGTGACGAGGTTTCCAGCCGTGTCGGCGACGAGCGGCCGGCTGGTGCTGAAGCTTCCGGCGATTCGGAAATAGTCGAGATATTCGCCGTCCTCGGAGAAGAGGAGGATCCGCCCGTTGCCGGGATCGCGCACCGCGAGGCGGCCGTCTGGCAGGATCGTGAGACCGGAGTCCGGTTGCTTGTATTCTCCAGGTCCTCCACCCTCGCGGCCGAGGTCCTTCAGCCACACACCGTCGGGCCCATACTGACGGATCACGGGGACGTGCGAGTCGTAGGCAAAGATCGTCCCGTCCTTGCCCACGGCGATCGCATCCAGATCGCCGAACTGGTACACGGCCTCGCCGTCCAGCACTCCAATGCTCACTTCGGACACCAACTCTCGGTCCGAGTCCCACGCTCGACCCGAGGTCGTGTGCACGACGACGGTATCGCCGATCGTATCCACGACGGCGTTCCAGCGTGAGCCACCATCTGATCCGTCACCAGCTTCGGCGCCGCAGGCGCCCACGCAAATCGTGCAAAGGAAGATGACCGAAACGCGGGTCGTCAATCTCACGGTCAGAGCCCTCCACACAGGGAATGGGAATGTGTATCGCCTGATTGGAATGCACGCATGGGGGATATGGTTGGAACTCCCCGGTCGGCGGTTCGACAGACCGGTGGATGTCAGGTCGGTCTCGGTCTGAGCTCGGCGAAGAACCGCTGGAAGGAGAGGTTCATGGCTCAGTCACGCCGAAGGACGCCAGCTGGGCTCTCTGGGCCGCCTCGAACGTCTGTTCATCCCGCACGAAGTCCCAAGCGGGGTCGATTTTGAGACGGTAGATGAAGTTGTTGAATGGACTCCATTCGATTCGCCCGAGCCAGGTCAGCGTGGAGTCGCGGTTCAGCGCGATCGCATACAGGTAGGCGCACGCCTCGGCCGTCGGGTATTCAGTGCCTGCCGGGTCGCCCGCCCGCTGGCGGCACCTTTCTGCATACTGTCCGGAAAGCGTGACGGCCCCGCCGGCGGCGTCCGCGGCGCGCCCCGTGGCAATCTCCGCATCGAATGCCTCGTCCTTCGGGCCTACCCAGCTCTCATGCTCTCGCAGCGTCGCCTCGGCGTCGTCCCAGCGGCGTTGCCAGATATAGGTGTCCGCGAGGCTCGAGTACGCAATTCCAAGTGTCCGATCGAGCTCAAGGGTAAGCTGGAGCTGCTCGATCGCTTCGTCGTACTGGCGCGCCCGCATCAGGTCTCTGCCGAGATCGAGGTTTCCCGCCAGCGACAGCGGATCGAGCTGCACGGCCAGTCGTCCTTCCCGCAGCGCCTCCTCGTGGTATCCGAGGTCGGACAGGAGTTCGCCCAGCCACTGGTGAGCGGCGGCGTACTGGGGATTGAGCTCGATCGCCCGCCGCAGTGCTCGCTCGCTTTCCGGAACATCGGTCGTTGCCCAGGCCAGGCCCGTGTGGGCTTCCGGTAGATCCGGGTCCAACTCCACCGCCCGATCCGCCGCAATCCGGGCACGAGGCAGGGATTCACGGTACGACTTCTCGTCATCGTAGATCCAGATCAGGCCCCATGTATGCGCCAGGCCGGCCCAGGCCGGCGCGAAATCCGGGTCGAGCTCGACGGCCCGTCCGAAGTGGGTGAGAGCCGCGTTCATTCCCTTCTTGCCACGACGATTCCACTCGTAGCGCCCGCGCAGGAATTCGTCGTAGGCCGCCGGACTCTCGGTCGGCTCCGACACGAGGGCCGTGCCGGTTCCGCCGATCAACGAGACTTCCAGCGCCTCGACGATCGCATGCGAGATGTCGTCCTGCACGGCGAACACTCCGGACAGCTCGCGGGTGTACGTGTCGGACCACAGGTGGAATCCGTCATCGGCATTGATCAACTGCGCGGTAATCCGCACCTGGTCGCCGTCCCGCCGCACGCTTCCCTCGAGCACCGCGCCGACTCCCAGCTCGCGACCGATCTCCCGTACGTCCTTCGAACTTCCCCGGTACGAGAACGAGGAGGTCCGGGCCGCGACCCGAAGTTCGGGGATCCGGGTGAGTACGTTGAGAATCTCCTCTGCCATGCCGTCGGCGAAGTACTCCTGGTCTCCGTCCGGGCTCATGTCCGCGAATGGCAGTACCGCTACGGACGGACCGGCGGCGACCGTATCGGCCTGGCTGACGACCTGCTCGCTGCCGCTCGGATCCCCTGCCGGCACCGACGGTTCCCGCACGAACGTCATCCAGGTGGCGATCGCGAGAGCGCCGACTCCAACCAGGGCGAGAAGGCCGGACGGCCACCTGAGGGACGCCGGTTGGGCCACAATTTCATTGATTTCCTGGGTGGTGGCCGGACCGGTGCGTACGACTCCCCCCGGCGATTTCTCGTAGGCCCATGCCAGCACCACGGCGATCGGGAAGCCGAGCAGCGCCAGCACTGTCGTTCCGGTCAGGAACGCCGCCGGCAGGCGCAACGCCTCCTGCAGCAGGTCGGCGACCTGGAGCACGACGAACGCCGTCGCGCCGTAAACGGCCGCGACGCGGAACACGTGACGCCGCTTGAGCTCCGCGAAAAACCGCTGGTAGGAGCGAGGCTCGCTCACCGCAGCTCTTCGCTCACCTGCCGGTCCCGCTCACTGCCGACTCCTCTGGTAGCCCGGCCCGCCATTCGGCAGGCCAAGCTCCTCGACGATCGCGTCGAACCGTGGCTCTCCACGGAGGGAATCGAGACCCACCCAGGTTCCGATCCACACGACTTCCGGATTCCGCATCTCGTACGATTGCTCCGTGAGCGCCAGGGCCACACCGCGGTCACCGATCAACCCGTACATTTCGGCCAGACTTGATGTGCTTGCTTCGCCGGTCCGTTCGATCTCCTGCAGAAGATCGCGCGCGGCGGCGAGCGATGCGGGCGTCGGGTGCTGCACGGCCTCGACGAGCTCGACCATTTGGAGCGGATTCGAGAGTCCGACAGCTGAGCCTGCGTAGGGGGCGAAGGCGCGTGCTTTCGTCCAGTCCTCCGCAAGCAGCGCCAGCGTCAGGTTGGTCACGTTGATCGGCCCTGCTCCGGGTGCGAGGTCCGCGGCGCGCCGGGTCGAGACCAGCGCCTCTTCCAGCTCCCCGTGAACCGCGAGGGCAGCGCCGAGCGCCCACCAGCTCAAGGGCGACATCGGATCGACCTCGGTTGCCCTGCGTCCGAACGCGATCGCCGTGTCCGTGTCCCCGAGGATCGTCGCCAGGTCCGCGGCCCAGTGCCAGCCGGGCAGGTAGCCGGGATTCAACTCGCGGGCGCGGGTGAACGCCCGGTCGGCGGCGTCAAAGTCCCAGTCGAATTCCATCGCGATCAGTCCGACGCTGGCGTGTCCCTCGGCGAGATCCGGGGCCAGCTCGACGGCCCGGCTGGCCGCCCCCCGGGCCCGGTCCACCACCTCGCGAGAGTCTCCGCTGACGAAGTAGGCGTACGCATCCAGTCCGTCGGCCAGCCCGGACCAGGCGAGGCCGAACTTCGGATCCGCATCGATCGCCCGCTCGAAGTAGTCGAGGGCCGATTCGATCCCTTAGCCGGTTCGACTCGCCCACGCGTGTCGGCCGAGCAGGTAGAAGTCGTAGGCCTCGAGATCGGCCGTCCGGCGCTGCGCGACGGTCGGGCTGGATCCACCGGCGATCGTCACCTGAAGGGCTTCCGCGATCGCCCCTGATACTTCGTCCTGGATCGCGAATACGTCGGTCAGCTCACGCTCGTAGGTCTCCGACCACTCGTGAAAGCCGTTCGATGTGTCGATCAGCTGTGCCGTCACCCGGACCCGGTCACCCGCCCTGCGCACGCTTCCCTCCAACACGTGCGCGACCCCTAGCAGTTCCCCGATCCGCCGCACATCCTCCTGCTGGTCGCGCAACGCGAACGAAGAGGTGCGCGCCGTGACTTGCAGATCGGGCGACTGCGCTAGGAGGTTGAGGATCTCCTCGGCCAGGCCATCGCTGAAGTAGGCGTCGGCCGGGTCATCGCTCATGTTGACGAACGGCAGGACGGCGATCGACGTCGTGGGAGCTGCCTCACGACTGTCGTCACCAGTGTCGTCACCAGGCAGGGACGCGGACACAGCTCCAGCGGTGGGCTCGCCCCCGGCACCAGAGTTGGGCGTCCCAGCTGCCGGTTCGCCAACCGCTCCGGCCGAGGTAGCCCCCGATTCGGTGCGGTCCCCGGAATCCTCCGGCCTGTCCAGCGTGAGCCATAGCCCCACCGCGAACATCGAGACCCCGACCACTGCGATGATCCCCGACGGCCAGCGACGGAGCGCGGGAAGCGCCGCCAGTTCGCTCACCTCACCGCTTGTCAGCATGTCGGTTCGCTGGACGCCGTCCGGCGTTCGCTCGTAGGCCCACGCGATCAGCAGAGCGATCGGAAAGCCGACGATCGCCAGCACGGTGATTACGGTGAGAAAGGTGTCGGGCAGGCGAAGGCCCTGGCCGAGCAGCTCTGCGACCTGCAGCACGACGAACGCTGTCGCCCCGTAGACGCCCGCAACGCGGAACACGTGGCGCCGCCTCAGCTCGGCGAAGAACCGCTGGCAGGAGTGAGTATCTGACATTGGCGGCAAGATCGCCGCGGACGGCGGAGGAAGGCAAGGAACGCCGGGGTGCTGCGGCGGCTCTTCAGCGGCACAAGCCCGTGTTACAGCCCGAATTTCTCCATCAGGGCATGATACCTCGGATCCTCGCGGACCGAGTCGAAGGCGGGATCCACGAGGACCTCGAACCAGGCCACCCGGGCCGT
>JBDGUZ010000115.1:0-8337 GCA_039585915.1 Gemmatimonadota bacterium
GACTCCGCGGTCAGCAAGATGATGGAGGACTTTCCGCCGGGTAACTGACTGGCTGGACCCACAGATCCCGCAGCGGTGACTCGCGGGCCTCTACGTCTCGGCGGAGAGGCCCGCTTCTCTCACTAGCTACCTGGCCGAGCCATGCAGATGTCGCGGGCGTGCAGACGAACCTCCATCACCGCTGCCGGATTCCTGGCGTTTCTTGCCGGGGGCCTCGTGACGCCGGATCCCGTCGCAGCGCAGTACTCCGAATCCTCCTACTTCGAGACGTGGACGGACATCGCCACGATCTACAACATCAGCGACCGATTTCGGTACGACGGTGACTACGGAATGCGGACTGCCCTGTCCACAGCCGAATTTACGCAGCTGTACGTCCGCCCGTCGGTTCGCTACGAAATTCTGCCATGGCTGCGGCTGCACGGAGGACTCGGCTGGTTTCACACGTTCTTCAGGGACGCGACGAACGCGAACGAGATTCGTCCATGGCTCGGGGTCAGGTTCGTCGGTCCGTGGCCGGGAGGTATTCTGATCCAGAATTACTTCCGTCTCGAGCTCCGGGCGTTCGAATTCGGGAGAGGCGGCGACTCCGAGACGGCGTGGCGAGGCCGGTGGCAGCTGCAGGTTCGATCGCCGGATTTCCGAATCGGGTCTGCCGATCGGTTCTACGCGCTGGCGTTCGCCGAGACCTTCCACACCTTCGACGCGGAGATCGAGGGCTTCGCGGCCGAGCGGCTCCGGCTCAACCTCGGGGTGGGGAAGACCCTGAGCCCTGACTGGCGGGTCGAACTGAACGGAATGTACCAGCACGGGCGGGTGGAGACGGGCGTTTCCGGCTTCGACCTGGACGAGGGAATCCTGAGGCTGCGGATGTTCTACAGCTTCAATTGATGGAACGGCGTGATCAGCCCCTCAATCTGCCGGCCGAATCCGCACGTTCCGGAAATGCGCCAGGGTCGAGGAATGAAGCCAGAGACCCACTTGCCCGGAAGCGCCGCCGCGTTTCAGGTCGTTGACGATGAGAGTCGGCTCATCCGCGCCGTGCACGTACAGCCGTGCCTGCTTCCCGGCCACCTCGATTCGCACCTCCGTCCACGCTCCCGGCACCAGGTCCACGTAGGACTCGTAGACGCCCGGGCTCTCTTCTCGTAGCCGGTACCACGGGTAATCGGGGTGTGAGACGTATTGGGTCGTGTGGTTCCTGCGCAGCTGAACGTCTGCGCGGGCGTTGGTCGGGCGAAGGTAGAAGCACTCGTAGCGGTTCGGGTCTTCCGGGTCGACCCGAAAGGCGACACCCACGAAGCCGCGCATGGCCGGGTCTGCATCGGCCGCCGGCGCGCCAGCCAGTTCCAGCTCGATAGTGCCGTTCTGAAACTCGGTCCCATCGATCAGAACGAGCGTGCCGCCCTCCACGTAGTCGTCGGCGCGCCCGACCCGCAGGCCGCGCCGGCCTTCGAGCTCGACCACCTCGGCACTCACGTTGATCAACTCGAGTCCGTCAGTTGATTCCAGCGCGTGCTCCGAAACCTGGGCGTCCACGGTACCGGTGCTCGCAGCCAGGGCCACGAGCACCGGCAGCTGCGACAGGGCTTTCTTCATACGCCTTCATCTCCATCGCGCAGGTGACCGGGCTCGTCAGCTCGTCTGCAGCGCCTCCGCGGGATGAATCTGGCTCACCCTCCGCGCCGGGATGTACGTGGCGAGGACTCCGACCAGGGCCAGGGCGAGCACCACGCCACCGAAGATCACCGGATCACGCGCGTCGACCTCGTACAGGATGATCTGCAGCGGCCGCGTGGCGAGCGCCGCCAGACCGATTCCGAGCACGACACCGATCGCGAGCTGCCTCAGGCCCCGCCGCATGGCGAACCGGACGAGGAGACCGTCCTGGGCTCCGAGGGCCATCCGGATGCCCATTTCGCGCCTGCGCTGGCTGACGCTGAACGACATCACGCCGTACAGGCCGATCGCCGCCAGGAACAGGGCCGCGAACCCGAACGCCATGAACAGCGTCCCGAAGACCCTGTAGAACCAGGTGGCATCGTCGATCACCGCCTGCATGGTCATCGCATCGTAGACCGGGAGGTTGGGATCCATGGTCGCCAGCGTCTCTCGCACCCGTGTCGCCATGGCCCCCGGATCGCCCGTAGCCCGCACGCCAACGCTGACCGTGTTTCCGAGGATCTCGGCGAACTGCTCGACCGCGACGTAGTAGCCAGCCGGGCTCTCGTTGTTGTTGCCGATCCCCTCCATCCTCATGTCGGGCACCACACCGACCACGGTCATCCACTCGTACACGTCCTCGCCCTGGTGAATCCGGAACCGCTTACCGATCCCCTCACCGTCGTCGAAGTACTCCCGCACGAAGCTCCGGTTGACCAGTGCCACGGGCATGTTGTCCTTCGAGTCGGCGAACTGGAATGCTCGTCCCTCCAGTACAGCGGCTTGGAAGGTCTCGAAGTAGCCCGGCGTGACGATTCCCTCGCGGGCCCGCGGGTAGTCTCGCTCGGTCGGGTACTCGCCGCCCTCGATCTCGAACGTGCGCATCCCGTTGCCCCGGGCCGGCAGGCCGTCCGACAGGGTCGCGGCCTCGACGCCCGGCGTGGTCTGCAGACGCTGCAGGAACTCCCGGTAGAAGTCGGTGCGTGCGTCGGCGTCCGGGTAGTCCGTGTCCGGCAGGTTGAGCCGCGCGGTGAAAATGCTCTCGATGGCGAACGGCATATCGATCGTCCGGAGCTGCGCGACGCTCTTGATCATCAGGCCGGCCGCGATCAGCAGCCCACAGGACACGGCTACTTCGCCGATAACGATGATCGACGTCACGCGGCCCATGCGGAGACCGGTCGAACCGCCGCGCCCCTCCTCGTTCAGGGCCACGTTCAGTCCCTTGCCAGTGGCCCGCAGGGCGGGGAACAGGCCGGCAGCCACCGCCGCGACTAGCGACACGGCGATCGCGAACATCAGGACCCTGGCGTCGAGATCGAACGTCATCCAGAACGGAGGAGGATTCGTCGCGATGGACCGGTTGAACCAGGCGACCCCGACGACGCCGATGAGCACACCGATCGCACCGCCGATCGCCGACAGGACACCGACCTCGACCAGCAGCTGACGGATGATCTGCTTTCGCTTCGCCCCGATCGCGGAGCGCACGGCCACTTCCTTCTCCCGGACGGCAGCCCTGGCGAACAGGAGGTTCGCCACGTTGGCGCATCCGATCAGGAGTACGCCTAGCGCGGCGCCGAGCATCGTGAACAGCAGGGCGAAGAGTTCATCGCCGATCGTGAACTTGGTGAATGGCTCTACGATCGGGGCGAAGCCCTCGTTGGCCTCCGGATACTCCTGCTCCAGGCGCATCCCGATCGTGGCGAGGTCGGCCGCCGCATGGTCGATCGATACCCCCGGCTTCAGACGGCCGAACCCCGGGGCCTGGGGACCGTCCACCCGATCGTTCTCCAGTGGGTTTATCTCCATCGGGGCCCACATGTCGGCCTCGATAGGGAATTTGAAACCTTCGGGGGCAACCCCGACGATCGTCCGCGACTCGCCGTTCGTCCGCACCGTCATCCCGATCACGTCTGGCGACCCGTCGTACTTCTCCTGCCACACTTCGTAGCCGAGAATCATCACCGGGTCGGCTCCCGGCTCTTCCTCCTCCGGGAGGAATCCGCGGCCGAGCACGGGGGCCACGCGCAGGATGTCGAACATGTTCGCCGTCACCATTGCGCCTTCGTACCGCTCGGGCTTGTCGTCCGCACCGACCAGGTTCACGGCACCCTGGTTCCACAAGCCAAATGACTCCAGCGTGCTGTTCTGGTCCCGATACTCGACGAAGTCGTACAGCGAGACTCCACCGCGCTCGATGTCACGCTCCGGGTTGACTCGCCACACGGACACGACCCGGTCCGCATCGTCGAACGGCAGGCCCTTGTACATGGCGCCGTTGACGATGCTGAACACCGTCGTGGTGAGTCCGATTCCGAGCGAAAACGCGAGAATCGCGATCGCCGACATCACCGGCGACTTGATGAGCATCCGGACGCCGAACTTGATATCGTTGATGAAGCCGTCCATGGCCATGTTTCCCCTCCACTTCCCTTCGATTAACCCGCTTACTCCATGGTCTCAGACAGCTGCCTGTTCGCGTTCGATGTCGACCTGTGCGAGCTCGACTTCGACCTGCGCAGTCTCCTCGTCCGTGATGCGGCCATCGAACAGGTGGATCGTGCGTTCGGCATAGGCGGAATACCGCGGGTCGTGCGTGACCATGAGTATGGTCGACCCCTCGGCGTGAAGGTCCTTCAGGAGGTTCATGACGGCTTCGCCGTTCGTGGAATCGAGGTTCCCAGTCGGCTCGTCGGCCAGGAGGATCAGGGGATCCCCGACCACGGCTCTCGCCGCCGCTACTCTCTGCCGCTGACCGCCGGAGAGCTGCGAGGGATAGTGATCCATCCGGTGGCTCATGCCGACGCGCTCCAGGGCTCGGTGCGCCTTCTCCCTGCGGTCGCCGGCCGCCACGCCGCCGTAGATCAGCGGCAGCTCGACGTTCTCGAACACGGTCAGGTCGCCGATCAGGTTGAAGGCCTGGAAGATGAACCCGATGTGCTTGTTTCGTACCTCGGCCCGCTCGGAGGCGCTGAGGTCGGCGACCGGTTCGCCGTCCAGCCAGTAGTTGCCGTCTGTCGGCGTGTCCAGCAGGCCGATCAGCGACAGCAGCGTCGATTTGCCGCACCCCGACGGCCCCATCACCTCGGCGAATTCACCGTCCCGGATTTCGAGGTAGATGTCCTCGAGGGCGTGCGTTTCCATCTCATCCGTGAGGAAGATCTTCTGAATCCCCTCCAACCGGATCAGCGCGTTCCCATTCTCCATTAGCCCACTCTCCCCTGCTGACGACGCGCCCCGCGTCGAGGTTACCTGATTCGGACCCGGTCCACGTCGTCGTACCGTGACATGTCCGACAGGATGATGACGTCACCTTCCTGCAGGCCCGACAACACTTCGATCTGGTTCACCGAACTCCGTCCCAGTTGCACGGGGACTCGCTCGGCGGCGTTTCCGTTATCGATCACGCGGAACAGGCCAACCGTGCTCTGGCTCTGCCCGTACGTGGGTCGGCCCGCGTACAACACGTCGCTCAGACGTTCGAGCTCGATCATGCCTTCGACGTTGAGATCGGGCCTGGCTCCCGCCGGCATGTCGCCTTCCAGCGTCACCTCCACGAGGACCGAGCCCCCCTGGACGTTCGGGTCCACCCTGCGTACTCGCCCCGGGATCGTGTCCCGGCGGGTGTCTATGAATGCCGCCTGTCCCACCTGGACATCGCGGGCCTGGGTCTGAGGAATCCTCAGCTCGGCCTTCAGTCTCTCGGGCTGGGCGACCCGGGCCAGCGTCGTTCCCGACTGCACCCACTGTCCGACCTCGAGATCGAAGTCCTGCAGCACGCCATCGGCGCCGGCCACGACCTGCATGTTTGCGGCGCGCTCCTGGTAGTACCGGTGGATGTTCGCCAGCCGATCGACCTGGTCGCGTTGCACTGCGAGCCGCTCGTCGATCGTCGAGTTCAGGAGATCGAGACGGGCCTGCTCGGTACGCAGTCGCTCTTCGAGGGCGTCCGCTCTGTCCTGGGCATTCCGGTGCTCGTTCTCCGACACCCACTCGTTGTCCACCATCTCGTCGAATGCCTCCGCTTCACGCCGGGCCTCCCGGGATTGGGCCCGGGCGTCGGCCACGGCGGCCTCCTGGGACAGTACACCCGTCCCAAGGGTCTGGCGGAGAGTCACGAGAGTGGCCCGGGCCGCGGTCCACTGCTGCTCGGCCTCGAGCACCTGGAGCTCTACGTCGGGGTTCGACAGAACGACGAGGACATCGCTGGCGGAGACTTCCTGTCCGGGCTCGAAGTGCACCGACTCCACACGTCCAGCGGTGACCGCCGCAACGAACTGTACCCGCTCTGGAACGAGCGTACCCTGGCCTCGAACCTCGCGGACCATTTCACCCCGCTCGACCGTGCCCTGGACGAGGATGTTCCGGTCTACGGTCGGCGCGGCGGGTTCGAGTCGAGAATAGAGGAAGGCGGAGACCAGTACGGCCGCGACGCCGGCACCGATGAGCATGTTGCGCTTCCGTTTGCCCTTCGGCTGGCGCCTGACATCCATCGCGGAGACGCGGGATCCGGAACCGCTGTCGCGGCCGGTGCCCGAATCGGACGAAGAGTCTCTGTTTGCCGCACCCTTCCTGATCGAAAGGCGAGGCCGTCCGGCGTTGTCCGCCGCATTTGACGGCGATTTCCGCAATCGGTCTGTGGCCATCTCCCCTCCACACGAAGCCCACACCACACCACGACTCCCGTTGCGGGTCCGGCAGCGGTTCCGTCGTGTTCCAACCCGCCCTACGCGCACCGAAGTTGAGAAGTTTCGACTGGACGGAGTCCGTTGGTCCTCTCTAGAAGAAACGCCTCGTCCGCCACAGGTGTTGAAGCGATGGCACCTCTTTACTCGAAGGGAGTGGTTATGCGATCGACTCCGCGGCTGTGCGCGATCACGCTCGGGCTTCTCACCTCCGCCCTCTTCGTGGGCTGCTCAGACTCAGGCCCAACCACTCCATCAGTCGATTCAAACGTCAACGGAGGGCCGGAGTACCCGGCCCGGGATGGCAGCTACACGGAGGCGATCGTCAGCGAGAACGGCATCGCTTCGCTGGAGCCGGTGGTGATCGGGGGGGTGGAGCAGTGGATACTGATCCGCGGCTACGACGTGTCCAACCCGGTTCTCGTGTTCCTGCACGGGGGGCCGGCCAGTCCGGCGATGCCCTATGCACGCTTCGCATTCGCTGGCCTGGAGCGCCATTTCACAGTCGTGAGCTGGGACCAACGGGGGTGTGGCAAGTCCTACCACGAAGGACTCAGCTCTGCATCGATCACCTTCGACCAGATGCTCTCGGATACGCACGAGTTGATCGAGCTGATGCGGGCCCGTTTCGGAGTCCAGAAGGTCTACCTGATGGGCCTCTCCTGGGGGTCGCTCCTGGGGACGATCACGGCTCGCGATTACCCGGAGCTTCTCCACGCGTACATCGGAGTCGGCCAGGCGGTCAACGTCGAGCGCGGCGTTCCAGTAGCCCACGCGGCTGCCATGGCGCGGGCGATCGAGTTGGGACGTGATGATGCGATCGCCTCCTTGTCGGCGATTCAAGTCGATCCCGTCGACTGGGACCAGGTCGGGGAGCTCTACGACTGGCTCGAGGAGCTGGGATTGGGCGACATCCACGACCCGTCGCTGCTCCCCGGGTTCGCCCAGGAGGCAGGTCCGCTCACAGAGTACACGGCGGCAAACGCGGCCAACGAAGGCTCCTGGCGGGAGCTCTACGCGTTCTCACCACTCCTGGCGGACCAGACCTGGCTTCAAACGTTGAACATCCTGGAGACGGTGCCGCGTCTCGAGGTCCCGGTGTACTTCCTCGCCGGGAGATACGACTACAAGGCCCCCTCGTTTCTCGTCGAGGAGTACCTGAACGCGCTGGACGCGCCCCAGGGCAAGCAGATGTTCTGGTTCGAGAACTCCGCCCACATACCGTTCATCGAGGAGCGGCCAGAGTTTAACTCCGTGATGATCGACGAGGTCCTGGCGGAAGGCAATTAGTCAGCGGCGGGAGTCGGCTCCTCTTCGGGAGACCCGGCCACCCGGGTCGTAACGTCTCGCCGTGGCACCGGCACTTCGATCCCGGACTCGGCCGGCCTCTGTCGGACCAGGCGGGGAAGGTCCGAATACAGAGGCCACCACGAACACGGTGGGCTCGCTGCTCACCTGTTCGGCTCCGCTACTGGACCGTGTAGCCCCGACCCTGGAGACACACTCCGGCCGCACGCGCGAATTCGTCGACGGCGGCCTGGCTCTGTGCTTCGGCCTGCGCGGCGCCCTGCTGGGCGGCCTGTGCTTCCGCACCCTTTTTGGCCCGGCGCCCACCGATTCCGCCGGCCACTGCGCCGATCGCGGCGCCCGTGCCTGCATCACCGGCGATCGCGCCGATGGCGACTCCCGCGACCGCTCCGCGAGCGGCGCCCGCTACCGCCGCGCCCTCGGTCGCCTCGGCCGTCTCCTGTTTGGCCGCCGCCGCCGCGGCTTCTGTGTCGACCGATCCGCCCTGGAGCACGAGGCCCGTCTGGGACTCGGCCCACTGTGTGCATGCGGCCTCGTCGGCCTGCTGCTGCTCCGGGCTCTGCCCGTCGGCCGGGTAGATGAACATGCCGATCGAGGCCAGGGTGACGGTCGAGGACGCTTGCTGCTCTACCGCCACCTGGGCCGTGGCGTATGACGCCGAGACGAGCAGCAGTGCGAT
>JBDGUZ010000116.1:0-13555 GCA_039585915.1 Gemmatimonadota bacterium
ACCCATTCCGCTTCGTCATACCGACCTTCCTGCAGATACGCGTCGACCAGGACGTACCCGAGCAGATTGACGTTGCGGTCCGGATCCAGCTCGAGACCTTCGCGAGCCAGATCAATCGCTTCGCCGTAGCGGCCGTTCATGGAAGCTGCCATCGAATAGGCCGCCAGCCGGATCGGCGATCGGTCCAGGGCCAGCGCCCGCGCGGCACTGTTCAGCGCTTCCGAAGATCTGCCCACTGCCGAGAGCAGCTCGGCGTACTGCTGGTGCGCCTCGACGTTATCGGGATCCGTCGCCAGAGCCCGGAGGAACTCGGCTTCCGCTTCGTCCCACCGCCAGCGATCCCGGTACACCATGCCCAGCGCTACGCGCGCCGTGGCGTTTTCGGGGTCGAATTCGAGCGCGTGGTCGGCCGCGGCCTCCGCCGCCGTCAGCGCCCTGTCCCAGGTTTCGGCGTCCTCCGCGGGAGTGTCGAGCCCGGGCAGGTAGTACGGCTCCAGCGACCGGGCAATCGCCAGTCCGGCCCATGCCGGGGCCCACACCGAATCCCTCGCGATCGAAGCCTCGAACAGCGCAATCGCGTCGATGATATTCTCGGCTCCCCGGTCCCGCATTCGCGCACGGCCCTCGAGGTACAGATCGTACGCGTTCATGTCTCCGGTAGGGATCACCAGGTCAGACCTCTCGTCCACTCCGAGCGGCACCTTCAGCGCTTCGGCAATCGCCTCCGCGATTTCGGACTGGATCTCGAACACGTTCTCCAGCGTCCGATCGTAGCTCTCGGACCAAACATGGAAATTGTCCTGTGTGTCGATCAGCTGCGCAGTGATCCGCAGGTCGTCGCCCGACTTTCGCACGCTTCCTTCGAGGACGTACCGGACGCCGAGGTTCTGCCCGACCTCGCGCAGATCGGGGTCCTGTCCCTTGTAGGCGAAGGCCGTAGTCCGCGCCGCCACGCGGAGGTCCGGGATCCTGGCCAGAACGTTGAGAATCTCTTCGGTCATCCCGTCGCTGAAGTATTCCTGGTCGCCCTCTCGGCTCATATCCGTGAACGGGAGTACGGCGATGGACGGGCGGGTGTCCGCAGACAGTTCCGCGTATGCGAGCTGGGCGCCGGCGGGAGCGACGGCCGTCGAACCGGCACCTGTCCCTGGTGTCGGGCCCGCGGCCACCGCCCGTTCGGAGCCCGAGCCCGGGGCCTCCGACGCCTCCGACGCCCCGGCCTGCTTCCCCACGAACCACGCGCCCCACACGAGGGCCGCCACTCCGACGAGCGCGAGGATTCCCGCCGGCCATCGCGTGCTGGCAGGTGCCTCGATGATCTCGGTGAGTTCACCGGGAGCGGCGTCTTCCGTCTTCTTCACACCGTCGGGCGTGACCTCGAACGCCCCGGCAAGGCTCCCCGCGATCGGCAAGCCGAACAGTGCGAGGACGATGAGAAAGGTCATCGCCGAGTCCGGGAGACCGAGCGGCTCGAACGCAATGTCCGCCAGCTGAAGGAGAACGAACGCTACCGTGCCGTACACCGCCATGACGCGGAACACGCGGCGTCGTTTCAGCTCGGCGAAGAACCTCTGGTAACCGGGGGTCTCGGACATGGGCGATAAGATCGACCAGCCGTGTCGAGTCCGGCAAGGTTAGCGGGCTCGCGCGTCCTGATACCGACCATGCAGGTTCATGAAGGTACCTTCACAGAATTCACGACCTGGACGTCCCCCTCCGGACCCTACACGCGATTTCCCACTTTCCCACTTTCCCATTCTTCGTGTAGGGGCCTGCAACACACACAACGATTTTGTGCGACATTCTGTCACTGTCGCGAGAAGCAGCCCGGCGATCGAAACGAGCCGACGTCAGGAGGGCGCAGTCTGATTTGCCCGACTATCCGCACCCAGTCTAGTTTCACGCTGTCCGCATCGGACGGCCCCCCCAACTCGTTCGGAGCTCACGAATGGACGCTCGCGACCGATTGAACGCAGCGCTGGGCGCCCACTACCGGCTCGAGGAGGAAATCGGGCGGGGCGGAATGGCTATCGTCTACCGCGCCCGGGATCTGCGTCACGAGCGGGACGTGGCCCTCAAGGTGCTCCTTCCTGAGGTGGCGGCCGCCGTCGGTCCTGACCGGTTCCTGCGTGAAGTCGAGCTGGCCGCGGGTCTGACACACCCGAGCATCCTTCCGGTATTCGATTCGGGGCAGGTGGACGATCTCCTCTATTACGTCATGCCGTTTGTCGACGGCGAGTCTGTGCGGGACAGGATCGATCGCGACGGGCCTCTCCCGTTGCTCGAGGCGCTGCAAATCGTCCGCGAGGTAGCCGACGGCCTGGACTTCGCCCACAGACAGGGCGTGGTGCACCGCGACGTGAAGCCCGGCAACGTGCTGCTCACCGATGGTCATTCCTACATCGCGGACTTCGGAGTCGCACTACCGATCGGGCCCGAGGCGGAGGAGCACCTCACCCGAACTGGACTTGCCATCGGTACACCCGCGTACATGAGCCCGGAGCAGGCGGCGGGACAGCGCACGATCGACGGCCGCAGCGACGTATACGGGCTCGGCTGTGTCCTGTACGAGATGCTGTCGGGTTCTCTCCCGTTCGAAGGTCCGACGCCGCAGTCGATCCTGGTCCGACGACTGACGGAGGATGCGGCGCCAATCCGGTCGCTGCGACGGGAAGTGCCACCCAACATCGAGCGGGCTCTGACCCAGGCGATGGCACGCGATCCGGAGGACCGGTTTCCGAGCGCCGCCGAATTCAAGGATGCGCTGGCACCGGAGGAGGGAGTCGCCCAGAGCCTCGCATCAGTGGGTCGCCGGCTGGGACACCGCGCGAGAGAGAAGTTTCGACCTCATCCGGTAGCCGTTCCTGTCATCGCGATGCTGGTGGTGGGTGCGATCGCCGCGCTGGCCTGGAATTTTGGCCCCGGGCGACCTTCGACGGTCGGGCCCGCTTCGACGGACCCGGTCGCGGGAGCCCCAACCTCAGTCAGCGTCGCCGTCCTCCTTCCGCGGACGCCGACGTCCGACGAGGACCTGCCGGGATACGGCGAGGCGCTGACGGACGAGTTGATTCACCGCCTCGGCGCGATCGATGGCCTGGAGACCAGGTCGCTGCGCGCGGTCCTTCCGTACTAACATACGGCTATCCCGCCCGACAGCATCGGCAGGGCCCTGGCGGTCGACTACCTGGTCGAAAGCACCCTGCTGGGCTCGCCTGATTCTCTCCGGTTCAACCTGAGCCTCGTCGAGTCCTCGACCGCAGCCGTGCTGGACGAGAGTCGTCAGGAGGCCGCCCGAGGACAGGTACTCCAGCTCGTGGACTCAGTCACCAATGAAGTCGCGTTCTCCCTCCGGCAACATCTCGGAGAGGAGTTCCGTGTCCGGGAGCTTCGGTCTCAGACGGAGGATGAGGAAGCGTGGTTGCTCGTGCGCGAGGCCGAGATGGAACGGCGGCGTGCCATCGATGCGGCGGCCCTGGGAGGCGAGAGCCGGGATCGAGCGATCGCGCTTCTGGAACGGTCCGACAGCCTGCTTGCCCTGGCGGCGACTCGCGACCCGGACTGGGCCGAGCCGCATCTGCAGGCGGGGTGGAACCACCTGGAACGGGCGCTCGCCGAGGGAGAAGAGGCCCGCGTGTTCGATCCCGAAGACGCGACACTGCTGGCGGCGGCCGTCGAGGCGGCAGGAGAGGCCCTGCTCAGGGACAGCGTCAGCGCCGGGGCGATGGCCCTGCGGGGCACTGCCCTCCATTCCCTCGCGAATCTCGAGCAGAACCCGGAGGAGAGAGACCGGCTTGACGGCGAGGCCGAGCTGTGGCTGGAGCGCGCCATCGCAGCCGAGCCCGGGCAGACTGGGGCGCTGCGAGAGTTGGCGAACCATGCGCGGTTCCACCAGGGGGATTCCGAGCGTGCGCTCGCGTTGCTGATTCGCGCGTACGAGGCCGACCGCTGGCTGGTGGATGCAGACGTTCTCGTCTCGGCCATCGCAGAGCTGTCCACGGACGTCGGGGACTACGTGACGGCCTCAGAACGGGCCCAGGAGGGACGCCGCCGCTGGCCCGACAACGTGGAATTCCCAGCGCTCGGACTCATCATTCTGGCGTCGGATGGAACGGACATCGAGGCGGCGTGGGCGCTGGGCGACACGATCCTGGACCTGTACGCGATCGACAGGGCTGACCCGGTGAGGAGCCTGATCGAGGCGCAGGTGGCAAGCGTAATCACTCATGCCGGGCTCGAGGACAGTGCGCTGGCCGTCCTCGAGCGAGCTGAAAGCACGGCACGGGATGCGGAACTCGAGTGGCTCGTCGCCTATGACCTCGCCCACTCGTGGCTCGTGTACGGAGACACCGCGCGAGCTCTCGACTGGCTCGAAATCAACCTCGAGGACGAGCCCGAAAAGCGCGCCATGCGGGCCAGCGAATTATGGTTTCAACCGCTGCACGGGAACCCGCGGTTCGAGGCGCTGGTCGCCGAGACGGGCACTCCGGACTGAGGTCCGGCTAGCCGCCTGCGTTCAGGGACCTGGCGGCTGTGGCGGCCCCCCGGTGTACCCCTGCCCGACACCCTGCCAATTCAGCTTCTGTTCTTTGTCCTTCCCGCCCCCGGGCTTTCGAATGTCGACCAGGAGCTCCGGGTGGGGCCCCCCCGTGTCTTCCACCTCGATCACTATTTCTTTGAGATCATTCCAGTTTACGCCGGGCACTTTGATTGCGAACACGACCTCGTTGTGGTCGTGAACCTGGATGAGAAAACTGCCTTTGCGGATCTTCAGCTCGGCCACTGTGCCTCCCTGGCGGGATGGTGGGTGTACAGAATCCCCTCACTCGCGTGGAGCGCTGGGAAACGCACAAATGAAGGGGGCCACAAACGAACCTACTCAAAACCGGTCGGGGCACCAATCCCTGACCGAGACCGACGGTCCGGAACCGCGCGCCGCCGACGTTGTACCGCATCTCATGGACCTGAACACCGCAGCGAACCTGGCAGAGATCTTCGGAGCGATCGTCGTTATGGGCGGTTTCGCCTTCGCGCTCATTCAGCTCGCCCATTTTCGGGCCCAGCGGCGCGATACGGCGGCACTCGAACTGGCCCGCTCGGTCCAGAACCCGGAGTTCGCGCACGCCCTGCGCCTGATCCTCTCGCTTCCGACTGGTGTGTCAGCAGAGGAGCTGCGGGCGAAAGGGAGCCAGTACGAGGATGCGGCGATGCTTGTCAGCCTCACGCTAGAGTCCGTGGGGATCATGATTCACCGCCGCATCGTTTCGATCGACATGGTCTGGGAACTCATGGGCGGAGTCGTGCTCGAGAGCTGGGAGCGGATCGAGTTCTGGGTCCGGGACATCCGCCGCGAGCATCAACGGGAGAAGTTCGACGAGTGGATCGAGTGGCTGGTCCACGAGCTGGACGATCACTTCGATGGCAAGGGCCTGAAGCCGGCGCACGAGCGCTACGCCGACTGGGAGCCTTAGCCGAAAATCAGGCGACAGCGCGCCGACGTCCCCCTGGTCGATGGACCTGCCAGGTTGAGCGTTCGCCGAGTTTCACTGCGCCCCCCCCGTTTGGTAGGTATCCGCAGCAGGATCATAGCCGTTCGGCACATCCAGCTCGTCCAGCAGGCGCTGCATTCTGGGATCGTCGCGAAGCGGATCGAACGCCGGGTTGACTCCGACGAGGCCCAACGACAGGTCGGTCTCGGCGGAGGAGCTCTCGAGCCACTCCAAGGCCGTCTCGTGGCCTCCCAGATTCGTGTACAAAACGGCGACTTGCTGGACGGTGAAAACGCTGTCTGCGATCAGCGCGGTGACGGCATCACGCGCCGCCGAATCGAGCGAATCGTCATCCGTCACACCGCTCCCGAGAGCGAGCCCGATAACACGGGCGACCTCGGGGTCGCGGGCCCCCGCCAACTCTGCGAAGCTGACGGCATGATTCCCCATTTCCTCACCCGTCAACCCCATTTGTTTTCCCCAGATCGTCAGCCCAAAGTGGGACAACGCCTGGTCACCCGAATCGACAGAGCGCTCGTATTGGACCCGGCTCTCGTCAAACCGGCGTGCCGCGGCCAGTGACACGGCGAGCGTCACGTTGATGACTGGTGACAGCGGATCGAGCTCCAGCGCCATCCTCTGCTGCTCGATTGCCTCCTTCACCCGACCCTGCTGACGCAGCATATCTCCAAGCGAAGAGCGGGCCCACGCGTACGAGGGCTTGAGCGCGATCGCTCGCTTCAGCGCGAGCTCGGCCGTCGTCCAGTCCCGATCCGCCTCGAACGCGAGAACGCCCAGGGAGGCCCAACCCTCGGCCAGGTCCGGGTCGAGAAGCACGGCCCTCAGCGCCGCCTTCTTGGCTCGGGGCACCAGGGGCTGGGCCCGGGCTTCCCGGTACGCGAGAGCATCGATCGCGTCCGCGAGTCCGCTCCACCCGAGAGCGAACTCCGGGTCGAGAGCGACGGCCTGCTCGAAGTCATCCACCGCTTCCCACAGCAGCGGGACACGACGTGAGTACCACTTCTGCCGCCCGGCCACATACAGGTCATACGCCCGAACGTCCGAGGTCCCACCCCGGTACAGGTCTTCCTCTGCGCCCCCGAGCCGCGGAGCGAGGGCCCGTACGATGGACCGCGCCAGCTCCTCCTGGACCAGGAAGATGTCGGTGATGTCGCGATCGTACTCGTCGGACCACAACTGGAATCCAGTCTCGGCGTTGATCAATTGCGCGTTGATCCGCACCCGGTCTTCCGACCGTCGAACGCTTCCCTCGAGCACGGTTTCGACGCCGAGCGTGTCCCCGATCGTGCGCAGATCCAAGCTCTGGTCTCGAAGCGCGAAGGTGGAGGTACGACCAGCTACCTTGAGATCCTCAACGCCGGAGAGCGCGTTAATCAGCTCATCCGCGAGCCCGTCGCTGAAATACTGGTTGTCCGAATCCCCGCTCAGGTCGGCGAACGGCAGCACGGCGATCGAGTCGTACGTCTTCGCCCCGGGCCCTGTTCGGGTGAGGGTCCACCAGGCACCCAGTCCCAGGAGGACGATCCCGACCAGGGCGGCGAGCCCGGCCGGCCAGCGACGTCGTGCCGGCTGCGCGGCAATCGCGTCGAGTTCGGTGGTCTCGGCGGGATCCGTGGCCCTGAGACCCTCGGGGGTCTTCTCGTACGTCCAGGCAAGGACGAGCGCGATCGGAAATCCCATGAGCGCGACCCATACGACGAGCGTGACCGTCCACTCCGGAACCGCCAGCCGCGGCAACACCAGGTCGGACGCCTCGATCGTGACGAAGGCAGCGGTTCCGTATAGCGCCGCGGCCCGGAACACTCCGCGGTGCTTGAGCCTGGCGAGGAATCTCCGGTACGCGGGTGTGCCGGTCATCGGTTCACCTCAGCCCTCCGGCTCGGGAGTCATTCAACTCCGGGTCGTAGTCGTCCGCCCCGGGCTCGTAAGCGTCCGCCGCCGGGTCGTAGCCATTCGGCAGACCCAACTCGTCCATCAGGCGCTGCATGCGGGGGTCGTCCCTCAGCGGATCGAGCGACGGGTCGGTGGCGACCAGCGCCAGGGACAGGTCGTCCTCGACGGCGGCTTGCTCGATCCACTGCAGCGCCGTTTCCTCGTCTCCGAGCCGCGTGTACAGAACCGCGATCTGCCGGACCGTGAACACACTGTCCGCGACCAGTGCATCCGCTGCGTCTCGCGCTTCAGACATCAGTTCCTCGTCCGTGCCGTCACTCGCGAAGGCGTGTCCGATCGACGCCGCGATTTCCGGTTCCTCCGCCCCAAGCAGGCGCGCGAGGTTAACACCGTGATCGGCAATCTCATCCCCGGTAAGCCCGAACAGCGGGCCCGACAGGAACAGGAAGGCACGGGCTGCCGCCTCGTCTCCCCCCGAGGCGAGCGTGTGCTCGAGCTGGGCGCGTCCCTCGTCGAACTGGCGCGCGGCCGTGAGACTGATGGCGAGCACCCCGTGGATGACAGGCGACAGCGGATCGAGCTCCAGCGCCAGCCGCTGCTGTTCGATTGCCTCCTTCACCCGTCCCTGGTTTCGGAGCAGATCGCCAAGCATCGCCCGGGCGTACGCATACGACGGCTTGAGATCGATCGCTCGTTTCAGAGCGAGCTCGCCCGTGGCCCAGTCCCGCTCCGCCTCGAACGCCAGGACGCCCCACGACGCCCAACCCTCGGCCAGAGCGGGGTCGAGAAGAACGGCTCTCTGCGCTCCCATCCTGGCCCGCGGCACCAGGGGCTGGGCCCGGGCGTTCCGAAATGCGAGGGCATCGATTGCCGCGAGTGCGAATTCCGGGTCGCGAGCGACTGCCGCCTCGCACTCATCGATCGCCTCCCACAGCAGATCGATCCTGCGTGTGTACCACTTCTGGCGGCAGCTCAGGTACAGATCGTAGGCCTCGAGGTCGGCCGTCCCGCCCCTGTAAAGTTCGTCCGGTTCCGTCCCGAGCCGCGGAAGAAGCGCCCCCACGATGGACTGGGCCAGTTCTTCCTGGACCAGGAAGATGTCCGTGATATTGCGGTCATACTCGTCCGACCACAGGTGAAATCCAGTCTCAGTATCTATGAGCTGCGCCGTGATCCGGACGCGTTCCTCGGAGCGTCGGACGCTTCCCTCGAGCACCGTTTCGACACCGAGCGTATCGCCGATCGTGCGCAGGTCCAGGCTCTGGTCGCGTAGCGAGAACGACGAGGTCCGCCCCGCCACCTTGAGGTCCTCGACTCCGGCGAGGGCGTTGATCAACTCTTCGGCGAGTCCATCGGTGAACCAGGCGTTCTCGGGATCCCCGCTCATGTTGGTGAACGGGAGAACTGCGATCGAATCGTACGTCTGCGCCCCCGGGCCGGTCCGGGTGAGGGTCCACCAGGCACCCAGTCCCAGGAGGACGACCCCGACCAGGGCGGCGAGCCCGGCAGGCCAGCGACGACGGGCTGGCTGCGCGACGATCGCATCGAGCTCTGCGGTCTCGGCCGGATCGGTGACCCGCATTCCGCCGGGCGTCTTCTCGTACGCCCAGGCAAGGACGAGCGCGATCGGAAATCCGAGCAGCGACAGCCACACGACGAGGGCAATCGTCCACTCCGGCAGCGGGATACGCGGGAAGATCAGGTCGGCCGCCTCGATCATCACGAACGCCGTTGCCCCGTACACCGCGGCCACCCGGAACACGTTGCGCCGCTTGAATTCGGCGAATAAGCGCTGGTACGACGGGACCTCGGACATGCCCGAGAAGATCAGCTTATCCCGGCGTTATGGGAAGGCCAGCGCCTTATTCCAGCTCGAATGTGACCGTCACATGTGCTGTAACCGAGATCTGTCCGGGAGCCGTGATACCCTCCGCAGACGCTCCGCCCGCCGGTGCGTTCTGAACCACGTTCTGCGACATGTAACCGCCGCGACCTCCTCCCCACCATCCCCCGTACGAGGACCACCAGCTGGACCGATCTTCGCGGATGAGGACGGTCTCGCCCACCCCGTGGCCCAGTTCCCGCGCCATCATCTCCGCCTTCTCGCGTGCCGCCGTGAGGGCCAGAGAACGGGCTCGGTCCCGGTGTGACCGCAGCTCGGTCGTTCGGAACTGGATGCCGTGGACGTAGTTTGCGCCGGCCTCGAGTACTGCCGACAGGACATCCTCGAATACATCGAGATCGCGCAGAGTGAGGGCAACGCTCTTCTGCACCCAGTATCCGAGAAAGACGCGCTCGCTTCCGTCGTACCGGTACCGCGGCTCGATGCCCAGATAGTCGGTGCGAATCAGATTCTCGGGGAGTCCTGCATCTGTGGCCACCCGGATCACGCGAGACATGCGGACGTCGTTCTCAGCCTTGGCCGCCGCCAGGTCGAGGTCATCAGTTTCCACGCCCAGTGTCAGCACCACCTCGTCGGGCACCACCCGGACGTCGGCGTCGCCTGTCACAGTAATGCGCCGGTCCTCTTGAGCTTGAGCGTGCGCCACCGGGGCCACGCACAGGGCCGCCGCAAGCACGACCAGGCCGAGCCCACCGCTGTGGTACAAACTGCGCTTCCTCATTCTGTGCTTCCTTCCTTGGACACCGCTTCCTTCCTTCGTGCCCGGGCCGGTCGTCAGAGCACTCTGCGCGCCGCTCTCGCGTTCAGCCGTGCGATCTCATTGAACGACAGGACGTCGATGAGTATAGCCACCGAGCCCTCGATGCGAAGGATGGCGCGGTCGCTGTACCCCACGCGGAGTTCATGATATCCGGTTGGCGTCAGAAGCGGCCGCAACCTGACCCCCGGACTGGCAGGTTTCTTGAGCAGTCGCTTAAGGGCGCGGTCGCAGTGTGCTTGAGCGGACTGTCTCAGGCGGCTGTACGAACGGGCGAATTTCCGGGTCAACAGCAGGCTGTCGATCGCCTTGCCGAGCGAACGCGGATTGTCGACACCCACGACGCGGCCAGACGAGACGTCGTCCTCCGCCGAGTCGATCTGATTTCGAACCATTACAGCCATGCTCCACAGACCGTCTCGGTCCACGATCTCGGCGGGTATCAGCTCGAGCGTCCTGGGACCGACGACGACAAGGACGTGATCGCCCTCGGTCAGTGACAGATGCTTGCGCGCCGGCTCTGGCAGAGTGAGGCGACCTTTGGCGCGGATTACGGCCGTCAGTGGCGACTCGGGCAGCACATGCTCCACGGTTCAGCTCCTGTTTCGGGTATTCGAAGGCGGTGTTCGGTACCCTGCACGCGAATTCCCACTTTCCCACTTTCCCACTTTCCGTGTAGGGTCCTCGAACAGGGTGTTGAACACGGTCTCCGATCAGGATTCGTGAACAGGGTTCGTGATAGCGGGTCGGAGTCACCGCCTCTTCAACACGATCGCTTCAGACCCTCCGGGCGTCCGGGCTCCAGGACCGGTGTTTGTTTCCGGGAATCGAAGTCGGGGGTCGGCACCCTGTTGAACACCCTACACGTGAATTCCCACTTTCCCACTTTCCCACTTTCCGTGCAGGGTCCTTGTAGAGGTGTTTTTCAGCGCGCCACTCGCGTGTCCCCGTACCATTCAACCAGACCAACGAACACCATATTGGCGGACCAGCCGATCGTGACCTGGCCCGACGTCCAGCGTTCGACGGCGCTCGGGTTCCTGGCGTACGCCAAGCCGGGCTCCGACCTCAGCTGATTCTGGCGTGGCTGGTTCTACGAAACGGGCAAGCTGGACGAGGGGGAAGAAGTGGCGGCGGGCGCCGGCTGGTCATCAGCCCCCGTCCCCGGCCACGCCCGCGCCCGCGCCTCCAGCGCCTCCAGCGCCTTCCCTCCCGCGCGGACCCGGATACGGCGGAAGCCCGTCGAGCAATGCCTGGAAGCGAGGATGATCGCGCAGGAGATCGAAACGGGGATCGTGCTCCAGATAGTACCGAAGCCCGAGCCAATTCGTTTCGGCGGCCAGCTGCTCGATGGACGCGAGTATCGCGTCTTCGTCCCCTGTAGCGATGGTGATGCTCGTCAGCATCCAGCCGGGAGCATCGGCGGCCGCGGTGAGCCTGTCGATCGCATTTTGTCCGCCGGCGTGATCACCGGCCATGACCCGGGAATAGCCGTCCAGCCAGATTCCGTACAGCGAGTCCCCTGGTGATACCCGCGACGTCTGCCCCGTCAGGAAGGCCTGGACAGCCTCGACTCCTTGCGACCGCTCCAGCGCGTACGCGAATAACGGCAGGCTGTATCCCACGAACCAGTGCACGGCCGAGGTATCCGTCGGGACGAGATACCGGAATGCCTCCACCGCCTTCTCGTACTCACTGACGAAGTAGTACGCATTGTGCAAGGGAAGTGCACCTCTCCGGGTATTCGCGACCGAGATCAACTCGCTGAACTTCAGGGCATACTCGAGCGCAGCCTCCGGATCGTTGTTCATCTCCGCGTGGAATCCCAGGGCATCGAGCGCCGGGGCGTAGTCCGGCTCCAGCTCGAGCACGGACGCCAACAGGCTGTCGGCCTCTTCCCACCGCCCTGCCTGGTCCAACGCGTGGGCCAGGTCAGACAGGATGATCGGCGACAGGGGGTCCAGCTCGCGGGCCTTCTCGAGGTACGGAATCCCGTTCTCGGGGTGGCCTGCGTCGCCCAGGACCTCACCTCGCCAGTGGTAAGACGTCGGATACCGGGGGTCGAGCTCGATCGCCCGGGCGAAGTCCTGCTCGGCCGCCGCCGAGTCGTAGTGAATGAAGGCGTGAATGTAGCCGCGCGCCGTGTATGCCTCAGCCATCCCCGGATCGAGCTCGAGCGCTCTGTTCGTGGCGTCGGCACCACGCTGCTCGACGAGACTGTCGAGCGAGTACCCCCAACCTCTCCGCAGGTTATTCGTCATCGCGAGATCGGCCCAGGCCCGGGCGTAGTCCGGATCCAGGGCGACGGCTTTCTCGAACTGCTCCGCCGCCGACTCCAGGCCCTGCGGTGTCCGCTGCGCCGCCAGATACCGCCCGCGCAGCACTGCGTTGTAGGCCTCGAGGTTGTCGGTTCCCTGTGCAACGAGCATCTCCATCGGCTCGGCGTCGGCTCCGGTCGGCACGAGCGACAGGGCCGCCACGATCGAATGCGCGATCTCCTCCTGCACCGTGATCAGATCCTGCATCTCGGCGACCGTCCGGTCGTACGAATCAGACCACAGGTGGAAGCCTTCGGCGTTTACGAGCTGCGCCGTGATTCGGACCCGTTCGCCTCCGCTTCGAACGCTGCCCTCGAGCACTGTCTGCACCCCGAGCTTGTCGGCCACCTCCGGGATGTCCACATCATCGCCCTTGAACCGAAACGATGAAGTCCGCGCCGCCACGACCAGGCCATCCACATTGGCCAGCGCGTCGAGCAACTCCTCGGCGAGACCATCGCCAAAGTACTCCTGGTCGCCCGCGGGGCTGAGATCTGCGAACGGGAGCACGGCGATCGATTCCACGGGCGCGTCGGGGTCTACCGCCGCGCCTGCGGAGCCGGCCGCTCCCGGTCCCGGCCGGCCAAACATCAGCCAAGCGGCGATCAGTAACAGCGCCGTTCCGCCGGCTGCCGCAAGGCCCACGGGCCAGCGGCTCGCGGGGGGAGCCGCGACGATCTGCGTGATCTCTCCCGGTGCCGCCTCCTCCGTGCGTGGAACGCCCTCGGGTGTCATCTCGAATGCCCACGCCAGGACGATCGCGATCGGAAACCCGAGGAGAGTGAGCAACAGGATCAGGGTGATCGTCCACTCCGGGAGGCCGAGACCGGGCAGCGCGATATCCGCTATCTGCAGGATGACGAACGCTACGCCGCCGTATACCGCCATCACGCGGAATACCTTGCGACGCTTCAGTTCGGCAAAGAAGCGCTGATACGCAGGAGTGTCTGACATGGGCCGATTATCGCCAACGGCACCGGCGCAGGGCAAGGCAGCGGCGTTTCGGATCGTGAGGCGAGTTGATCCGAGGCTCGAATCAGCTCGCCCCCCCGCCGCCATCAGCTCCCGATTGCCGTCACCACCAACCGCCGCGAGCCACCCCGATCGCGGTGCTCGCACAGGTAGATCCCCTGCCACGTTCCCAGGTTGAGACGCCCCGACGAGATCGGGATCGTCA
>JBDGUZ010000117.1:0-8214 GCA_039585915.1 Gemmatimonadota bacterium
GTCGGCGTCCTTCCAGCGCAGGGCAAAGCGCTGATAGTAATGCAGCGCCTCCTCGTGCCAATCCAGCGCGTCCAGAGCCCGGGCACGACCTTCGCATCAAAGACGAGTTCCCTCAGCCCTCGACCACCCCCTGCTGCTGCATCATCCACATGGCATCCCAATCGGCCGTATGCTCGACGACCTTCCCATCCTCGAGCCGACTGATCGCCGTGCCTCTGACTTCAATCGACTTGCCCGTGGCCGGAATCCCGTTCCACTCTCCCAGCTGCGTTCCGCGCAGGGTCTACTGTTGCACCACCGCATCCCCCTCGGCGACCTCTTGATCGATCGAGAAGTGGGCATCCGGGAAGCCCGCCCGAAGCCCCGACACCAGTTCGGCGAGAGCTTCCACTCCCTCGAACGACGGCAACTGGCTCGAGTGCTGGCGGTAACCTGCCCCGATCAACTCACCGGCGGATGACATGTCTCAGCTGTTCCAGACTGCTTCCACGACCCTTCGGACGATCGCTCTGTTGTGCTCCAACATTGACGCACCCTGGCTGTCATTGTGAGTCTTCCCAGCCCGCTAACGTCGGACTTACCTGCGGGTGTCAACCGCTGGAGTGGACCCGGGGCTGCCGGGGGCGTATGAATCCTGTGCGCCGGCAATCGCGTAGATTGAGGAAACAGGAGGTGGGTCTTGGATCAGTGTCACGGAAAGACCAAAGCGGGAAATCGCTGCAAGCGCTCGGCAAGCGACGGTTCCCTGTATTGCTCTGCGCACGCGGGACAAGCCAGAGACGGCGCTCCCGAACCGGAAGCGCCTGAGGCTGCAGTTGATGCCAGCGCGGAACGAGACCCGGTAGAAACTCTCGTCGTCGCTGCCGTCCTGGGCGTGGCGATCATCGTGGTGATGAAGATCGGGCGGCTGTTCCGACTCTGAGCGGAATGCAGTGACAGGCAGGGGAGCACGATTGTGTTCTTGAGAAGTGCGGCCGGGCGATTATCCCGGCCGCGTCAGTTCATAAATGTGGACGGACTCGACGTCCATCGAGTCCTCATGCAGGGCCAGGAGATAGTCGGGACCGATCTCGAGTATCTCGATGTCCGCCGGAATCTCGAATCGTCCCGCGAACCGCCCCTCAGGGTCGAATACGTTCACCGGAACTGATTTCATGCCCGGGGACCGAAATTCTTCTACGAATAGGAATCCCTCCCGGTCGGCCGAGATCGCACCATGCGCAGGCCGGAACTCCATCATCGGCATCTCTTCGAACGTCTCGCGCCGACTCTGGGCCTCGTCCTCGTCGGCCCCCTCCAGTTCTTCGCGGATGTAGGCTGCCAGGTCCGAGTCCGTGACCCGCACGGGGGACCGGGCGAGGCGGACGAGTGTCCGGAGGGCTGCGTGACTATCGAAAACACTGATCTCGTAGCTGTCCTGGGAGCCAAAGAACAGGCGGTCTCCGGCAACTGCGACCTGGGGGGACTTCCCGAACGGGACGGAGCTGATCCCGATGGCCGTCCCGTGCTCGCCCTGGCGGGTGACGGTGAATTCTTCAGATCCGGGGAGTTCGCCGAAATCGGAGTGGAGCGCCCCGGTGAGATCGCATGACTTGAGCCGGGCCGGCCGGCGACCGAATCCGTCCTCGAACCCACCATCGGCACCCAGTGACAGATCCTCGATCAGCACGGAGCCCGATTCGAAGAACCACCCTCCCAGGAGGTAATCTGCCACAGGCTCAGCGATGTTGAAGGATCGGATGAACCCCTCGTCCGGGTGGACCAGGGAGACTCTTCGAAGCCGGCGGTCCAGCGCTATCAGGGTATCGCTCAGCCGTCCGGTCAGCGTCACCGAACTGAATTCTCCCGGCCCCTCTCCTTCTCTGCCCAGGCTCGCCAGCTGAGCCCCGTCGACCCCGAAGATCTTGACCTCCAGCGAGCCATCGTTGGCGACGGCGATCCTCCCATCCGGGAGTCGCGCCGCCCCCCGCACGCGATACAATCCGCTATCTTCGGGGCCGTCCAGGCCACCGATCACGAGGCTCGGACTCGCCGCCAGACTCCAGCCGCCTCCGTCCGGGGGAATCCCCTCCTGGTTCTCCACGATCGTAACCCCGGCGGAATCGCGGACGGCGGCGCTGGGCACGGAAGCTGGCTCGGACCCGCACCCCACCACCAGAGCGAGAAGCAATGAACCAGGAACGACGTTGGCTGGAATCAGACGAGGGCCATTGCAGAGCCAGCCCGAAGAGTCAGAATCATGCATGTCTGAAACCCGGAGTTCGTTGACACCATGTCGGGCACCCGGTTGGATCCAGCATGTGCCCACGCGGGACTCTACTCTAGGACAAGCGAACATTGTCGAAGGTTGTCGAAGATCTCAGCTTGCCGGTTTCCGGCCGCGCCTTTGACCCAATTTGCTCACGCCGTGAGATTCCGGCCATGGAGCCTACAATGAGAATCCATCGCTTTCTGTTCGCTGCGCTCGTGGTGTTGCTGCCGGCCTGCTCCCCGGACGAATCCGGCCAGCAGGCCCCGGCCGCTGATTTTCCACAGGCTGCATACGATTGGCTGATCGCCGGCGGGTCGGTCGTGGACGGAACTGGCGCGCCGGCCCGCCTGGCCGACGTGCTCGTCCGGGACGGACGAATTGCGTTCGTGGGCCGTGTGAACCCGGACACGCTCGACATACGCGAGCGCTTCGACGCCACCGGGCTCACCGTCACCCCGGGTTTCATCGACGCGCACGCGCACGGTGATCCGACCGATGAGCCGGGATTCACTAACTTCCTGGCCATGGGCGTATCCACGATCGTGCTGGGCCAGGACGGCGGGGGGCCCGAAGTGGGCACGATGGACGAACACTTCGCAGCGGTCGACGCAGCACGTCCCGGCGTCAACATCGCCTACCTGGTAGGTCACAACACGATTCGACGGGAGTCCGGGGTCGGCTTCGACGCTCCCGGCTCTGAGGGCATGGTGCGTATGTCCGAGCTGGTCGCACAGGGCCTGGCCGCCGGTGCGTTCGGCCTGTCCACCGGGCTCGAGTATGACCCGGGTTCCCGGTCCGAAATGGACGAACTGGCGGCAATCGCCGGACCAGTGGCCGACGTTGGCGCCGTCATATCCAGCCACATGCGCACCGAGGACGCCGACCAGGTCGAGGATGCGCTGGCCGAACTGATCGAACAGGGGCGCAAGTCCGGGGCTCGCGTTCACGCCTCGCACCTGAAGATCGTGCTCGGCAACGATTCTCTGCAGGCCGCGTCGCTGCTCGAGGTGATGGAGCGAGGGCGACAGGACGGCGTCGAGGTCACGGCAGACGTATACCCCTACACTGCGAGCTACACGGGCATCAGCATTCTCTTCCCTGAGTGGGCCAGGCCGCCGAGCGACTACGCTGCTGTCGTCCGAGAGCGCCGTGACGAACTCGCCGTGCATTTGCGGCGGCGGGTGGAGAGCAGGAACGGTCCCACGGCCACTCTGTTCGGCTCGGGTGAATGGTCTGGGCGGACGCTGGCGGACGTCGCCGCGAACCAGGACCGACCTTACGAGGACGTGCTGATCGAGCTGGGGCCCGACGGTGCATCGGCTGCGTACTTCGTGATCAACGAAGAAGTGATGCGCACGCTGCTGAGTGATCCGCACATCGTAGGCTCATCCGATGGAAGTCCGACGATGCTGCACCCGCGGGGCTATGGGTCCTTCGCACGAGTGATCCGGCAGTTCGTAGTCGAGGAGCATGTCCTTCCCCTGGAAGAGGCAGTGCGGAAGATGTCTGGTGCGACGGCCGCGATCTACCGGCTGGACGATCCCGACGTGGCGGACCCGCCTCGCGGCCTGGTGCGCGAGGGCTGGGCTGCCGACCTGCTCGTGTTCGATCCGGAGGAGGTACGCGATGCCGCGGACTTCGAGCAGCCGCACCGTCTCGCGGAAGGCGTGCGCGCCGTCTGGGTCAACGGCAGCTCAGCCTGGCGCGCAGGCGAGCAGAATTCGACGGCCGGGAATGGAAAGCTGCTGAGGGCGCGGTGGTAGGCTGATGGAATCGGTGTTCTCCAGTCTCCGCGACCCCTGGGCCCGCAAATGGCTCTTCTTCGCCCTGGCACTGAATCTCGTGGCGGCGTACTTCTCCTGGGGATTTCATCAGTTCGACGAGCAGTTCCAGATCCTCGAATTCGCCAGCTACAAGCTGGGGAACAGCCCTGCCACGGATCTTCCCTGGGAATTCGATACACAGATCCGGCAGTGGTTTCAGCCCGCGTTCGCGGTCATGCTGGCCAAGCTCTTCGGTGACCCGTTCGAGCTGGTACTTGTATTCCGTTTTATCTCGGCGCTTCTGGGCTGGTTGAGCACAGTCGTCATAGCGTCCTGCTGCGCCGCCTGGTTCAAGGATGAGAAGCTTCGACGCTGGGCGATTCTCGGCAGTTGCTTCCTCTGGTTTTTCCCGTATCTCCACGCGCGACCCTCGTCCGAAGGCTGGTCTGCGTCGCTGTTCTTCCTGGGCTTCATTCCTGTCGTGATGCGAGTACTCCAGCACCGCTCGAAGGGGGACGATACGCGACTCCGCCTCCCGGCCTGGGAGGCGCTTCTGTACGGGGCGCTATTAGGCCTCGCGTTCGAATGTCGCTACCAGGTGGGGATAATGATCGCCGCTGGAGGCTTGTGGACGCTCAAGTACGGACGGCTGGAGTGGCAGGGTATCGCGTTTCTCGGAACCGGGCTGCTCGCAGCGATCCTGCTCGGGACCGGCCTGGACGCTTGGGGTTACGGAGAACTGACCCTGGCACCGTGGAACTACATCGACCTGAACCTGATCCAGAATCGCGCCGCCGACTACGGTGTCTCGCCGTGGTGGGACTACTTTCCGCAGATACTGACCAAGGGACTGCCGCCGTTGAGCCTCGTCCTGCTGACGGCTGTAATGCTGTCCTGGGTTCTGGAGCGCCAGTCCAGCCTCACCTGGGTCACGCTTTCGTTCTTCCTCGTCCATGTGCTCATCGGACACAAGGAGTTCCGCTTCCTGTTCCCGATCCTTCCGGCTGTACCGGTCCAGGCGGTGATGGCAGTCCAGGCGCTGAAGAAGCGGGGGATCCTCTGGAAGCCGGCTTCAGAACCAGGGAAGTTCGCCCTGCGTGCATTTTTCGGTATGCTGATGGCAGTCAATTTCGCCGCCCTTGCCGTCCTGACCGTGCTTCCTCCGCGACTCGAAGTGCTCGTGTTCAGGCGTATCCATGCGAATGCGCCACAGACCTTGATTACCGAGGGCCCGGATCCTTTCGTGATGGCGAGGCTGCCGATCAACTACTACCGACACCCGGGGACGGAGATCAGACTGTCGCCGGATCCAGCCGACCCCTCCCGCCGGGAGATGCATTGGTTGCTGCGCCAGGGGCCCGAGGCCCCCGCTGCTCCGGTTGAGTGCAGGCTCGAATTCTCGACGCTCCCCGAAATGCTGATCGGTTCCCCGATCCACGAGCCGCTGCGACAGGCCCGCGCGTTGGAGTGGAGCCTCTATAGCTGTCCCTCAACGGGGGAGCATTGAGGGCAGCCGGCCACCGGGCCGAACGCGGCAATCAAACGACCCGTGCAATTGTCGCCGGCGCTGTAGCCGCGTTCTCGCTGCTCTCTCTGCTCGTGGTGGAAGCCGGCCGCTACCCTGGACTGCAGGCGGACGAAGCGTGGGCCGGTCTGGCGGCGCTTGCAATCCAGGAACATGGACTGACAACGCCGCACGGGATGACCGACTACACGTCTCCCGTCTTCCCGTGGATCCTGGCGAAGTCGTTCGACGTCGCGTCGCCCGGGATCGGGACGATGCGAGTCTTCACGGCGGCGCTGGCTGCCTGCGGCCTGTTCTTCGTCCTGTTCGGGCTCGTGCGCACGGCTGGACAGCGTACGGGAGGCCTGTTCCTCTCGCTGTTCGCGAGCAGTCTGCTCTGGACCTGGTACGGGCGTGTGGCGTTCGAGGTCATCGGACTCCAGGACATGCTGCTGGGCGTCGTGATTGCGACCACGCTGGGTTTTGCGGCGACGGGAAGACTCCCATTCCTGGCAGGCGCGGCCTGCCTGTACGCTACGGGGATAGGAATCGTCAATCACCTGATCTTCGTGATCGTTCCGGCGAGCCTTGCCACGGCGACTTTACTGCTTGTACTGGCGCGCCGAGGTGACGCGCGGAGCGAA
Organism: Gemmatimonadota bacterium; assembly: GCA_039585915.1. GTDB lineage: Bacteria > Gemmatimonadota > Gemmatimonadetes > Palauibacterales > Palauibacteraceae > Carthagonibacter. Next base: position 6,163 of record JBDGUZ010000117.1, read on the forward strand.
CGCCTGTTCGTATTTGCCTTCATCAACGTCGCGATGTCCGGAATTCTCGTCGCTGCGAAGCTGGCGGTCGGGCAGGAGCTATTCGTCGAGCATCGCCGCATGATACTGGCGGCGTTCTTTTGCCTGCCGGGGGCGATTGCCTTGGTCTACAGATTCACGGCTCCGGGGCTGGAGCGGGCTATGGCCCGGGCGGCATCTCAGCTGTCTGAAAGGCGACCGGTGATCGTGGCTTCATGGATGCTGGCCGGGGCCGGGCTGGTCTACGCCCTCACGCACCACGGCGTGGCGTTGGTCCAGATCTACTCGAGCATCCCGCTCCTTCAACGCTTCGCCTCGCTTACGCCGATTGCAGCTGTCCAACTCCCGCTGTACGCCTGGGCCGGCGTATTGTCGGTGTTGACGATCTGGACCGTGATCCGGGTCGGGACCCCAGCCCGGGTGCGCGACTCGTCGCCGTTCGCGGCATTTCTTGCGCTCTGGTTCGTCGCGGTCCTGGTCTGGCTCGCCATCGCCACGACGGGAAACAGCATCCGCTACTATCGGATTCCGGTCCTGTTCGCCTTTCTCGCGATATCTGTCGGCTCTGGAGACCGTTCGGGCCGCGCCGTCTTTCGGCTGGCCGCGCTGGCGATGGTACCTGCCGTGGCTCTGAACGCACTGGCCTTCAGAGAGACCATCAAGGGATCCCCCCGTCCTCCAATCGACTTCAGGGTTGGCAGCATGGAGGAAACCTCGGCGCACTTCATCAGCCTCGACGAATTCGTCGAGACCATGCGCCGAGAAGACACTTGTGAATTCCGCACGCACTACTTCATCGCGGAGCCGATGCGACTCCACCTCGCCCTGAGCAAGTGGGATTGCGATCCCGGGCGAGCAGCCGATGTCGACTACTGCTATAGCTGCACCGACCCACCTTTCGTCCGCTGGAACACGCGATTCGAGTGACCGGGGTTACAGTGTCGGAGTCGCAACTGACTGACAGGCCGACCACACTTGCAGGATATGACCTTGCCCGTCTATCCTGCCTCCGTGACAGGCCTCAGGATCGCCGGTGGCTTTCCTGCCCATTTGACTGGACTTACGGTGAGAGCAGCTCATACATGGCTTCAGAGTCTCCTGCCCGGAACGCTGTTGTCGTTCGCTACCGTCCGTCCTGTCGATCTACCCCCTGACCATCTGCGCTATTCGGGATTCGGATGAGTATCACTTCCGGTGAGCGCGAGCAGAGGGGTTCGCGCCCGAGGGTGGGCCTGTCGATCTCCATCGATACGGAGGAAGACAACTGGGTTCCGACCCGCGAGGGCGTCACCGTCAGCAACATCCAGGAGTTGCCAAAACTCGCCGATCTCTTTGCCTCCCTTGGAGTGCGCGCCACCTATTTTGCCAACTACCAGGTTGCCGCTGCCGCGGACTCCGCAGCGGTTCTTCGCGAGCTGTTCGAACGCGGCAACGCAGAAATAGGCGCTCATCTCCACCCGTGGAATACTCCCCCGGACAGCGGAATCGAGCAGAAAGTCACGATGCTCCAGGACTACCCTCGGGAGGTTCAGCGTCAGAAACTCGAGCGGCTTCTGGAAGAGTTCGACAAGTCCGTGCGGATAAGACCGAAGTCGTTCCGTGCCGGTCGCTTCGGTATCGGAGAGTCGATGATCGAGACTTTGATCGAAAGCGGGCTTTACGTCGATAGCAGCGTTACGCCCCTGCTCTCCTGGGAGTCGACCGGAGGTCCCTCTTTCATCGGCGCGCCGAGTCGGCTTTATCGCCTCGATGGTCGGGGCGACGTTCGGATTCCAGCTGAATCCGGTCTGTTGGTCGAGGTCCCCATTACAGTGGGATTCACCCGATCCTCTCCGGCCTCCTGGGTTCAGATTGCCGAATTCCTCGCCACGCCGGGCGCCCGCGGTCTTCATGTTCTGGGAATCGCTTCCCGTCTCGGTTTCCTGCGACGGGTGGTCTTGAGCCCCGAGACGCACTCGGTTGATGAAATGCTCAGGATCAGCAAGCACTTCATCGAATCGGGAGCACCATTTCTACACCTCTTCTTCCACAGCA
>JBDGUZ010000118.1:0-8013 GCA_039585915.1 Gemmatimonadota bacterium
CGGATCCTCGCTCGCCCTGTCGAACAGCCGTGCTTTGTCTCCGTAGTAGCTGTCGACATGTCTGTATCGATCCAGATGATCAGGCGAGAGATTCAGCAGAACCCCGATCTCCGACTCGAACGAGTCGAGGTCGGCGAGTTGGAATGAGCTGAGCTCGACCACGACCCAGTCGGGCTGTCGTTCGGCGAGCGCGCACTCCGACAGCGGACGTCCTACATTCCCGACGGCCTCGGCATCGATGCCTGATGACTTCAGCAGGTGGGTCGCCAGCTGGGTCGTCGTCGTCTTTCCATTCGTACCGGTGATCGCGATTACCCGACTTGCCAGCCTGCGGTATGCCAGCTCGACCTCGGCGATCGTCCTGATCCCGGCAGCGGTCACTGCCTGGCGGACTTCGGAGAACGGGCTGACCCCCGGACTCGTGACGACGAGATCCGATTCGAGGATCCGATCCATGTCGTGACGTCCCGCCTCGGCCGCGATTCCTTCGGCCCGGAGCCGCTCAGCCGCGGCGACCTGTAGCGGTCCCGCCGCCGAGTCGCTCGCGTACACCTCCGCCCCGCCGACGCGTGCCAGCCGTGCCGCCGCGCTGCCCGAGACTCCGAGCCCGATGACCGCCACACGAGCTCCCGGTGCGAATGCCGGCTCGCGCTTCATCATCGCACCTTCATGGTCGCCAGGGCGCCCAGCGCGAAGATGATCGCGACAATGTAGAACCGGATCACCACCCGGGTCTCAGGCCAGCCCATCTGCTCGAAATGGTGGTGCAGAGGTGCCATCCTGAACACCCTCCGCCCCGTTCCCGTGCGCCACCGGGTGAGCTTGAATCCGCCGGTCTGGACCATCACGGACAGAGCTTCTGCGACGAAGATCCCACCGACGATGAGGAGCAGGAGCTCCGACTTCAGCAGCACCGCGACGGTACCGATCGCTCCGCCGAGCGCCAGTGATCCGGTATCGCCCATGAATACGGAGGCCGGGGGAGCGTTGAACCACAGGAAGCCGATAGCGGCTCCGGAGACCGCCACACAGAACACGGTCAGCTCGCCCGCGTCGGCGAGGTACGGCAGTCCGAGGTAGAAGGAAGTATCGACTCGCCCCATGACGTAGGCGAACACGCCGAAGGTCAGTGCCGCGATTGCCGAAAGGCCGGCCGCGAGTCCGTCGAGCCCGTCGGTCAGATTGACTGCGTTTGCGCTTCCCGCAACGACGAGAGCAGCGAACAGCGGAAACACGAGCGGCGAGAATACCAGGTGGACGTTCTTGAAGAACGGCACCAGCCGGTGCGTGACTTCGCGCGCATCGGGAGTCGTCACGACCAACAGTGCCCCGAATGCGAGTCCGAGCGCGAACTGCCACACGAGCTTGTGCCGGGCAATGAGACCGCGCGATTCGTGGCGAATGATCTTCAGCCAGTCGTCGGTGAAGCCGATCGCGCCCATACCGAGTGTCATGCCGAGGGCAGCGACGACCGACCAGCCGTCGAACCGGGCCCACAGAACGGTCGAGACCGTCAGCGCCACCAGAATGATCAGCCCGCCCATCGTCGGGGTGCCCTGTTTGCGGCGATGGGTCCTGGGTCCGTCGAGCCTGACTACCTGCCCGATGTTCCGCGTCTCGAGTCGACGAATGATCGGCGGTCCCGCGATGAAACACACGAGCAGCGCCGTCACCATGGCACCTGCCGCCCGAAACGAGATGTACTGAAACAGGTTGAATAGAATGTGGCGATCCGCGAGCGGGAACAGGTAGTGAAACAACATCAGTCAGCCACCCCGAACTGCTCCGCGAGCCCTTCTACTACCCGCTCGAGCCGCTCGCCGCGAGATGCCTTCACCAGGACGACCTCGTCTCCCGTCAGTTCTGACGCGAGCATCGTCACGGCATCTGCCGGTTTCGCCGCCGATGTGACACGTGTGCCGTTGGTGGTCCCGGACAACGCGTCGAAGGCCGGTCGAAATTCTCCCAGGGCCACAACCCGACTGAATCCCGCTTCGATCAGTGACCGGGCGATGCGCTCGTGAGCCGCTTTGGACTGCGAGCCGAGTTCCAGCATGGAGCCGACGACCGCGGCCAGTCGGCGGTTGGGGAACGCGCTCACGCAGTATGCGATCGCGGCCTCGAATGATTCCGGATTCGCGTTGTAGCAGTCAGCGACGAGCGTCAACCGGCCCAGCTGGCAGAGGGCTCCCCGCATGCCGACCGGGCGGTAAGCGGCCAGGCCTTCGGCGATCGCGACGGATCCGACTCCGACTGATTCCGCCATGGCCGCCGTGAGCACCGCATCGCGCAGGTGGTGCTCGCCTCCGACGGGCACCTCGTAGCTCTTCCCGGAGCGCTCGAACCACGCCGACTCCGCTCCGATCTCCCACCGATCCGGGTGCCAGTCGGAACGGGACTCGAGTCCCGCGATGATCACGTCAGGTCGAATCTCGGCTGCCGCCGCACCGAGAATCTCCGGCCGCTCGCCGACGACGATACTCCCGGCAGGCTTTGCGGCGCGGACGAGTGAGAGCTTCTCGCGCAGCACGCCGGCCTCATTCCCGAAGCCCTCGAGATGGGCCGGCCCGACCGTCGTCACGAGTGCGTCATCGGGTTCCGCGATCGAAGCGAGACGCGCGATCTCTCCCGGAGCGTTGCTGCCCATCTCAAGCACCCAGAAATCGGTGTCGGGCGGGGCGTCGAGGATCGTCAGCGGCAAGCCGATCTGGTTATTCAGATTCCCCGACGTTGCGTGAGTGGACCGTTCGGCGCCCAGTACACCGGCAAGCATTTCCTTCACGGTGGTCTTGCCGCTGCTTCCGGTCACGCCGATCACCCGTGCGGCACAGCGTCGACGGTAGTGGCGAGCGAGATCGCCGAGCGCCCGGGTCGTATCGGGCACAACAAACCACTCGAGGCCCAGATCCGGCGGCGCGTGACCCTCCTCGATCACGGCACCCACGGCGCCCTTCCTGGCAGCCCTGGAGAGAAACTCGTGACCGTCAAACCGCTCGCCCCGCAGCGCGACGAACAGGGCTCCCTTGCGCAGTTGCCGCGTGTCTGTAGATACCGAATCGAAGCGAAGCCGGCTGGACGAGGCAGCGAGGCCGAGCGCTCGTCGGACTTCCTGTCCCTCGAACCGCGCGCTCACCGGTCTCCCCCGTTCGCCACGAGCAGGGATCTCACGATCTCCGCCTCGTCGAACGGCAGTCGCTCGCCGCCGATCTCCTGGTAGACCTCGTGTCCTTTTCCGGCGAGCAGTACACCGTCGCCTTGTGTCGCGATGCTCAGGGCCCGCCTGATCGCTGACCGACGGTCGACGATCGCCTCCCAGTCACCGGGCTCCAGGTCAGAGACCGTCTCCCGGACGATCGACTCCGGATCTTCCGTTCGTGGATTGTCGGACGTGATCAGGGCGATGTCCGAGCCGCTCACTCCGATGCGCCCCATCAGGGTCCGCTTGCCCGGGTCGCGATCTCCGCCGCAGCCGAACACCACGATCAACCGTCCCGGCACCGACGGCCTGAGGGCCTGGAGAGCTCTCTCCAGGGCGTCGGGCGTGTGCGCGTAGTCCCGGACCACGAGAGCCGGCTGCGTCGCGAGCGCCTCCATCCGGCCGGGAATCTGCGGAGCCGAGCTCAATCCGAGGGCGATCGATTCCGTATCGAGCCCGGATGCCCAGGCCGCAGCGCCTGCCGCAAGGGCGTTGGCGACGTTGAAGGCGCCCAGAAGCGGCAATCGGACGGTGGCCCGACCATCGGGAGTGACGAGCATCCATTCGCTGCCGGTCGCCTCGATTTGCAGATCCTCGGCCCGGATGACCGCACCACGTTCGGTGCCGTACCGGATCACGCGGGCGCCACCAAAGTCTGCTCCATCCCACGCCGGCTCGTCAGCATTTACCACACAGACGCCGTCCGGCCGCAGTAGTCGCGCCAGCCGGAGCTTTGCTGTCCGGTAGGCCTCCATGTCGGGGTGATAGTCGAGGTGATCCCGTGTCAGGTTGGTAAACACAGCGAGCGAGAACGGGATCGCGTCTACCCTGTGCTGGTCCAGCGCGTGGGACGAGACCTCCATCGCTACGAACCGTGTGCCTTCGGCCACCAGCTCGCCGAAGGCCGCGGCGAGGTCCAGCGGGTCCGGCGTGGTGAGACGGCCCCCGGTCGAGCTTCCGTCGAACCTGAGGACCCCGAGCGTTCCCAATGCCGCCGCAGGTGCTCGGACCGCGAGAAGGTGCCGCAACAGAACGGCCGTCGTGGTCTTTCCGTTCGTGCCCGTGACCCCGATCACGTCCAGTTCGCGAGCGGGATCTCCCGCGAACAGCTGGGCCAGGTGTGCCGCCGCGACGCGGGTATCAGACACGACGAAGCGGGGAAGGCCGGAGGCATCCCCCGCGTACTCGACAATGGCGGCGGCCGCTCCGGCGGCCGCGACCCGATCGAGGAACGAGTGGCCGTCGACACGAGTGCCTGGAATTGCGCAGAACAGGTCGCCCGGGCGGATGGTCCGGGAGTCCATCCGAAGCGCCACGAAGCCGGGGGGCGGGGTCCCCTCCCAGAATCCGTGCAGGCCTGCTTCCCGCAGTCTCTGCTCGACTTCAACCCTCAGAATCACTACATACTTCCCGCACGGGCCGCCCGCTCGCAGTTCGTGTTTCGAGTCCAATTCAACGGAGGATGACACTGGCACCGCGGACAGCTTTCGTACCCGCTGCCGGCACCTGGTAAGTCACTTCGTCGCTTCCGTGGATTTCTACGTTCAGCCCCAGCTCGTGGAGTCGGCTGACTGCGGCCCGGACGTCCAGGCCGCGTACTTCGGGCACGGAGATCTCCGTGATATCCGACTTGGGATCAGGAGTCCGTTCGAATTCGTTTGCGGCCGTCTCGCCATTCGCGGCGAAGCGGAACACGGCAGCCGGCCGGCTACCGGAGCGAAGCTCGCCGTCCGGGGCTCGCCGTTCGATTCCGGACGTCGTGGCACTGCTCCAGTCAAGCACGCTGCCGGGGAAGGCCCTGGGTGAGACTCTGGGCTGCGGACCGGCCCCATCCATCAGACCGGCGTCCTGACCGGCCAGCATTGCCTGCAGAACGCGCCGACTGACCGGCGCAGCGATTCCGCCTCCGTAATACTGCCCCTGCGGATCCTCCAGCTTCGTGAGAATAACTAGCCGCGGATCATAGGCCGGCGCGAAGCCTACGAACGACGCCGCATACCGCCGTTCGTCGTATCCGCCGTTCGAGGAGATGCGTGCCGTACCGGTCTTTCCGGCGATAGACAGGGTCTCGAGGGCCGCCCTGTGTCCCGTCCCTTCCTCGCTCACCACCCACGTGAGGACTTCGGTCACTTCCGAGGCAACATCCGGGTGGACAACGCGACGAACGGGCTCCGGAACCGACCGCCAGGAGGCTTCACCATTGAAGTCCCTGATCTCGCGAACGAGGGTCGGCCTCATCAGCACGCCCCCGTTCGCCAGACTTCCGTAGGCGGCCACCATCTGCACAGAGGTAATCATCAGTTCATACCCAAATGCCAGCGAGGCCTGGCTGACAGCTGACCAGGACGCGGGCCGACGCAGAAGCCCGGCCGACTCCGAGGGTACCCGAACCCCGGTCGGCGTCCCGAACCCGAAGTCACGCAAATAGGAATACTGCAGGCCCCGCTCGAGCCGACCCGCGAGTTTGGCCGCTCCGATATTGCTCGACTTGAGAAGTATCTCCGCAACCGTGAGCGAATCGTAGCCATGCACATCGCGGATCGTTCGATGTGCGGTCCGCCACTCACCGTTCTCGACATCAACCCGATCGTAGAGAGTCGCGCGATTCTCCTGGAGCAGCGTTGCGATGAGAAACGGCTTCACCGTCGAGCCAGGCTCGTAGGGATCGGTGAACGCCGGAATACCGAATTTCCGATCGTCTCGTACGCTGGCGACGGCAAGCAGCTCGCCGGTCCGCGGATCGGCCATCACTACATCGCCGCCGGACGCGCCGGTCTCCGACAGCGCCAGGGCGAGTGCCTGCTCGGCGATTTCCTGGAGTTCCAGGTCGATCGTCAGGAATACATCCCGACCAGGACGCGGAAGCGAACGCTCCGCCTCGGGCACCGGGTACAGTTCACCGCGGGCATCTCGCCGCCACACGACTTCACCCTCGGTCCCGACGAGCAGGCTGTCGAACAGGAGTTCGAGACCCGACTGACCCTGTCCCGTCTCGTTCACGCTTCCGAGGAGGCTCCGGGCGATCCCCCCCTCCGGATACGCTCTTGTGACAACGGCGCGGAAGTGGATGCCACTGGAAACCGCCTCCTCGAGCCCCGCCCGCACCCGACCATCCACCCGGCCGATCGGAGACCAGCCTCGCTCCGCCTTCGTCAGTCGAGCCGCGGCGCGTGAGTCCAGTTCGGCAATCCTGACGATCGTCTCGACGTCCCGTTCACTGTCACGACTCTCGGCCGGTGCAAAGAACGCGTCGAACTCCTCGGTCGAAACTGCGAGCGGCCGACCGTGGCGATCGAAGATGCCCCCACGGGCTGCCGGCAGAGTTCCATGGAGATTCCCCTGAGACTCGGCCCGGGTTCGCCACCGATCTGCCTGGACCAGCTGGATCTGAGCCGCCCGAGCAGTCATCCCCAGGGCAGCGACCAGGACCAGAATCGACAGGAATCGGCAGCGCCGGGTGTGGGTCCGACAGTAGTCGACTGGGGCTTTCGTCATGGACCGGCGCTCCCGGCGCTCGATGGCGCAGTGATCTCGGGGAGGTAAAGAATCTCGCCCTCGAGCGAGGGTCTGAGACCTAACTGTCCGGCGGACTCGAGAACTCGCTCGCGGGACTCGAGTGAGTCGACCCGGATCCACTCCTCGACTGCCTGGGCTTCGAGCGCGCGTTCCTCCCGCTGCAGATCCGCGAGTTCCGCCGCGATCTGCGTTCCCTGCGCGCTCCGCCTGACGGAGATTCCCAGGCTTCCCACCAACGCCGCCCCGGTCAGAACCGCCGCCACCTTTCGATGCCCATTCCGGACACCTCGCCGGCTCTTCACGACTTCTCCCACGCGCGGAGCCTGGCGCTGCGGGCCCTGGGATTCCTTCTGATCTCGGACTCGTCCGGCCGTAACGGCTTTCTTGTCAGCACGCGACCCAGGGCCACACCGCGGCAGCGACACACAGGAAGCTCGGGCGGACAGATGCAGTCCCGGCTCCATTCCCGGAACGCGTTCTTGACGATGCGGTCCTCTAACGAGTGATAGGAAATGACGACGAAACGCCCGTGAGGTGAGAGCAGGCCTCGAATCGCGGTCAGGGCCTCCTGCAGGGCAGTCATTTCGTCATTCACCTCGATCCTGAGGGCCTGGAAGAGTCGCGCTTTGGTCCGGGCGTCGATTCCCGGTCCGAGAACGGTCGTGAACGCCGCGACGAGATCGTCCGCAGTCCGAAACGGAGTTGACTCTCTGCGTCGGATGATCTCCCGTGCGACAGCCCTCCAGCGGCGCTCCTCGCCATATTCCCGAAACAGGGTCCCGAGTTGCTGTTCTGATGCAGTATTCAGAATGTCGGCCGCGGTCCTCCCTCCACCGGTTGTCCCGCCCATCCGCATGTTCAACGGTGTGCCTCGGCGGAAGGAGAACCCGCGTGCCTCAGTATCGATCTGGAACGACGAAACACCCAGGTCCAGCAGGGCTCCGGCCAGATCGTCTATGTCCGTCAGGTCCGTGGCAATCCGTGCCGCATCCCTGAAGTTTCCTCTCACGAGAACGACCCGGTCCCCCCGGACACCGAGCCGTCTCTGGGCCGCAGCCAGCGCATCAGGATCCTGATCCAGGCCTACGACCCGCGCTCCCGGAGCCGCGGCCAGGATCCGCTCGGCGTGACCGCCACCGCCCAGCGTTCCGTCCAGGAATGTCCCGCCGCCGTCCGGAGCGAGGAGTTCGACCACCTTGTCCGCGAGCACCGGATCGTGCGCGAACTCCTCGGCCGCCATCGGGCTTCGCTTCCGCCGCCGTGGTCAGGCGAAGATGCCGGCGAACATGTCGCCGAACTCT
>JBDGUZ010000119.1:0-7886 GCA_039585915.1 Gemmatimonadota bacterium
GCATGCGGTCGAGGCCGACGAACGGCAGAGCGATGCCGGAGAGGATGAACAGCGTTCCGAAGATGCGGAACACCAGCGGAGTCCTCGACGCGGCTGCGGTCACCCACAGCAGGACGCCCATGGCGATGCGCAGCACCACCGCGAACCACAGGCCCCCCGGCGTGAGGAACAGCTCCGCGAATTGGACCAGACCGCGCGGGTCCACGACGATCCACGCACCCATGCATGCGACGAGCACTCCGAATGCAGCGACGATCATTCGGGCCATCATGCCCTCCCTCCTTTGCCAGCGCCCGGTATCTCCTCGGGCCAGTACTTCGCTGCCGACACGAGCGGATTCAGTACCACGAATCCGAGCCCGCAGATCGAGGTCTCGGTCAGCAGCGCCTCGAGCGTCTTGATCGTGCTCCAGTCAAGCGGCGTGCCGTCGGCGATCGCTTCTTCCAGCAGCAGCACCGCCTTCTGGCTCCCGTCCCGGCAGGGCACGCACTTCCCACACGACTCGTTACGGAAGAAGCGCACCACATTCGTGGCGAGCGGCAGCATCGGGGTGCCCGCGGCCACGACCACGAGCGCGCCCGAACCCAGCATGCTGCCGGCTTCGTCGAGCGCCTTGAAGTCGAGCGGAGTGCCTGCGAACTCCGCCGGCAGGAAGTGTGATGACGCCCCACCCGGCGCGAAGCCCTTGAGCTCGCGGCCCCCACTCACCCCGCCCGCCAGTTCGATCAGCTCGGCCACTGTCGTCCCCATCGGAATCTCGAATACGCCGGGGAACTCCACGTGGCCCGACACGGCGATCGCCTTCAACCCCCCGCAGCCGTTCACGCCCTGCGCCTTCCACCACTCCGCGCCACGCGCAGCGATGCACACCGACCAGGCGAACGTCTCGACGTTGTTGATCAGAGTCGGCTGACCGAACAGGCCCTTCTCGCCCGGGAACGGCGGCTTGTTGCGGGGCTCGCCGCGCCTGTCTTCCAGCGCCTCGAGCAGGGCCGTCTCCTCGCCGAGGATGTAGCCCCCGGGCGACACGAAGATCTCGATGTCGAACCCGAAGCCGGTACCGTTGATGTCGTCTCCCAGCCAGCCGGCGCCGTGCGCGTACGCGATCTCCAGCTCCAGCGCGTCGCGGGCCGCCTCGTATTCGTGCCGCAGATAGATGATGCCGCGTTCCGCGCCGACGGTGAGCCCGCCGAGGATCATTCCCTCGATCACCAGGTAGGGCAGCTGCTCGAGAATTACCCGGTCCTTGAACGTCCCCGGCTCGCTTTCATCTGCATTGCACACGACGTACTTCGGAGTCGCCTCCTCGCCGCGCACAATCTTCCACTTGAGTCCGGTGGGGAATCCGGCTCCGCCCATGCCGCGCAGTCCACTCTCCTCGAGCTCTGAGATCAGCCCGTCCAGCGCCGCGTCGCGATCGTCGGTTTCGAGGACCCTGCGCAGGGTCGAGTAGGCCGTTTCCCGGTCGCCGGCGTAGGGATCGGCCTTCCACGCCCGGTCCGGGGCCCGCCACTTTGCCGGACCGCCGGTGGCGAGCGAAGCCGCCAGAGCTTTCGGGTCCTCTCCACTCGCCGGGAGCCCGTTCACCCGCACCGCGGGCGCCAGCTCGCAGCAGCCGATGCACGAGGTCTCTGTCACGCTCACGCCCTCCGCACCCTCGAGCGCCTCCTCCAGCCGCCCGGCCAGGCCGTCGCCGCCGGCGAGGTGACAGCTCATGTCGCGGCACACCTGCACCTCGACGGGAGCGGGCGGATCAAGCCGGAAGTGCGGATAGAACGAGACGATCTCCTGCAGACGGTACAGCGGCTCGCCGATCCGACCAGCCAGCTCCCGCAGGGACTCGTGATCGAGATGACCGCGCTCGGCCTGCAGCGCCTCGAGTTCGTGGATCAGGGACATGGGTGCGCACTCTCGTAAGCCGGAGTCGAACGCGGCCACCCTGAGTGGACGGCCGTGTGACCCGTCTATGATAGAGAAGGCGGGGATAACCGCCAAGCGGGGCGGGGGCACGTGCTGCGGATGGCCTCCCGATGCGATCTTGCAGACTGACGAAACCGTTTTGCGACACGCTGTGTCCGACAGTGTGAGAGACGGAACGGGACCCGAACCTGGCAGCCATGGACGACCTGACGCTGGTGCAGCGCGTAAAGGACGGAGACCCCGCCGCGGAGCGGACCCTGTACGACGCGCACGTAGATCGAGTTTACGGACTCGCGTACCGGATGACCGGGGATGAGACCCTGGCCCGGGACCTGACGCAGGACGCGTTCGTACGGGCCTTCGACCGGATCGACGGTTACCGGGGTGACGCGGCGCTCTCGACCTGGCTCCACACGGTGACCACCTCGGTGGTGCTGAATGGGCTGCGGAAGGTGCGGAAGATTCGGGAGCGGGAGGCGGACCTGGATGCTGCGAGAGGAGCCGCGGATACGAAGAGAAGGTCGGAGCCGGACCTGCGGGACCGGCTTCACGTGGCGATCGGGGGACTGCCGGATGGATACAGAAAGGTGTTCGTGATGCACGACGTGGAAGGATATACGCACCAGGAGATCGCGCGGGCGCTCGGCGTGGCGGAGGGCACTTCCAAGGCCCAGCTGTCACGTGCCCGGGCGAAGCTGCGGGTGGAGCTGGCGGACTACGCCGAGGAGTGGGTGGCATGACTGACGAACGCGACGGGACGCAGGACGAGCCCGAAGTGGAGGAGGCGTTCGTGCGCGCACTCGGAGAGGCAGCACGGAAGCTGTGGAATGCACCCCCGGAGACGCCCAGTGAAGAGATGTGGGGCGAGATCCGCGCGGCGCGGGCAGGCTCCGCGGTCGAGTCAGAGTCCGATGGAATCGATCCGGGCGACGAGGTCCGCTCGATCGAGTCGGCGCCGTCCAGGAGTCGGTTGCCGAAGCCGAAACCCTGGTGGCTCGCTATCGCCGCAGCGCTGATGATCGGCGTCGGCCTGGGGCGGATGTCGGATGAGCCGATCGGGCCGCAGACGAGTGACGCGCCCGCGGTGGCCGATGCCGGTTCGGCAACGGAGGCGGAGCCGGTCACGGTGCCCGGCTCGGAGACCCTGAGCGATGCGGCGATGCTGCCGTATCGATTCGCGACGACCGAGTTGCTGGATCGCAGCGAGACGTTTCTGACGATGGTCCGGGCCGGGGGAGCGGCCGAGGAATCGGTGGACGAGGTGCGGGAGTGGGCCCGGCCGCTTCTCACCCGGACCCGCCTGCTGCTCGGATCGCCTGCGGCGGGGGACCCGGAGCTTCGGGCCCTGCTTGATGACCTGGAGATCGTGCTGGTACAGATCGCTCAGCTCCCCGAAGTGGACTCGGAAGAGCGCGGGTGGATAGACGAGGGAATGGACGAGAGCCGGCTGCTGTTCCGACTCCGCGCGGCTTCGGCTGCCGGGTCGAGCACGGTGCGGATGTAGACGATGATGGGGATGAGGAGGCACATGATGAAGAACGTGAACTACACCATGTATGGCCTGCTGGCAGCGGGCCTGCTGCTCGGCTTGCCGGCGATCGCCGACGGACAGCCCGCGGCGTTCGACGAGGTCGTGCCTGACGTGCTCGAAGAGATTGCTGACGTGCAGGCGCAGGAAGACACGATCTACAAGACGGCCCGCCGGGCGATGAACCAGGGCGACTACAGGCGCGCGGTAGAACTGTATGCGCAGGCCATGAGCGAGGAGCCGCAGTACGCAGCCGATGCCCTGTACTACCAGGCGCTGGCGTATCAGAAGATGGGCGGCAACTCCAACTACCGGGCCGCGCTCGGGGCCCTCGAACGGCAGTTCGAGCAGTACCCGGATGCGGCTACGCGCAACGAGGCCGAGGCACTGTCGATCCGAATTCAGGGCGACCTGGCGCGGCAGGGGGATGCACGGGCGGCGGAGACCCTGGCCCGAGAGGCCGAGCGCATGCAGCGCGAGATGGAGCGGGATGTGCAGCGCGAAGTGGCGCGCGCGGAGGTCGAGGTCGAGCGGCAGCAGCGGGAGATAGAACGCCAGCAGGCCCAGATCGAGCGCATGAGCGAGCGCGAAATGGAGGCGGAGGTTCGGCGGCAGCACGCGGTGCAGGAAGCGGCCGACCAAGAGGCGGAGATGAAGATGTTCGCGCTCCAGGCGCTGATGGAATCCGACCCGGAGACAGCGATCCCGATCCTGGAGAATATCCTCACGACCCGGACGCCCGAGACCGCCATGCTGAGGCAGCAGGCGGTGTTCCTCCTGGCCCGGATGGACGACGATGCCCGGTCCACCGACCTGATGCTGGACATCATGCAGAACGATCCGGATCCCGAAGTCCAGATGCACGCCGCGCACTGGCTGGCTCGCAGCAACGATCCGCGCGCGATGGCCGCGCTCACGACCGCTGCGCAGAGCGGTGATCCTGAGCTGCAGGAGGCAGCGGTATTCGCGCTCGGGCAGATGCCCGGACCACAGTCCAGCGCTGCGCTGAAGGATATCGCGAGCAGGCCCGGCGTCGATCCGGACGTCAGGGCGATGGCGATTCACAGTCTGGCGATGCAGCCGTCCGCCGAAAACGCGCAATACCTGGAAGAGCTGTTCCGGACACTGCCGAAGGAGGAGTCGGACGCACGGGAGGCGGCGCTGTTCGCGCTGTCCCAGACGCCGACCGGAGTGGACGGGGACTTCCTGTACTCGGTCGCCTCAGATCCGAACGAGGACCCGGACATCCGTGAGATGGCGCTGTTCGCGGCCGCGCGTAACGGAAGCCTGACGTCGGCGCGGCTCGGCCAGATTTACCGGGATGCCGAAACGCAGGACATGAAGGAACAGATCATGTTCGCGCTCACCCAGAGTGAGGACCCGGCGGCGTTCGACGTGCTGCTCGAGATCGCGCGTACGGAGACGGATCCCGAGCTCAAGCAGAACGCGGTGTTCTGGGTCGGACACTCGGACGATCCACGGGCGAAGGCGTTGATGCTGGAGATCCTGGAACAGTAGAACGACACGGCGCCGGCCGCCCTTCGGGTCGGCCGGCGCTCCCTTCGACGCAGACAACATCGACTTCAGGACGAGGTGGGGATGATGGTCGGGAGGCAGATGAAGCGTGGTGGCGTGGGCCTGGCGGCGGCGCTCTTCGTGGGCGTCGCCGCTGTTTCGTGGCTGGTCATCACGCCGGCGGGCGAGGCCCAGGAGGTGAGCGACCTGGCAAGCCGGATCGATGCCGCCCCGGATGGGAGTGTTCGGTTCAGCTACGCCGCCAGGAAAGGGGTATGCGGCGACGGTCAGAGAATCAGCTTCGACCACGACGACGGTGAGAGCGATGCGGACTGGCAATGCGAAGCCGGTCCGATCCTGTTGGAAATCGAGAAGTCAGGCCCCCAGGTCATCGACCTGGACTGGTGGGTCGGCCGGACAAGGAACTCGCGGGACGCCGCTCGAACGGACCTCGGCGTGGTCGCGCCCGCAGAGGCGGCCGAGTACCTGCTGTCGCTCGCCCGCCGTTTCGACGGAGACATGGGGGACGAGGCGATCGGCGCGGCTTCGCTGGCTGCCGACGTGATCATCTGGCCGGAGCTCCTGGACATGGCGCGCGAGACAGGGCTCGATTCCGAGACACGCGAGGCCGCGATCTTCTGGCTTGCCATGCTGGCGGGGGACCAGGCGACCGAAGGCCTCGAGGAGATCGTCCGGTCGGACGGTGACACCGAGGTCAAGGAGGCTGCACTGTTCGGGCTGTCCCGGCTTCCCGATGGGTCCGGGATCGACGCCCTGATCAAGGTGGCCCGAGATAACGATGACCCGGAACTCGTGCAGGCCTCCCTGTTCTGGCTCGGCCAGACGGGAGACCCGCGGGCCATAGCCCTGTTCGAAGAGATCCTCACCGGGAACTGAGGGGGATCCTGGCCCGTTCTCACAACCCCCGGTCGGCCGGTCCTGGAGCCACCAGGCCCCCGATCTGGACCGTGAGTCCGACTCCGAACATCCGCTCATCGACTCCTCGGAACGGGCGAGGATCATCCAGGTTGTCGAATCCTTCGGGATCGAGCCGGAACTGACCCATCGCGGATGGACCGTCCCTGTACTGGGCGTCGAGCAGAAGGCGGACCGAGTTGATGCGGAACGCGACTCCTCCCCGGATGATCGTGGCCAGCCGGCGGGTCGTTTCCGTGGTTTCGAGGTTCACGCCGAAGAATGGCTGAACAGAACCCTCCCGCGCCCAGCTCGGGTCGTACTCCGCCCCAAACCGCAGCACCCACTGCTCGACGGCCACGAATTCCTGACCACGGAATTCGTCGTCGACCGCGACGTTGGTCCCCCGTCCGACGTTGAGGTCACCACCACCGTACAGCCGAACGGGCTCGACAGGCCGAACGGCGAGCACCAGCTCCAGCGCCTCCCGGGAAACCTGGTACACCCAGAGTCCGAATCGGGCCACGTAATCGTCACCGAGATGCGAGCTCATGTGATGGAAGGTGAGCCGTCCCTCGATCGCGCGGTAACGCAGCGACAGCGGAGCCCCCACCCGATAATCGGTAGCGATCAGGTCGCGCGTGCGGTTCTCCATGTAGAACCGTGACCACACTCCGGCTTCGAACCCGAGGTCCAGCGCGACGCCGTCCGCGCCGCCATCCAGCAGGCGGACCACCGGGATGCGGTAGCCGACGGCGACTTCGCTCTCGAGGGAGGAGCCTTCGTACTCGGACTCGAGATCCCGCTCGGCGCTGTACAGGCCCCCTTCGAAGCGGACTTCGCGCGGCGCCGCGATCAGCGCGGCGATCACGAACCGGTCCGGAAACCACTGGACGCCCGTCGCCGGCTCGGACTTCGGCGACGCAGCCGCGCTGGAGGTGTCCGGATCCGCGGTCTGGGCGGGTGCAAGAACGGGCGAGGAAAGCAAGGTGAGAGCGACCGACACCACGGCGAGGGGCAGAAGCCGCATCCGATTCACTCCCGAGGGTTGCGAGGGACTCCGGACGACTCGAAGACTCGGAATAGGGCCCCGCAGGGCTCGCTCTCGCAACCATCCCACCTCCGGGGCTATCCTCCCTGGACGATACGCCAGCCCGCCGGCCGCACTACCGGAGAGGAACCGTGACCTACCGCAATCTGGATATCAGGCTCCTGCGGGAGCTGCAGCTCGATGCACGTCGCTCGAACCGGCGGCTGGCCGACGCGCTCGGCGTGGCTGCCAGTACCGTCGGGGCCCGGCTCCGGGAGCTCGATGAACGGGGCGTGATCAAGGGGTATCGCGCCGTGCTCGACTACAGTGAACTGGGCCTGGGACTCATTGCCGTCACCCGGATCAAGGCCCGCGGTGAGGCATTGCCGATGATCGTGAAGTCGCTGACCGAGCACCCCAGCCTGACCCACGTCTACGAGATCACCGGGGAGTTCGACGTGATGGTGATCGGCCGGTTCGCCAATGAGACCGAGATGAACCGGGAGATCAAGAGCATGCTGAGCCTGCCGGGGATCGAGGGGACGAACACGTCGGTCGTGCTGGACGCCCCGAAGGAGTCGCTCGACGTGGAGCTCCGGCCCGAGTGAGTGGTACGGTCCCGCCCGGGTCGGACCGCCGCGCACAGGCTCTCGCGGCGCTCGACAGCGAGGTCGTCACCTGCCGGCGCTGCCCCCGACTCGTCACGTGGCGAGAGGAGGTCGCCCGGACGAAGCGCGCCGCATACGCCGACGAGGAGTACTGGGGCCGGCCCGTCCCGTCGTTCGGAGATCCGGATGCCTGGCTACTGATCGTCGGTCTCGCGCCCGGGGCGCATGGCGCCAACCGGACCGGACGGATGTTCACCGGCGATCGATCCGGAGATTGGTTGTACGGCTCGCTGCACGCGGCGGGGTTGGCATCGCAGCCGTTGTCCGAGGCCCGTGACGACGGCCTCGCTATGAGCGGCGCCTGGATCAC
>JBDGUZ010000120.1:0-7851 GCA_039585915.1 Gemmatimonadota bacterium
CCTCTTCTTGCCCTCGAACAGGAACGGGCGCGTTACGATCGCTATGACCAGGGCACCGAGCTCGGATGCGATCTGACCGACCCGTGGGGCCGCTCCAGTGCCTGTTCCGCCGCCCATTCCGGCGGTCACGAATACCAGGTCAGCCCCATCCAGAGCTTTCCGGACTTCTTCCTCGCTCTCGGAGATCGCCTGTCTTCCCACCTCGGGACGCGCCCCCGCTCCGAGACCTCGGGTGAGCTTGCGACCAACCTGAAGTCTGATATGGGCCTCACAGTTCTTCAGCGCCTGCGCATCAGTGTTGATCGCGACGAACTCGACTCCATCGAGGTTCTCGTCGATCATCCGATTCACGGCGTTGCCTCCCGCGCCGCCCACTCCCACGACTTTCATCCGCGCGTTGCGCGTTCCGCCGTCGTCGAACTCGAATACCATCTGTCCCTCCCGTTCGAGCGTTTTTCCTGCGTTCCCGTCCCCTCGGGTCGTCTGCCGCTCAGGCGACCGCCTCTCCGTGGCGGCTCCGTCACGAGCCCGATCCCGTGCCATCAGAAGAACTCCCTGAACCAATCCGACACGCGCCCGATAGCGCGCATAGCTGAGCCGACCGGTCGTTCCGCCCGGCGATGACGCCCGTACAGCGCCAGTCCCACCGCCGTGGCGCACTCCGGCCTCCGTACAGCATCCACGAGCCCCGACAGACCGGCCCCCGGCTCGCCGAGTGCGACCGGGAGATTGAACACTTCCTGGGCGAGCTCGACGACGCCGTCCATTTGGGCCGCCCCGCCGGCCAGCACCACTCCCGCCTGCAAACCGTCGAGCAGTTCGCGGGCGTCGAGCTCGTCGTAAATGAGTCCGAGCATCTCGTCCAGTCGCTGCTCGATGATGTGCGAAAGAAGCTCCTTCGAGACGGTGCGCACCGTTCCCGGAGTCGGTCCGGGGATCTCGAGCATTTCCGACGAATCGACACGCTTCGTCTGTGCGCTTCCGTGCTCCGCCTTGAGGCGCTCGGCCTCGGCCGCCGACACTCCGAGTCCTTTCACGATGTCGCTGGAAATCGTTGCGCCTCCCCAGGGCAGAGTCGCGAACAGCCGGAGTCGCTCGTCCTTGAATGCAAGCACTTCCGTGGCCGCCGCACCGATCTCCACGACCACGACTCCGGCGCTCCGCTGTTCGTCGGAGAGCACCGCGAGATTGGTGGCGAGAGGAGCGAGAACGAGTTCTTCGAGTCTGAATCCTGCCCGGTCGATCGCCTTCCGGAGGTTCTGCGCCGGAACTGAGCCGGCCGTCACCACGCAGACTTCGGATTCGAGCCTGGTGGCCTCCATCCCCGTTGGATCCTGCACTGCGGGGATCCCATCGACGGCGTAGTCCTGTGGAATCGCGTGCAGAAGCTCCCGATCCGGCGGCACCACGACCGCACGTGCCACTTCGTGGACCCGGTCGAGGTCTCGCGGCAGGATCTCCCGGCCCGAGATCGCCACGACGCCGGTGGAACTGTCTACCTCCACGTGGTCACCGGAAATCCCGGCGTACACGACGGAGGCCTCGGCGCCGGCCATCTCTTCCGCCAGCCGAAGCGCTTCGCGAATCGACTCGGTGGCAGCGTCCATGTTCGTCACGACACGATTCCGGACACCGGATGTCGGGGCCTCTCCGATTCCCAGGACCCGGGCCTCCACATCGCCATCTCCCCACGCGACGTTCAGCTCCACCAGCACCGCGCACGTGGTCTCGGATCCGACATCGAGGCCGGCCAGACAACGGGGACCGTTCATCACCGCTCCCCACCCGTGCGAACGAATACCTTCTCGGCATAACGGGCATCGGCTGACACGACTGCTCCCCGTTCTTGCGCGGCCTGGATCGCGGCTGAGGCTTGAAGGAAGGCCCGCGACGCGTCCCGGTAGGGCAGCGTGAGACTCTTGACGAGACTTCCTTCCATTAGATTCAGATCGAACGCCTCCGAGTCGAGCGGCAGGATTTCGGACACCCGTTCCGTGAACTCGGGTGCCAGGAGATCGATCTCCTCCAGTACAGCGAGTGATCGCCTCGCTTCCTCTTCCGGAATTCGTCCGGTGACAGAATCGATCGTGGCGTTCCGGAGAATCGGCAGATCCAACCTGTGCACGGCAGGCTCCACGTCGATCCGATACCCATCCCCATCCACGGCGACGAGTCCGGGAACCGGGACCAGCGCCACCGGCCGGACCTCCCGCACCTCGATCCGCAACCGATTCGGCCCGGCCCGCACCACACGAACTTCCTCTACCAGGGGATGTTCGACGATCGACGATTCCCAGCTGCCCGGGTCGTCCCAGATTGAAGACAGAGAGTCAATCCCCGATATCTGCCTGAGGTCCGCATCGGACGCGAACCGAGTCCCGGAAACATCTACCATCTTCACATGGAACGCGGGAATCCCCCGGAGTATCGGGGGACCCCAGACCGGGCTCGAGATTCCGACGAGCGCGCCCGTGAGAGCGACTGCGAGTCTACGCCGGGTCTGCCGGGTCACGAGACGGCCCCCACGGACTGGAGTTCTTCGGTCTCGAAGCCCCAGAACCGTATTTCCGGCTCCAGCGCGATACCGACATGCTCCAGAACCCGTCGTCGAGTCTCGCACATCAACGCTAGCACGTGCTCCGCCTTCGCTCGGTCGAGATTCGCGATGAAATTCGCGTGCTTTTCGGTGATCTGAGCCCCTCCTGTCCGGGCACCTCGCATTCCGACCGCATCCACCAGTTCCCAGGCCGACCCCCACCCGGCTCCCGGGTTCTTCCACACCGACCCGCAGCTCGGGAGGTCGTAGACCTGGGTGGCTACCTTCCTTCGCCGGCGTTCAAAGTGCGCGGCCTCGACTGCCTCCGGATCGCCCGGAGTGGTCTTGAACCGGGCCGACGTGAGCACCCAATCCTCTGGAACTTCGATCCGCCGATACGTAGGCCGAGCCTCTGCCGCCGTCAGCCGGACGATCTCGCCGTCCGGAGTCACGGCCTCCACATCGATTACCCGATCCCAGATTCCCGTGTCGGCGGAACCGGCATTCATCCGAAGGCCTCCGCCGATACTCCCCGGCACAGCTTCGAGAAAGCACCAGCCCTCAGCCCCCATGCGGCGTGCTTCGCCGACGAGCGCAGGGAGGCCGGCGGCACCGCCGGCCTCGATGCGTCCGGGAGATGTCCGGATCGAGTCGAGCTCATCCCCGAGCACGAGTACTGGGCTCGCGACGCCGCGATCAGCGACGAGCAGGTTTGCCCCCCACCCGAGGGTGAGAAACGGCTCACCGGCCAGCTCGGCCAGTGCTTCGACCAGGTGCGAGACCGAAGCAACGCGGCCGAAGCGGGCGGCAGCACCCCCGATCCGCCAGCGGACCTCGTCCGAGAGCTTCACCTCAGACTCCCAGCGCATCACCCGTGAGCTCCCTCGCCGCGCGGTGCGCGGCATCCGTGACGTCCCCGGCACCCATGAATACGATTGCGGTCTCGCCGCGAGCCTCGGAGGCCAGATCTACGGCCTCATCCACACTTCCCTGCCGTACGTGTCCCGGCGCCTCCCGTACCACGAGACCGGAATCGACCCCTTCGATCGGTTCCTCACGCGCCGGATAGATCGGTAGAACGAGCGCCTGGTCCGCCGCGGCCAGCTCGCGGCCGAAGTCCGCCGCCATCGCCTGCGTCCGACTGTAGAGGTGGGGCTGGAAGGCGACGATCAGCCGCGTTCCAGGCCATGCGGACCGCAGTGCTGAAATCGAAGCTCGAACCTCGGTCGGGTGATGCGCATAGTCATCCACGATCACCACGCCATCGCGAGAGCCGAGGACCTGGAGCCGCCGATCCACTCCTCGGAACCGGCGCAGACAGCCGACCAGCGTCTCTGCCTCGGCTCCCAATCGGCTTGCGGAGATGAGTGCAGCGGCAGCGTTCTGAGCGTTGTGAGCGCCGGGAGCCGCGAGATCGAACGACATGTCGAGCCCTGGGCCTTTCACCCTGCAGCGCTGCCCGTCGGGGGCGGCCGCTATGATCTCGAGCCGGTAGTTGGCCGAGGCCGAGAACCCGTAGCTCAGACAGGATCCGATCCGCGCCCCGAGTTCGAGTGCTCCCTCGTCATCCGCGCACACGAGCACACCCGTCCGATCGGCTGCGGGCGCGGCGAACGCCTGGAATGCGGATCGCAATTCGGTCTCACCGCCGTAGCATTCCAGGTGCTCGGGCTCGACGGATGTCACTACGGCGAGTGATGGATCCAGCTGGAGGAACGATCGATCGTACTCGTCGGCCTCGACCACGGCTTCCGGTCCGCGTCCGATCCGGGCGTTGCCGCCCCACTCGGCAACGTGGCCACCCGTGAGAACGAGCGGGTCCCTGCCGGCGGCTTCGAGGGCCAGACCCAGCATCGTCGTCACCGTCGTCTTGCCGTGCGTTCCCGCCACGGCCGCGAGCCGTCGCTCGTTTACCAGAGATCCGACGGCCGCGGCCCGTTTCAGGATCGGGATGCCAGCTTTGCGTGCCGCAGAGAGAGCCGGGTGATCGCCCGGGATAGCCGAACTCCGGATCACCACGTCGGCATCCGTGGCTGCCGAGACGTCTGATTCAGACAGGGGCGTCAGTCCGATCGAGGACAGGGACCTGACCGCTGTCGCGTCGCGATCTGAGCCCGAGACTTCCCAGCCGCCGTCAATCAGTACCGCAGCCAGCGCACGCATTCCGGCTCCGGCCGCCCCCAGCAGGTGCACACGAGACCCCGAACCCGGGAGATCCGACAGCCGCGGGAGCCGATCAGCCACGAACATCAACCTCTCCCGTTTCCAACTCCGGCGTCTCGATCTCGAGTTCATCACTCCGCTCAGCAAGATCGAGCAACTCCCGCGCGATGCGGTCGGCCGCTCCGGGACGTCCGCGGGCGCTCATGGCGTCGGCCATCTGCCGCAGTCTGTCCTCCTCGCGCAGCAGTTCGAGGACTGATTCCCATAGCTCACCACTTTGCATCGATCGCTCCTCGAGCATCACTGCCGCTCCGGCCGCCGACAGCGCGGCCGCGTTGTGTCGCTGATGGTCCGCCGCGGCTGCGGGGAATGGAACGAGCACGGCCGGAACGCCGGCAGCACTCAACTCGGAGCAGAGCATCGCGCCCGACCGGCAGATCGCGATGGTCACACCAGACAGTCGGGCGCCGAGGTCATCCACGTACGGAACCGTCAGGATCCGATCCTCCCACCGGCCGGCGGCGACTGCCGTGGAGACAGCCGCGAGGTGGTTCGGCCCGGTGATCCACACGAGCGTCGTGTCAGCCGGCCAGTCCGTGGCGGCTTCGAGGTCGGCGAGGAGCCGCTCGTTCAGACCTCTCGCACCCTGGCTGCCTCCGATAACCGCAGCGACCCGGCCGCCCGGCCAGCGGAAGCCACCTTCCTCTGTATCGTTCCCGCTCTCGGAAGTTGGCGTGGCCACTGGATTGCCCCACGACAGCACTTCAGTGTGCGGCCCTGGAGACAGATGCTCTACCGCCTCCGGGTAGCCGAGGATGATCTGGTCTACCTTCGGAGCGAGTCGTCGGGTCACCAGTCCTGGAAAAGCGTTCTGCTCCTGCAGGACTGTCTTTCTGCCGGACAACAGACCGTACAGGACCGCGGGACCCGACGCGTAGCCGCCGGTACCGACGACGACGTCCGGATTCAACTCCTTGAACACGCGCCGCATGCCGTTCATCACCGCAGGCGCAGAAGCCGCGAGCCGCCAGTTTCTAAACACTCGACCGCGCCGGAACGGCTCCATCGGGAGCAGCCGATACGGGACGCCGGCCTTCGGGAGCACCGTGGCCTCGATTCCGCGTGACGCTCCGACCAGCATGAGCTCCACGTCGGGCCGAGCGGCTCGAAGCGCGGTCGCCAGGTTCAGGGCCGGGTACAGGTGCCCCCCCGTGCCACCGCCGGCGAGCAGGATTCGGACGCTCATCGCTTGCGGCCTTTCGCCGAAGACACGTTGAGCAGAATCCCGGTGGCCCCGAGCGTGATTACGAGGTTCGTTCCGCCCGCGCTGATGAATGGGAGATTGACTCCGGTAGTGGGGAGCAAACCAAGTGCGATCCCGATATGGGCGAACGCCGCGAGCGCGACACCGGCCGTGATCCCGGTAGCGAGCAGACGCCCGAACAGATCCGGTGCGGAGCGGGCGACGCGGAATCCCAGGTGCACCCACAAGGCGAACAGTCCAATGACCGCGACGGCACCGACAAACCCCCACTCCTCCGCGATGATCGAATAAATGAAGTCGTTCTGCGGCTCCGGGAGGAATTGCATTTTCGTCGTGCTCCGCCCGAAACCAACTCCCGTAAGTCCACCCGAACCGACTGCTATCAGTGACTGCTTGAGTTGATAACCTCCGGCGCCGGCCGCCGTCTCCGGATCGAGAAACGCCGTGAGGCGCTGCAATCGGTATTCGGCTGCTACAATCTGGGTAGCTGCCAGGGCCATGACGGAAGCGCCGAGCAGAGCGAAGTGCCCGATACGCGCCCCGGCAGCGAACAGGACCGTACCGGCGAGGACGGCGATCCACATCGCTGCGGAGAAGTGGGGTTCGAGCAGCACGAGCAGACAGACTGGCGCGAGAACGACGAGGAACGGGAGGATTCCCTCGCGAAAATCGTGCAGCGAATCCTGCTTCTTGACTGCCAGCGCGGCCGTCCAGATCACGACCGCCAGCTTCGCGAGTTCCGACGGCTGTAGCGTGATACCCAGGTCGAGCCACCGACGGGCCCCGTTGACCGTGGGTGCGATCGCATCGGTTCCGGGGAGAACGAGCGGAATGAGCAGAATGGTCGTGACCGCGAGAATCGGCCACGCCAGTCGGCGGTATACCCGATAGTCGAGAATACTGGTGGCGGCCATCGCCACGCACCCGATTCCCGCACGACTCGCCTGCTGGAACAGGTAGTATGTGTCGGGGCGACCCGCCTGCTGGGCCACGTACGAGCTCGCGCTGTATACGGACAGGAGACCGAAACCCACCAGTACGAGGGTAGCGACGAGCAGGCCGCGGCCTGAAGCCGAGGGAGAATCAACCGCCGGTCGAACCGGGAATCCTCGAAGTCCGAGCGCTCCCGCCCGCGTCGGTCGATCCCGCTTCACGGGGCCGACTCCGCTGGCTGCAGACCGACCACTGCCGCCTCGAAGGCTCGGCCTCGCTCCAGGTAATTCGGAAACATGTCGTAGCTCGAGCACGCCGGCGCCAACAGCACGACATCACCCGTCTGCGCCAGGTCGGCGGCAGCCCTCACAGCAGAGTCGAGCCCCGACTCGACCACGACGGTTTCGACCGCATCCCGCAGTTCGGACACGATCAGGGGCGCCGCCTCGCCGAACGCGATCACGGCGCGAGCCCTCTGCCGAGCCGCGTCTGCCAGCTCGGTATACGGCTGACCCTTGTGCCGACCGCCGAGTAGGAGAATGACCGGACGGTCGAATGCGTTCACCGCGGCCACGGCCGCGGAGACGTTCGTCGCCTTCGAGTCGTTCACCCACAGTACTCCGGCACGCTCGGCAACCGGCTGCAGGCGGTGTGGAAGCCCGCGGAAGCTCCGCAATGACTCCGACAGCGTCCGGGGCTCGGCTCCTGCCACTACAGCCGCCAGGC
Source organism: Gemmatimonadota bacterium (assembly GCA_039585915.1). GTDB lineage: Bacteria > Gemmatimonadota > Gemmatimonadetes > Palauibacterales > Palauibacteraceae > Carthagonibacter. Next base: position 7,623 of record JBDGUZ010000120.1, read on the forward strand.
AGGCAGCGAGGACGTTGGACACGTTGTGCCGGCCGATCAGGGGAATATCAGCCTGGTTCGCCCACCGAACGGGGGGGTCGCCCTCGGCCAGCCGGGCGAATAGTTCTCCCTCCGGGTCACTCCACGCCCCGACCGGAACTTCGCTTGCGACCGAGAATAGAAATCGCCGCCCGGACGCGCTGGCGGCCAAACCGAGCACAGCGGGATCGTCGGCGTTCAGCACCCAGCT
>JBDGUZ010000121.1:0-8281 GCA_039585915.1 Gemmatimonadota bacterium
CGCCCGGCGCGCTGTAGGCCGTGTTCCCATCACGCGCCGCGGGCGACAGCGTGAAGTTGAAGCTCTCCGTGGTGGCCGGTGTCGTCGTCTTCTGAATCACCAGGTAGCCGGCGCCCGGCGTGATCACGCAATCGAACGGGTTGCTGTTCGGCGAACCCGATGGAAAGGAGCATACATTAAGCAGATTCGTCGAAGAGCCTGCCTGCAGCGCCTCGAGGTCGAGGTCGCACTCCGCGAGCACGTCGTACGGGGTATCGTCACCCGGCCAGGGGGCCAACTCGTTGCCGACGTCCACGGTGCACGAGGTATTCCCGACGACCGACAGCAGGGTGACCTGCTTGGAGCAGCGGTCCTGCTTCTTGTCGCTGCACTCGTAGGCGATCGCAGCTCCGACGCTCGGGAGCTGGATGACTTCCGTGCCCTCTGCGTTGTTGGTGATCTGGGCGCACACGGCGAGGTTCGCGTTCCCATCGCCGTCCGTGTCGAACAGGCCGCAGGCGTCGCCCGTCTGACCCGTTCCCGTCCACTGGTCGATGTCGTCCCAGCTCCACTGCACGCCCAGGCTGCCGGGAATGTTGTCGGCCCGGCTGAAGCAGTTCAGGTCGGACTGCTCCGGCACGTCGTTCGGGCCGGCGTCGTCGCACACTGGCGGCAGGAACAGCGAACAGAAGGAGCCCCCCGGCGAGAATCAGGCTGGCACCACGAGATACTGCTCTGAGTCCGCGCATCGGTTCCTCCGTGAAGGAATGGATGGAAGGCGCAGCCGGACTGTCTCGAGGAGACTCCTGAGCTTTGCGGACCGGTCTCGCGGCCGGGGTGCCGGGAATGACTAAACGGGAGTGTCGGGAATCGTGGAGTTGTACTGAGGGCCGGATCGGCTTCTGAGAAGGCATTCAGCCACAGATGATCCTCGGGTCGCCCCCCCGGGCTCTCGAGACTTCTCTGTGGCGGATGCATGCAGCCCCTTGGGAATCGTGCAATGTGGGCCGCTTCAATTAAATCGGTCTATATCATATCATACGGAGGAGGGGCTTCGCAACCAAAGGACGCGGTGGGAAGCGGTTAGCTCCGGGTCAGGGCTCGTCGGGATCCTCGATCGGCAGGAGCCGTGCGGTCGCGCGCACCTCGTAGTCGAACAACAGGCGGCGGAGGTCACCCAGCCGGTGGAGGACGAAGGGCAGCTCCTCGGTCAGCCGGTTCTCGTTCTCCAGGCGCTGGATCAGGTCGGCGAACAGCACGAGCTCGTGCCGCACCCTGTCCTCCGACGGCGGCCCTGCGCGGCGCTCTTCTCGGCTGTTCTCGTCTTTCATGTCTCTACGTCTCCGACCGTGCCTGCCACTCCACCGCTACACCCGTGTGCGAGGTCCTGCGCGCCATGCCTGTTCAGGACCCTACACGTCAATTCCCACTTTCCCACTTTCCCACTTTCGGCGTAGGGACCCGAAACGTGACGTGCGTCTGCCGAAACGGGGGACAGCGAGCGGTGTGAACTGAAACCAGGAGTCTGCGCGCTCAATTTCTCCAGTGCGCCGCGCCCCAGCGCCCCCACAGCCCCTACTGCTTGATCGCGTACAGCCGCCCGTCGATCCCTCCCACGTACACGACTCCGTCGACGATCGCCGGGGTCGAGAACACGCCCCCGCTCACGAATCCCTCGATGAGCTCCGGGGTGAACTCCCACAGGGCGGCTCCAGTCTCCTGGTCCACCGCGTAGAAGCCGGGGCGCATGTCGACTCCCTCGAAGTAGTACGAGGAGACACCGAGGCCGCCGATGTAGGCCACGTCGTCGGCGAGCACGGGATCGCTCCAGGACCAGCCGCCGGTCTCGAACTCCCACATCGTGTCCCCGGTTTCCGCATCGAGCGCGTAGAGTGCTCGGGCATCCGAGCTGCCGATGTACACGACTCCGTCGCTGAACACGGGCGATGACTCGACCCAGGATCCGTCCTCGTTGACATGTTTCCACCGCTGGGCTCCCGTCAGCGCATCGAGCGCGAACACGGCGGCGCTGCGGCTACCCACGAACACGTTTCCTCCTCCGATCGCCGGCGATCCCTGCACGATCCCGCCCGTGTCGAAGCGCCAGGACAGGGTCCCGAAGTGGGCATCGACGGCATAGAGGTGACCGTCACGACTCCCGAAATAGACGTTGCGGCCATCGGTGACCGGGGTCGATCGGATCGGTCCGTCCGCCTCGTAGTTCCAGAACTGCAATCCGGTATCGTTGTAAATGGCATACAGGACCCCGTCCGCGCTTCCGATATAGATGACTCCAGCATGATTCATCGGAGATGAATTGCGGTAGTCGTACTCGTACGGCGGATCGAGCGCCGGCAAGACACGCTCGATACCCGCACTGCCCAGGTCGAACCGCCAGACTTCCTTCCCGGAATCGGGGGCCAGCGCGTACAGGAACCCGTCATCACTCGCGAAAACGACGACCTCGCCGATGATCTCCGCTCCCGAACGGATCATCCCGCCCGTGTGGAACCGCCATTTCACTTCCCGGGACTCGATGTCGAAAGCGTAGAACGTCGAGTCGTCACTGCCGAAATAGAGGACACCGTCGTGGTGCATCAGCGGCGCCCACAATTGCCCCCCGATCTCCTGGCTCCAGAGCAGGTCTCCGGGCACCGGGTGGAATTGTGCGAGCGCAGGGCCGGTGGGCAGCGCCAGCAGTAGAGCAGAAAGAACGGCCGCAAGGGCGGGACGTTTCATCGTGACAACTCCTGAGCTTCGAAGACAGGGTGTAAGAGAACATAGCGCCCGACGCTGCAGGCGAAACGCTCCACCCGGTGGATCCTGTCCGCACCGGGGGAATCGTGTGCTGAAACCCCGGGCCGTCCCCGGGGTGCCTGTACGATTTCACGGACTTTGTTTATTCTCGACTGAGCCCGCCGGTCGAACTCCACGAGTCACGAGCCACGCATGAAGAAGCTCAGTCACACGTCGATCACCCTGTACCTGGAATGCCCGCAGGGCTACAAGCTCCACTACCTGGACGATCATCCCACGAAGCCGGCACCGCACCTCAACAAGGGCTCGGCCGTCCACAAGGCGCTCGAGTCGTTTTACGGGGAACGGCGGCAATGTCCGCCTCTGCTGGAGCACGTGCTGGACGTGTTCGACGAGGAATTCGACGACGAAGCCTACTTCACCTTCGAGGAGCGGGAGGAAGCCTACGCCGATGGCACGCTGATGGTGCAGCAGTTCTACCAGGACCACTCCGGGGAAGAATTTCGACCGCCGATGGCCGTGGAGCTGACGCTCCGGTTCGAAGTGGAAGGGATCCAGGTGACGGCGGTGATCGACCGGATCGACAAGCTGGAGAACGGCCGCGTCCGGATCGTGGACTACAAGACCGGGAAGATCCTTACCCGGGAGCAGGCCGAGGCGTCGCCGCAGTTGAGCCTGTACCAGATCGCCGTGGAGGACCAGCTCGGAGTCGAGGTGGAGGAGCTGCAGCTGTACCACGTGCCGTCCGGGACCCCGATTACCGTGCCGCGCCGCAGCGAGGAGCAGCTCGAGGAGGCGAGGGAACGGGTGCGGGCCGTGGTGCGAGGGGTCGAGGCCGGCGAGTTCGAGCCGATCCGGCAGGCCCGCTGCTCGTGGTGCGACTGGCGCGAGCACTGCTCCCTGTTCGCCGACTGGTATCCCGAGAACTGGGAGCAGGAGCCGCCCGTCCCCGCTCCGTCACGCGACGAGGCGACGGCGCTGGCCGACCGGTACGGAAGCCTCACGAACGAGATCCGGGAGCGGCAGGCCGAGCTCGAGCCGGTGCTTGAGGCCCTCGAGCGGTTCTTCGAACAGACCGGCGAGCGGGCCGTCGCGGGCGAGGACTTCCGCCTCACCGCGAAGCGCCAGGTGGACTGGAGATTCCCCGACGACGAGGCGCTCCGGGCAGTTCTCGAGCCGGCCGGGCTGTGGGAAAGGGTGCTGGCGCCCGAGTGGCACCGGAAGGCGCGGCTGATGACGGATCCGAAGGTTCCGCAGGACGTCCGGGAGAGGCTGGGGGAGATCGCGGACGAGCAGGTGGGGTGGCGAGTGAGGTGCGCTCAGGGCGTGTGAGGTGCGCTCGGGGCTTGTAGCGTCCTGTTCAACGCCTGAGGTGCGCTCGGGGCTTGTAGCGTCCTGTTCAACGCCCTACACGTCAATTCCCACTTTCCCACTCTCGGTGTAGGGACCCCGCATAGCCCGATGTCTCTTCGCAGACCCTCGGTAGAATGCCCACATGCCCACATGCCAGCTTCTGGCGCAGGGTCCCAACAGTGATGTGAGACTGCGGAACCGCGGGGGGCGGAGGGGTACACGAGGTCCATGCGAGAGTCAATCCCGACGGTTCTGATCCGAGCGCTCCTGGTGGGCTCTCTGCTGGCCACTGGCACTCTGAGCGATGCCCGCGGTCAGGGCGCGGAGGCAGACCTCTCGTTCGTCGGCCCTCCGAGCCCGCCCCTGTACGACGCCGCGCGCCTCGAGCGGATGCTCGAAGTCGCGGAAGACCTGCCCGCTCTCACCAGCCTGCTGATTTCCCGCCGCGACTCGCTGATCGTCGAGCGCTACTACCGCGGCACGCGGCCGGACCAGGCCGTAAACGTGAAGTCGGTGTCCAAGACGCTCCTGTCGCCGATGGTCGGGATCGCGATCCGCGATGGATTGCTGGAGGGGATCGAGCAGCCGCTGTCTGAGCTGCTGCCCGACTACTACGAGCGGCTCAGGGCACGCGACGACTGGGACCCCCGGAAGGATGATATCCGGCTCCGGCACCTGCTCACGATGCAGACCGGGATCGAGACCACCTCGTTCGGCAACTACGGCGCCTGGGTGGCGTCGAACGACTGGGCCTGGGACCAGCTTCGGCGTCCGATGGAGTGCGACCCCGGCGAGTGTCACTCCTATTCCACGGGTACATCGCACCTCCTGTCCGTGATCCTGACCAGGCAGTCCGGAAAGAGCCTGCGGCGCTACATGCGTGACGAGCTGTTCAGGCCGCTGGGGATTCCACTGGGCGAGTGGGACCGGGATCCGCAGGGTAACTACCTCGGGGGCAACAACATGCCGCTCCGGCCCCGGGACATGATGAAGCTCGGGCAGCTGTTCGCGGACGGAGGGCGGTACGACGGCCGCCAGCTCGTTCCCGAGGCGTGGATCGAGGAGTCATGGACGCCCCGCGGCACCTCGCCGTGGAACCGGCACCGATTCGGCTACCTGTGGTGGACGGAAAGGTGGGGCGGCGAGACGGCCCACTTCGGCTGGGGCTACGGGGGGCAGTTCATCGTCATCGTGCCGCGGCTGGAGCTGGTGGTGGTGGCTACGTCGTCGCTGCGGGAAGGGGCGCGGGGGAATTCGCGGCGGATCAGGCGGTTCTTCGATGGCTGGGTGGTGCCCGCCTTCGGGAGGTGAGGGGGGGCGGGTCGGACCCGAACGGATCCTGGTCAGTCCAACGCTTCGATCAGCGCCACGAGGCGGCGGCGCGCGTCTTCCACGAACGGCTGCAGCTCCGGATCCGCTTCGGCCCACGCCGCCACGAAGACCTCGTACGCATCGCGGGCGCTGGCGTGCTCGCCTTCCTGCTCGTACGCCTGTCCGAGCCGATACCACGCCCACGCATTGTCCCAGCTGTATCTGAGGTAGGGGATCGCCTCCCTCGCAAGTCCGGCTTGCATCAGGAATTCTCCCATCTCGTGGGGAATCGGCTCGATCGCGTTCGCCCGCCTCACGAGCGGAAGAGCGGCATCGATTCCCTCCTTCCTGAGAGCCCGGGAAGCGCGAGCCAGAAGATCAACAGCCTCGGCTCGTCGGGCGAAGGTCGAATCCCCGTCAGCCAGCGCCTGCTCCCTGGCACGGGACAACGCCTCCAGGCGTGCCTCGTATTCAGCTGGCCGGCCAGATGATAGAGCGATGATTGCCCGGTATCCGTCCGCTGCATCCCAGATTTCAAGAATGGGAGTTCGCTCCGTTTCGCTTTCGGCCTCCAGAACCAGATCGACGAGATCGGGAGGGGGTACAGCCAATCCCGTGGCTGCAGGGTCCGCGATGAATGCTGCAACCAATTGCGGAAACGGCACTTCTGGAATCAGCGGCCAGACTCGCGCGAATTGACCGCGAGCCCAAAAGATTACCGTGCGCCAGATCTGATCGCCCCACTCAAACTCATGTCCCCGCGCCTCCAGCGCAGCCGCCGCCTCCTCGGGAACCTGGAGGTGGCGCAGATCGATTTCGGCCCAGACGACTTGTTGCAGCACATCGCTTGGTACCGTATCGAGTCCAGCCAGCGTGCGCGCGTGTGTTGCTGAGTCTCCGAACGCGAGCCCCATTCGGACCGTCTCTCGAGCCGTGCGCATGTCTTCGCTGGCGAGGCGCGCGTATTCCCGGAGCCGTTCGTGAGCCGCAGCGCTGTCACCCATCATGAAGGCCAGCTCCAGGTGATGGATCCGGTACGGGGCGAACGACGGATCGAGATCGATCGCCCGTTCGAAAGTCCTTACTTGCTCCTCGAGGGTCGAAAGGTACGTCGGCGGGAGATGGCGGTAGGTCTCACCCAGAAGGTACCAGGCCTCCGGATCATCCGGGTATCGAGTCACCAGGGCGCGGGCGTTTTCGATCGTCGAAGGGTCGTCTCTCGTCTGTCCATAGCTCACTTCGACCATCCGGACCCTTCGCTCCGGCAGGCGCTCGCGGAGCTCCCACGCGCGGCTGCGCGCTTCAAGCATTCTCTCGTCGGTCACATCGTCCCAGCCTATCGCGGACGCGAGGCGATCCCAGGCGAGCGCGAAGCTCGAGTCGGCGGCCACCGCTCGCTCGTACGCCTCCACCGCAACCTCGAATTCCGACTTCCTGTTTGCAGCTTCGCCCTCGAGAAACGCTCGCAGCGCCGGGATGGAGGCGGTGGTCACCGCGGCGAGGCTCACCGGTTCCAGGTCGCCTTCGGCCTCCCCGAGCAACGTGCGCAGCACATCCACCGTGAGCCCGTCCACCAGGGCGAGGACGCTGTCGGGCGGACCCTCGGCTCGTGCCTGGCCCATGGCGACGCCTGTCTCCAGATCGACCACGTCCGCAGTGAGACGGACGCGGGGTCCGATCGCGACGGCGGTACCGAGGAGCGCCCAGCGAGCCCCCGTGGCCCCGGCAATCTGCAGTGCCGTCTCCCGATCTCCCTCCGTGTCGTCGCCCACCTGGCGGTCCCACTGGGCCAGGACCGTTCGGCTGTCGATGGCCCTGAGTCCTGCTGCTCCATCGAGGTTGGTGGAAAGAAGGTTGACCGTGCCCTCGCGCCACCCGTCCAATCCCTCGCCGCTCACGCTGAACGGGAGCACCGCGATCGCGGGCGCGGCCGCGTCGTTCGCCACCGCCTCCGCCGGCGCGAAGCTCTCGCCCCGATCCTGGATCACGACCCACAGTCCAAGAAATCCGAACAGGAGCGAGAACACGATCGCGCCACCAAGCAAGGCCCGCCCCCACGTGAGGTGAGGAACGCGCCCCCGGGAGACCGAATCCTTCAGGTCTCCCAGGTCCACTTCCCAGGAGCCCGGGACTTCGTCGGCGGCTTCGCGTTGATCCGTCAGCGGATTCGACTGCACGAGGGCCGTGGCGAGCACGACAAACAGACCGATCGCCAGCAGAAGAAGCGCGACCGCCCCCACCCATGGCGGCAGCTGGAGAGAACTCTGCAGGATGTCCACGACCTGAAGGATGACCCATGACGCACCCCCATACACGGCGAGGACGCCAAACAAGCGGGAGTTTCGCACACGGGACCAGCGGCCGGTATCAGTCATATGGCTCCAAGATCGTCGAATCCGGAGATTCGATCAATCGTGGCCGGGACGGAGGGTCAAGAAACGGGACCTCGAGATGATGCCCGATCCTCCTGGATTTCACGCAGATCTATCAATCGAAGACGGCGTCCGCAGTCCGACTCTGGTTCCGTCTGTCGAAACCGATTTCACAATCCGCAGCCTCGAACACCGCTGGATGAGATCGGCGAACAGGACGAGCTCGAGTCGCACCCGCTCTTCTGTGGGCGGGCCGGCGCGGCGTTCTTCTTCGCGGTCGCCCTGTTCAGTCATATCGATGCAAAACCCCCGGAAGGAAGCGAGGTGGAGGGTGCCGGGTGGAGGGTGCCCGGCTACGGAGGTTGGCTTGCCAGCAGCACCGCTCAACGTGAAGGTACCTTCATGAACATGCGAACGATATTCCTGCATTTGGTACTCGTGCTGGCGGCCTCGGCTTCGCTCCAGGCGCAGTCTGAAGACAAGCCCAGGCCCGTGGCGGCCGTCGACCT
>JBDGUZ010000122.1:0-7763 GCA_039585915.1 Gemmatimonadota bacterium
GCCGATGTCACGCACGTCCCCGGGGCGGCCCTTCCAGGCAAACGCCGATGTGCGTGACACGACTCTCAGGCCCTCGACCCGGGCGAGCGCGTTCATGATCTCCTCGCTCAGCCCGTCGCTGAGATACTCGTTCTCGAAGCTGTCGCTGAGATTTGCGAACGGCAAAACTGCGACCGACTTGTCGCCGAGTGGAGCCCCGACTCCGAGTCGCCACGCCGCGAGAACGACGAATGGAAGCCCGAACAGCAGAAGAGTGATCAGCACGTCGGTGACCCGGCCTGAGAGACCGAACCTGCCGACTGCCCAGTCCGAAAATTCGACGAGCGCCCAGCCGGCGGCCAGGTAGATCCCGACCACCTGCGGGACTCGTCGACGCACGACCTCCTGGACGTTCATCGAGAGCCGGCCTCTCGGCCCGGTCGCATCTTCAAGACTACTCTCGCCGTGCTCAGTTGCCGGAAGCCGAAGCGCCGGCGTTCAACTCCTGCAGGATCCGATCGGCCCCGTACACCTTCTCGAGGGCTTCGCGAATTGCGCGCACGTCCACCATCACGTTTCGACCACGCGCCGGCAGGTAGATGAAGTCGCGGGACAGACCGTCGATGTTACGGTCGAAGTTCAGCCCCACGAGCTCGAGCTGCGGCGTCACGGCGGGCGAGCCCGAGTTGCCTCCGTATGTGTCTGACGTCGAAACGAAGTTGAGCGGCGTCGCCAGGTCGAGGCCCTCCGGCGGCGTCCGCCAGCGCAGCGGCAGCTCCCACTCGGCTCCTAGACCCGCACCCCGTCCGTGCGCCACGTACCGGTCATACAGGCCGAAGAACGTCGTGTACGGCGGAGCGATCGTGCCGTTGTACTCGTAGCTCTTCACCACGCCGTCTGTGATCCGCGGCGAGAACGTGCCGTCGGGCGGAACATCGCGCCCGTACACGGCGAACCGGGCCCGGCCGAGGTCGGACTCGAGCGCGGATTCCTCGGGTCCGAGGCGGTTCATCGCCTCCAGGTACTCGCGATACGCCGGCCGAAGCTCCCTGGCCATCACGATAGCCGGGTCGCTGGCATCGAGCGTCCCGTTCTCCATCGCCTGGCTGGTGCTGGCCGCTGAACCGAAAACGGACTCGGACAGTAGATAGTCGGCGGCCTGCTCCGGTGTCCGACCGCCGAGCGCCGCTCTGGCGATCGGGTCGTCCACTCCAAGGTACCGCTGGTAGTCATCGAGCCGCGCCGTGAGAAGCATCTTCTCCAGCGCCGGATTCGAATCCGTGATGCGCGACATTTCCTCGGCCAGCAACGCGATCGAGTCCGCCGGCTGTCCCTGTTCGACTGCCTCCAGCCAGCCGAGCCCCAGCCGTGCTCTTCGCTGGAAGGCCGACGAGAAGCGCCGGTTGTTCATCTGAGTGAACGCGGCCTGCTCCCGGGCGAATGCCCGGCGTTCTACCTGGATCGCGGCCAGCCTGTCGAACACTTCACCGTAATCCGCCGCGAGCTGGGGGTCGGCGGCAATCGCCTCCCGGAGCTGCCTCTCGGCATCGGCCTTCCGGGCCATGATCAGGGGATCGTTGAGGGCAGCGAGACGTCCGCTCGACGCCTTTTGCGAGTTCGACAGCCCGAACATCATGTTGCGCATCTGGCCGGCCACGTCGGGCGGTGCGCTCGCCCGGAGCTCACCGAGAATTGTGTGCCGGCTGTCCAGCCAGCCCACGAGCGCCGGAACCGACACATCCCGCTGGAACTCCAGCTGCGCGATGCTCTTGAGCCGGTTCGTCGAGCCCGGGTTTCCGATCACGAACACGGCGTCACCCTCTTCGACTCCGTCGAGGCTCCAGCCCAGCCAGTGAGCGGGCTGGTAGGGACTTCCATCTTTGTCGTATACCCTGAGGAATGCGAAGTCGAGCGCATACCGCGGATACGTGAAGTTGTCGGGGTCTCCGCCGAAGAAGCCCATCTGCAGCTCCGCCGCGACAACCATACGCACGTCAGTGAACCGGTTGAACACATAGGCCGAGTAGCGGCCGCCGTTGTACAGCGGGATCATCTGGACCCACAAGGAGTCGCCCGTCATGTCCGTCCCGAACTTCGTGAGCAGCGCCTGCTCAAGTTCGTCGAGCACTTCGCCTCGAACGCGCTCCCTTTCCTCTTCGGTACCGGCTGCGTCCGTCGCCGCGAACACCTGGTCACTCACGTCCTCGACGGCAAGCAACTGATCGGCGTAATAGCCCGGAATCTGTCGCTCATCCTCGAGGGTCGTGGCGACGAATCCGCTGTCGAGCAGCGTCTCTCCCTCCTGCATGATCCGACTCACGACTCCACGCACGCAGTGATGGTTGGTCGCCACGAGTCCGTTCGGCGACACAAACGAAGCCGAGCATCCGGGGATTCGCAGCACCGACAGGCGCGCCCTCTGGAACCACTCTTCGTCCGCCTGGAATCCGTATGCCTGCGTGAAGTAATCGGACGGCGCATACTCGAACGTCCACATCTTCCCGTAGTCGAACTGGCCCGCACGAACCGTGTCGAGATCCACTCCGCCGACCTGGGCCCGTCCCTGGTCCGGCAGGACCAGCACCAGCATGGCCAACGTCACGAGGACCGCGAGCGGGCGCAGGGCCGTCCGGGTGGTCCGCCACATTTCTTCTCGCATGGAGCCTCCGTATGGGAGCGTACGTCTTCTGTTCATGAATTTCCGGAACGGGTCCGGCAGAGATCCGACCCTCAGTCGGCCGGTTATCCCCCGTCAAGATGCGGCAGGAACACCGCACCGCAATGGCGACCGGAACATGAGACGAAAAAACCCCCCGGAGAGCCGGAGGCGAGTGCCCGGACAGGCGCGCCTCCAGCCCCCCGGGGGGAGCGAATGGAGTCAGAAGGCTCCGTAGCTGGCGCTGAACGAAAATGCCGAGCTCATGCGGCTCATGGCCGGCAGTTCATCGTACTGCGAATTCCGTGTCTGCATCTCCCACCCGGCCGACAGCGCCCAGCCCCGAGTGATCGGGAGGGTCCCGCGGACCCTGAGCTCCTGCAGCAGGTGCGACCCGTCAGCGCCGCTGAACGTGCGGACCCACGAGGTTCCGTAGGACACCCGGACGACTTCGCGGCCGGAGCGCCTGACGGAGCCGGCCAGCTGCGCGCCGACGCCCGAGCCGTAGTCGTAGTCGCGTTCGATCAGGCCCGATTCTTCGGAGCAAATTCCCTTTCGAGCCAGCTCGGCGTTCGCATGCTCGGAGCTCACGCCGGCGAGCGGCATTGCACGGGCCTCCACCCGCGCACTCATCTCCCACTTCTGTGATCGGGTCGTGTGTCGATAGTGGTAGCTGGCGTTGAAGCTCTGTGTCCCGAGCGCGTACGCCGGATTCCGGGAGAACTCGAACTCCTGGTCGAGGTACGTCGCGCTCCAGGCCCGTCCGGTCCTGTTCCCTGGCCCGGCGAACAGGACCCCGCGAACCCTCAATTCGTCGATCGAGAACACGTCGGATCCGCCGCTGAGTTGGAGGTCGAGCTCGAACGCGTCGAAGAACGACGGTTTCGGCGAGGCAAACCGATCACCGTATTCGATTTCCAGCCGGAACAGTCCGCGAGTCCCTCCGGCCGGGACTGGTTGGCCGGCAGAATACGCGTCGGAGCCGGGGCCGGTCGAGACGCCGAGTTGCAGCCGGGTGCGCATGTCAGGCTTCAGCCACCCGTAGGGGGTGCTTCCACCAAGCATGCCACGACTGATGGTTCCGCCGGGATCGAGGCCGGCGCCGAGCAGACCCTGTCCGATACCAAGGACGCCGTGACGCCGGTTCCCCCGCAGCACCGCTGCCAGGCGGCCGAAGCTCTCGCCGAGAGCGATTCCGCCGAGAACAGTGAAATACAGATCGTTCGCGGCCGGGGGCGCCACTTCCCACAAATACTCCCACTGCAGGCTACCAATGAAGGTAAATGCCGACGATTCGAGAAATCCGAATCCCTCCGCCCGGGCGGAGCCGTAGTACAGGATTCCGTTGTACGGGTGCGCGAGATGGTTCATCGGGAACGGATTGGTATCCCACTCGGGAACTCGCTGCAGGTTGGTGACCATCGATTGCGGGCTGATGTCGTATACGGGCTTCTGCCTGACGAAGTGGTCGAAGCTCCAAACGGCACCGTTCATGGCCGTCACCTGGCCCAGTGCCATCCACACCGAGCGCCTGCCCTCGTAGCGAAACTCGAGGGTGTCGTCGGGCAGGGGCCGGACCTGGGCCGAAACTGAAGAAGCGACGCCGAAGAACAGGGTCGCGCCGAGAATTGCGGTGATCGTCGTCCGGGCTCGCATTGTTTCCTCCCTCGTTCCGTTCGGCGGTGCATCCGCCGTCTGGATCGAGAGTGGTGCGGCTCGGTCAGGCCTGGATCAGTTGATTATTGGGTGGAATCAAGCGGTTGAAAGCTATCGTCAAGAATCCTGTGAGACGCGTCAAGAGCGACGTACGTTCAGGGATCCATGGCGATTCACGCTGATCTTGTCAGCTGCCCGGTTCCCCAGACATCGGTATCCCGGTAGACTGGGGCGCATGTCTACTCCCGCCGGATCAACCGGAATCGTTCGAGTCGAACTGCTTCCCGAGCATCCGATGTTCGGCCGGGCATCCTCCGTGGCCGATGCGGGCATGGAACCGGCACGGGTCGGTGACGCCGGAATTGACCTCATCGCATGCGAGGACGTCGACCTGCCCCCCGGTGGCAGGGTAGCCGTGCCAGCGGGAATCAGGATCGCCCTGCCGGAAGGAGTGGAAGGACAGGTTCGCCCCCGTTCCGGGCAGGCGCTTCGGAAGGGACTCGGCTGCCTGAACTCGCCTGGAACGATCGATCCGGGCTACCGGGGACCGGTGAAGGTGATCCTGTACAACGCCGAACCCGCAGTAACGAGCGAGGAGCTTGACGGCCCGTCCGGAGAGTTAATCGATCGTCTGGCCCGCGGAATCGAGCGGCGCACGATCCATGTCCAGCGTGGCGAGCGGATCGCACAGCTGGTGTTCGCGAAATTCGAACGACCGGTGATCGAACTCGTCGATCACCTTCCCGAGGACACCGAGCGTGGCGCGGGGGGCTTCGGCTCGACCGGCGTCGCCCGCGAAAGGTAACGGATGGAACCCCAGCCCCTGTTCAACGACCTGTTCGGCGTGATGGCCGTGATCTGCATGGTCCCGGTGTTCTTCCTGTGGCTCGAGCGGAAGACGAAGTGGAAGATCTTCGACTTCCTGCCGGCCATCATCTGGATCTTCCTCACGCCGATCTTCCTGTCGAACCTGAACATCATCCCGCGCGAGAGCCCGATCTACGATATCTTCAAGTCGTTCGCGGTACCGCTGTTCATCGTGCTGATGCTACTGGATATCAACATCCGCCAGGCGATGAAGGTCGCGTGGCGGGGCGCGATCGTGCTGACGATCGGCGCGGTGGGCATAGTGATCGGATGTGTCGCCGCCTACGTCGCCTTCAGCACCGGGCTTCCGGACAACGCGTGGTCCGGGTTTGGTGCCCTTGCGGGAAGCTGGATCGGCGGCACGGGGAATCTGGCCGCGGTCGCCGAGAGCCTCGACACTCCGAGCGAGCTCGTGGGGATCGTCGTCATCGTCGACAACCTCGTTTACCTGGTCTACTTCCCGCTCATCCTCACCTGCAAGCGGTGGGCGAAGCCGTTTAACAAGTTCACGGGCGTGTCGGACGAACAGGTCGCGCATTTCTTCGAGGCGACGGCCGAGATCGAGAAGAAGACGCACGAGGTGCATTTCCGTGACGTGCTCACCCTCATCGGCTGGGGGTTCGTGACGATCGTCGCCGCGCGCTGGGTCGCGGGAATGGTGCCCGAGTTCCCGCCCGTGCTGACAGTGAGCACGTGGACGATCCTGCTCGTCACGACCTTCGGGGTGCTGCTGTCCGCGACGCCGTTGAAGGACGTACCCGGCACCGAACCGCTGTCGATGAGCTTCGTCTACCTGTACATGACGATGATCGGAGCATCCGCCGACCTGCGGGTACTGGGCGAGGCGCACTGGTTCCTGGTAGCCGGCTTCGTGGCGATTACCGTTCACCTCGTGTTCGTGGTTTTCGGTGCGAAACTGCTGCGGTTGGACGTCAGCATGGCCGCGGTCTCGAGTGTCGCATGCGTGGGCGGAGCAGCTTCAGCGCCGGTCGCCGCAGGATACCATCGGGAGGAACTCGTGCCGGTGTCGATCATGCTGGCGCTCATCGGCTACGCGCTCGGCAATTACCTGGGAGTGGCCACGGCCTACCTGTGTAACCTGGTTACCTGATCTCCCGATCGCCCGGTACCGAGATCTGGACCAGGTGGTGGCCGGCTCCGATCGTCACTCGTTGCAACCTGCTGGGTTGTCTGCGCATCATACATGTGAAACCACAGTGACTGGACTCCCTTCGTTCGGAGGTACTATGAGAGCCTCGTCGGTCGTGCTGCTCGGCGCATGCCTGATTTCGTTCTTCGCGGTGTCTCCGATCGCCGCTCAGGAAACCGGCGCGGCCGCCGCGCAGCTCGAGGCCGCGGAGAGGGCATGGGTCGCCTCGCGAGTCTATCGTGCCGTCGAACTCAATTTCGGGCACTGGGACGACGTCCCCGGCTATGACCTCCCGGGGGAATACAGGTCGTACCTGGATGAGGCCATGGGCGCGGCCGACCGGCGGGGATTCTCGCTGGCTACGCAGCAGTTCATGGCGGGGCTCGGGAACAGTCACACGTACTTCTCAGATCGCGCGCTGTACGAAAACGCGGGACCGTCACATGGTTACCAAGTCCGCTACCTGGCCGGATCGTGGGTCGTCACGGACAGCCGCCGCCCGGAGCTGTCCGCGGGAGACGTGGTCGTCACGGTAGAAGAAGAGCTCATCGACGACTTCTACGAGCGGAACCGGCGCTACCTGAACACGTCGACGGAGCGCTTCGCCCGGCGACGCCTGTTCTACTGGAATCAGAGGCATCTGTGGCCCGAGGCGTACACTCTCGGCCTGGCGGACGGCCGTTCCGCCCGGATCGAGGGACCGGTGCCGGAATCAGCGCCGCGCAGGCCGGTGGTAGAAGGCCGCTGGCTCGAGCCCGGACGCGTCGCCTACATCCGGGTCGGCTCGTGGAATGATCCGGAGGCCAGAGAACGCGCGATGGAACTGCTCCACGAATTCAGTTCCGCCAGTGAACTTGTGGTCGACGTCCGGGGCAATGGCGGCGGCTCGACACCGGTAGCGTTCATGTCCGGACTGATGGACCGACCATGGCGCTGGTACGCGGAGGCTTCTCCGATGCGGATCGCCGTGTTTTCGAACGCGGCGGAGCGGGGGCGACCCGGGTTCTCCGATTTCCGCCGTCCGATGATGTCCTGGCCCTCGAGCGTCGAGGAGGCGGACTCTCTGTTCACGGGCCGACTGGCGATTCTGGTGGACGCCGGGTGTCATTCGGCGTGCGAAGACTTCGCCATGCCGTTCAAAGACAACGGCCGAGCCGTTCTCGTTGGGGAGCCGACTGCCGGAAGCTCGGGTCAGCCTTACTACGAGAATGTAGCGGAGGGCATGCGTATCGCCGTCGGCACCAAGCGCGAGTTCTTCCCCGATGGCTCACGTTTCGAGGGCGTCGGGATCGCGCCCGACATCGAGGTGCTGCCGACCGCCGCGGACTTGCGTGCCGGCCGCGACCCGGAGTTGGAGCGAGCCCTCGCGATTCTCCAGGACCCCGACTGACCAAGTGTCGTCAGGCGCGCTCGAGCACTGCCTGGAGGAGCCGGGCATGCACGCCGGGGATTTCG
>JBDGUZ010000123.1:0-7658 GCA_039585915.1 Gemmatimonadota bacterium
CCCTTAAGTCGAATGACCGGTTCGTTCACCGAGGAACTCCACTCCTGACACAGTTGAACCAGCAGATCGGCATCTTCGGTACAGGACAGACGCCGGGCAAGCGGAGGGGCTCTCGGCCCAGGGAAGGGCGAAGCTGTTCCCGTGAGGGCGGAGAGTGTGCTATAATGTCCACTTACGTATGATCACCTGCGCCGGAGACTGCCCAACGGCCCCGTGGCTATCCGGTCCGCCCGAGTTCCACCCCCGGAGGGAGCGAGCATGGCCATTTACCGCGTCATGTACTATTCCACCGTCACCGTCGGGAGCGGCGGTCGAATCACGATTCCCCAGGAGATGCGCGACGACCTCGAACCGGCTCGAGAGCAGTGAGACCGGTCAGAAGCAGTTGACGATCTGGAAGCAGAAGGAAGGCTGACGCCTCACCGCTCAGCGCGGGACCTCTCCGAAGTTGATGGCCATAGCGCCGTATACCAGGTCGACGTGGCCGCAGTGCACGAACCCGAGTCGCTGCATGAGGTCCGTCACGCCACGTTGTGCCGGATACATTCGGAGTGATTCCGGAATGTAGCGATACGACTCGACGTTCCGGTGAAGGGCCCACCCTGCAACGGAAGTCGAGATTTCGAGGTAGCGCAAATACACCCGGTCCAGCCACTCCGGTTCGATCCGGCCAAAATCAAGCGCCACCAGTTTCCCTCCCGGACGCAGGACCCGACGGATCTCGGACAGCCCACGAGAAAGATCCACGAAGTTCCTCAGCCCGTAGCCGACCATCACCCTGTCCACTGTGTTGTCGGAGAACGGCAATGACAAGGCATCGCAGGCGATCCAGTCCACCTCCCCCGCGTGCTCCCGGGCCTTGCCTGCTCGCATCATCTCCAGCGTGATATCGCCGGCGATCACCCGGTCGCCCAGACCGTCCTGCGCAGCCCGGAGGGCGAAATCGCCGGTTCCCGCCGCCAGGTCGAGGACTACGTGTCCCTCCTGAATATCGGCGATCTGCAACGCCAGGCGCTTCCAGCGACGGTGGAGTCCCCCGGACATCACGTCGTTCGTCAGGTCGTATCGGCCCGCAATTCCGCCGAATAACCTTCGTACGTAGTGCCGTTTGCCCTCCGGATCCCCGATCTGGCCTTGAATTCGGTCCCCGAGGCCTTCCTCTTGCACTATCAACATGCCACGAAGTGTTCGGAAGCGGCGCCTCACTGTCAACGATCGGCCCGATCGTCGTTCTGTGACCGGATCCGCTCCCGGATCGTCGTGTAGTTAGAGAAGGTGAGCAAAAGGGCGATCCGGGGGGTCGTCCGAGAACCGGCTCGGAACTCCGCGCGCGAATCAAGAAAGCGAGTGAGACGGGCCTACCGGAGGGACCATGATGAAGTCTCGTCCACTCGCTTCGGCCGCCACTATCCTGGTCGTCGCCATCCTGGCGGCGAGTTGCAGCAACAGGAACGTGAGCCGCATCGAGCCCGATACGGTGACGGACCTGTCCGGTCAGTGGAACGACACGGACTCCCGGCTCGTCGCCAATGCGCTGATCGAGCAGAGCCTGACCGACCCGTGGCTGTCGCGGTACAGCAATGCGAACGGCGGCGATGCTCCAACCGTGATCGTAGGAGATTTTCGCAATCGGTCGAGCGAACACATCCCGGTCAGCACGTTCGTGAACGACCTCGAAAATGCCTACATCAACTCGGGCGCGGTCACAGTCGTGGCGGGTGACGTCGACCGTGACCAGATCCGCGCGGAGCGGGACGACCAGCAGGACAACGCCCGTGCGGACACGAGGGCGCAGCTCGGACAGGAGCTGGGGGCGAACTACGTCCTCCAGGGCGAGTTGCAATCGATCCAGGATGAAGAAGAGACTATGCGCTTCGGTGCGACCCGGAAGGAGCAGATCGTCTTTTACCAGGTCGATGCGAGGCTGGTGGATCTCGAGAGCAATGCCGTGGTCTGGGCGGGCCAGCACAAGATCAAGAAGTACATCGAGCGCAAGCCGTTCGGACTCTGACCACGCAGCTCACGAGTAAACCTCCTGCGGAGGGGGAAGACGATGAATCGATATTTGATGCTCGGAACGCTGCTCGTCCTTGCGGCCTGCGTGCCCAAGAAGGTCGAAGAGCAGCCGATCATGGAGAACAATCAGCGGGCCGGAGACGCATCTGCTACCATCGCTTCCGCATCGGCACAGGCTGAGCAGAACCGTGCGAATGCCTCGGCCGAGCGGGGCGCCATCCAGGCGGAAGCCCTGGCCGATTGCGCTCCGGCGGTATGCGATGCCGTCGTGAGGGGCGAAATCGCGCTCGGGATGAACGAGGTACAGGTCCTCGCGGCGACGAGAACGACCGAAGATGCGTGGTCGGTCCGCCATTCCGGTCCATCACTCGTAATGGTGCCGGAAGACGAGCGGGTGGTGCCGTCGGACGTCGTCGGCAACGTCGCGATGGTCCAACTCGCCGATAACCGGGTCAGCCGGTACGGGTATTCGGAAGCGCAAGGAATCCGACTCGTTGACGAGCCGTTCGACGCGACGACCGAGGGACGTGCCCAGGCTCTCGCCGAATCCCTCACCCGGGAGGGTGACGAGATGGCGGCGCGCGGGGATCTCGATGCGGCGCTCGATCGCTACGATCGGGTGAGCGTCCTGACACCCGAGGACCCGATGATCGACTACAAGATCGCCGCGGTGCTCGACAAGGCTCTGCGGCCGTACGAGGCCATGATCCAGTATCAGCTGTTCCTGCACCGCCTCAATCTCGAGACTATCGAGGCTGAGGGAGCGGCCGCGGCGCAGCTAGCCGAGGCGATCGCTCTGGCGCAGCAGCGTCTCGTGATCCTGGAGCGCCAGGCGCGCTGAAACATCATGTTGAGGCGAGCCCTCGCTCTTTGCGTGTGCCTGCCTCTCGCCGGCTGCGTGTTCGGCGCCCGAGGCGTCGGCCCGGAGGGGCTGTCCGAATTCAACACTGATCTTCGGAGCGTTGCTCGGCAGGGAGACTTCGACCGCGCGCTCGAGATGACTGAGGAAGGTCCCGACGAGTCAGGGGATGATCTTCTTCGTCAGCTGCAGCACGCGGTTCTGCTGCGCTACGACGGTCAGTTCGAGGAGAGCAATCGGCTCCTCCAGGAAGCGGCGCGCGAAATCGAGGACCGCCATACGAAGAGCGTGTCCCGGGCCGCTCTTTCGGTGCTGACCAACGACCGAGCCCTCGCATACAACCCACCCGCGTTCGAACGCATGATGGTCCACTACTACGGGGCGCTGAACTACCTGTCACTCGACGATCCAGGCGAAGCAGCCGTCGAGGCGCGGCTGCTCAGTGCTCGCCTGATGGCGGATTCCGACGAACACCTGGACGATCGGGATATTCGCATACGCCGGGCTCTCCACTATTTCGCGGGAGCCGTCTTCGAGACGGCGGGAGAGTGGAACGCCGCGGAAGTCGCCTACCGGAATGCGTGGGAAGGGTGGGATACAAATCCAGGGGCGCCTGAGCTCGAGCAGGCCCCCGTGGACCCGGACCCGGTCCCATCAGCCCTGGCCGACTCGACCGCGGTCCAGGAAACACTGGCGGATTCCGTTCCGCCTCGAGGAGTGACGGTAGACTCGAGCCTGGCACGCGGACTCGAGGTGCTTACCCCCGCGTTCATCGCCAGGGAACGCGCTCCGGCGCCGGACTCGGGTGAGGTGATTCTCGTCCTCGAGACCGGATTCGTCGCTCACCGTATAGAGCGTGCCGCGGCCGTGCCTATATTCAGCGGCGAGGACTCCGGGTCGAACGACGGCGACGATGCCAGTAGCTACAACGCCAGCGCGTGCGCCGCGGCGCGAGCACTCGGAGCACAGGCTACGCTCGACGCCGAGGGTTGCTCGCAGCCGACCGGGTCATCCCTGTTCATCCTCAAGGTCGCCTGGCCCGAGATGCGCCGCAGTTCCGAGCCGATTCGGGGCGCGAGAATCACCGCACGAGACCAAAGCGCCCTCGAGCCTGATCTGCCTGATCCCGTCCCCATGACCGACCGCCTGGTGGCGAGTACGTCGGACACTGTCGATCCTGAATTGATCGTCCCGACTTCCGGGACCAGCGTGGACGGAGAGCTGTCGGTCCGCCCAGCTGATTCGACACGCACTGTCCCGACAGCCCTCAATATAGATCTGTCGTCCGCGGCAATGTCTGCATACGACGCCGTCATCGTGGGCATCGTGGCGAAGACCATCGCGCGCGCGACCGGAAAGTACCTCGTGGTCCAGGCCGCCAAGGAGGCAGCGAAGAAAGAGGACGAGACCGCGGGTTTCTTCGTCGGCTTGTTGGGAAATGCTGCCGCTGCCGCCTCGGAGCGAGCGGACACGCGCTCCTGGCACCTCCTTCCCGGTACGATCCGGATCGCCCGCATGACTCTGCCGGTCGGCGTGCATTCGATCGAGCTCGATCTCGACGCCCTGCAGCAGAGGGAACCGCTCCGGGTGGAGCTCGGGGACGTCACCGTTCGCCCGGGCTCGGTCACGATTCTCCCGATTCGATCCTGGCCCTGACGGACCTGCGATGCCCGACGGATCGCGGTTTCGTGGCAGCCACCCGCCATGCGCGTTAGGTTAGGCCGCCTTCCGGAAGGCATCGGTCGCTCTGTCGGTACAGGGCGGTCATGACAGGGGACTCGGCCTCAACCGAACGACAGGCGCGATGAAGGGCATTGAACGGCAGCGAGTGGGTTGGCTTCCCGTCTGGGGCTGGGCCATCGTGGCCTCCTCCCTGGTGTGGTTGCTGTACGCCTTCACACTCGGACCGACGACGGCGTTCTGGGACACCTCCGAGTACATCACGACGGCGTACATCATGGGGTTGCCGCATCCCCCGGGGAATCCGCTGTTCGTGCTCATCGGCCGGACCTGGCTGATCCTGACGGGATGGACGGGCCTCGAGGTCGCGACGCGCATAAACCTGTTGAGCGCTACGGTGTCGGCGGTCGCGGCGGGCTTCTGGTTTCTGGCAGTCATGCGTATCTGGGCGCATTTCACGGAGAACCGCGCCGTTGCCCTCACGGCCGCCTTCGTGTCCGTCCTGGTCGGGGCGACCGCCTACACGGTATGGGCCCAGTCCAACGTCAATGAGAAGGTATACACCGTCTCGCTGATGTTCGTGGCCGTGATTTCGTACCTCGCCATGCTGTGGGAGGACCACAGCGATACGTGGCGAGGTGACCGGATCTTCTTGCTCGTGTTGTTCCTGCTCGGAGTGGGCTGGTCCAACCACCAGATGTCGATCCTGCCGGTGCTGGCGCTCCTGGTGTTCCTGTTGTGGCACAGCTGGAAGACGCTGTTGCGCCCGGGCCTGCTGACGGCCGGCGTTGCGTTTCTGCTCGTCGGGTACACGGTGCAGCTCCTGCTCGTACCTATCCGGTCGGCCCAGAACCCGATCATCGATGAGGCCGATCCGGAGTGTCCGGTTCTCCTGACGGCGATCACACCGGACTTCAAGGCGACAGCCAAGAACAAGGTGCCGGTTCCCACCTGCGATGCGCTCTCGGCTTCGATCCGGCGCGAGCAGTATCAGCCGCCGCCGCTGTCGGAGCGACAGGCGCCGTTCTCAGCGCAATTCGGCACCTGGGTTGAGTACTTCGACTGGCAGTGGGCGCGCACCGTGATGCCTCCAGCCCGCCACTTCGTGACGTTCCTGTTCCTCGCACTCGGCCTCGTCGGTCTGTGGAGGCACGCGCGGGGAGACCCCGACAGCTTCGTGTACTTCTTCACGCTGCTGATCTCGGTGTCGGTGGTGTTGGTCTATTACCTGAACTTCAAGTACGGGTACAGCCAGGCGCCGGGGCTTCCGATCGAGCGGCACGAAGTTCGAGAGCGGGACTACTTCTTCGTGCTGAGTTTCTATCTGTGGGGGCTGTATGCCGGGATGGGTATCGTCACGGTGTGGCAGGCTCTGGCCCGCCGCCTCGCCAGCGGTCGGGAGGGTAATCGTCTGACGCTCGAGCACTACGGTCTTCGGGCGGCCTCGCCCGTCCTCGGAATCGCTCTGATACCCCTGCTGCTGAATTTCCAGCTCGCGGATCGACGCGGGGATTACTCGGCCCGCGACTGGGCCTACAATCTGCTGCAGTCGGTCGAACCGTACGCGATCCTGTTCACCAACGGTGATAACGACACCTTCCCGCTGTGGTATCTGCAGGAAGTGGAGGGAGTCCGACGGGATGTCACGGTGATCGTCCATTCCTACCTCGGAACCAAGTGGTACCCGAAGCAGTTGCGCGAACTGACCGCGCCATGCGCCGAGGGCGTCGATCCACTGGAAAACCCGACCGTGATCGTTTGTCAGCGACCGTTCGACCGCGAAACGGCGCTCGATGTGTTCGCAGATCTGGACGTTTCGCCTCCGACTCGGCCAATCCACTCTTTGACGGACGAAGAGATCGATGCAATTCCGATCTACGAGGTCGCTCCGGCCGGGTTCGAGGTCCAGATATCGCCGTCGGTCGTGCTGACCTACCCCGAAGACCGGGTGTTCACGCACCCCGATCTGCTAGTGCTCCGAATCATACGCGAGTCACTGGGGGATCGGCCCGTCTACTTTGCTGCCACGGCACCCCCGGTCTACCAGGTGTGGGAGCTCGAGGATCACATGGTGCGACAGGGCCTGGCGCACCGGCTGGAGGCCGCGCCCCTCGAGGAGACGGCTGATCGGGTAGCGCTGGATCCGCAGTTCGGCGTTCGCTGGATTGACCTCGAGCGAAGTCACGAGCTGCTCTGGGACGTGTTTCAGCTCGACTACCTGCTGGAATGGGATCTGTGGCCGGAGCCTTCGACCCGCGCGAGCATCCCGGCGCAATACTACATCGCGCATGTGGCTCTGTCAGAAGCCCACCGATTACGCGACGAACCGGTCGAAGCGGCGAGAGCGCTCGAGCGCGGGACTCGGCTGTACGAGCTGACCGCACGCATCGTTCCCTGAGCGGCGAGTCAGCCGTCACCCTCGAGGAGCCTCGTCTCGTAAGAGCCTTCCGCGTCAATCCGCAGGGGCTCGGCGCCGGCACCGCTCGAAATGTCGACGCGGATGAAGCTCGTTCCACGACTGTCGATGAACCGGCCGGACTCCATGGCGAAGCGGACCGACTGACGTGAAGAGCCGCGCACGATGACATCCGGCGACGGGCCCTCTCCTGCGCTCGTCCATTCCGTGCGGACATCCAGCAGCGCGGTGGGACCGTAAGACGTCTCGTCGATTGACGTGAGAGTGGTCGTCCGTACTTCTACAGCTTCCGCCGTTCCCTGCAGGCCGAGGAGGGCAGAGAGCGGCACCCGAGTTGTGTCCTTCCAGCGGTCTCCCGGACGCGCCTGTCCCACGGGAAGAGCAGGAAATCCAAGTTCGCGCAGCCACGATTCGACCTGGTCCCTCAGGGGTTTCCCGACCGGACCGGATGCGCCGTCGACCTCGATTCGGTAGATCCGGCCGGACGGAGTTGCCGTCGATCGAAACCGCATACCCTCGAGCCGATTCAGGTCCGGGAGCTGTTCGGGTGCTGGCTCGACGTCGAACCAGAATTCACGGATCTCGGAGCTGACGACGACCGAGTCGCGGGCACTCTGTTCCACTGTCTGATCGAGCCTGAGCAGAGTTCGCGTGGAGACCGCTCCCCCTAGTTCCTCCGGCAGATGC
>JBDGUZ010000124.1:0-7264 GCA_039585915.1 Gemmatimonadota bacterium
GCTCGGCCTGGATACCGGATCGGGATACATCCCGGAGTCCGTGCGGCGGGCGAAGGGATTCAGGGTGATCGAATCCCGGCCGACCACCGGCGGTGCGGACCTCCGTCGCACCGATCCGAGCAAGGTCGACCGCTGGTTCGACCAGTCCGAAGCGGACGCCGCGAGCGCACGCGCCGCAATGCCCGATACACGCAACACGATCGGGGACGCGATTGCCCGCACCCGGGCCTCCCAGCAAGCCTCGCGTGAGTCGATCTCTGACGCGATCGCGCGCGCTCGGGCTACCGGTCCAGGCGCTTCCGCGCGTCCCGAGTCCCGACGCTCCGAACGGATCTCCGCGCCCACTCGACCGACTCCACGCATCGGGGCCGAGCGCTCCGGGAGCGCGAAGACTCGAACGGTGCCTGAGAGAACGGGGTCGGCGTCCCCCACCAGGACCGCGGCACCTGCCCGGTCGCCCGCGCCAGTGACTCCGCGGAGCTCGGCGAGGCCCGCACCCAGGAGCTCGGCCAGGACTGCCCCGAAGAGTTCAGCCAGGAGTTCCGGAAGGACTCGCCAGCAAGACCCGCCGTAAGGCCATTTGCTGCCCCTGGGGCACCCGATCTCCGGGTCGGACACCGAATAATGTTATCGCGTCTCACAGGCTCCCGGGCACTTCCGGGGGCCTGGTTGCGTTTCCCCACTGAGAGTCCGGCGCAACGGACCGCGGATGGGATGACGACGGGAGGGGGAGACATGGACGCGGTAGGACATCTGCTGGAGACGTGGGGCTACGCGCTGCTGGTCCTGATTGGATTCGTAGAGTTCATCGGACTGCCGATCGCCAGCGTGCCCGTGCTGATCCTGGGCGGGGCGGTGGCGGCTTCGGGGGGACTGTCCCTCCCGCTGGTCGCCCTGAGCGCCGCCGCGGGCGGGCTGGCCGCCGATCTCACCTGGTACTGGGTCACGCGCTGGCGGGGACCGAGGCTGGTGGACACGGTGTGCAACCTGACCTCGAATCCCAGAGTCTGCGTGTATACAGTCACGCAGCGGATCGAGCGAATCGGCCCCATGTACATCCTGCCATCGAAATTCCTGCCCGGCACCGGAAACCTGATTGCCGCTTCTTCCGGGCTCGCGGGAATCGCGCCGCGCGCCTTTTTCGCGGCCGACAGCATAGCGCTTCTGCTGTGGGGCGTCGCGTACGCATCGCTGGGATACCTGTTCTCGGCCGAGGTGTCCGGCGTCGTAGAGGAGATCGCCGGATTCGCGAGCATCGCCGCCGCGGTCGCCGTGCTCCTGGTGCTGAGCGCGACCGGATGGCGGGTGGTCCGGGCCCGGTCACACGCGGCCGGGCATGCGGAAGCGGCTGAAGCCGGGGTGCTGACCAAGGCCGGTGCGCATGAGCCGGCCGCCGCCTCCGCAGCGAAAACCGATCGATCCGAAATATTGCATGACGTCACCGCTCCGGTTCATGATTCGACGACGATTCGACCGCGGACGGCCTGACCGAGCAGCCGATCCGCTCATGTTCTCAGGGCAGGGCGACGTGTAACGCATGGAAGGCTACGGTGCGGCGATCGCCACGAGTTCGAAGCTCGCGGCGGACGCCGGCGCATCGATGATCGAGGAAGGCGGGAACGCGGCAGACGCCGCGGTCGCGGCCGCCCTCGTGTCGGCCGTCACCGAGCCGGGTGTGGTGGACCTGGGCTCGGGCGCCTACGCCACGATCTGGCCCGACGGAGAAGCCCCCGTCACCCTCGACGGCGGTGTGGAGATGCCGGGCCGCGGCCTCGATTCCGACCGGTTCGGCCGCGGACTGCGCGAGGCCGTGCTCGAGTACGCCGGCGGCGTGCGCACCTTCGTGGGACACGGGTCGATCGGAACGCCGGGGGCGCTGGCGGCGCTCGCCGCGATCTCGCGCCGGTTCGGTAGGTTGCCGTGGGCGGACCTCGTGGAGCCGGCATACCAGCACGCCCGCAACGGCTTCGCCCTGTCGTACGCCTCGCATGCCTACATGTCGTTCGCGCACCAGTCGGTGTTCGGGTGGGACGAGCTCAGCCGGGAAGCGCTGCACCACCAGGACGGGAGCCTCGTCGACCCGGGCAAGACGATCCGTGTGCCGGATCTAGCGCCGAGCCTGCGTCGTATCGCCGACGAGGGAGCGCAGGAATTCTATACGGGCGAGATCGGTCAGTTGATCACGACTGATATCGACGCCAATGGAGGGATACTCACAGAACGGGACATGGCGGCGTACGAGGTGGTCGAACGAGCCCCGCTGACCGTGGAGCTGGACGGCTGGAATGTCGCGACGAATCCGCCCCCCGCCGTAGGCGGAGCGGTGCTCGCGGCGATGCTGCTGTTGCTGGGCGACCGACCGATTGGCCCGTGGACGGAGGACGACCTGGCGCTCATGGCCCGGGCCCAGCAGGCGGCGATCGGCTTCCGCACGGGCACGCTGGATGTGACGCTCGATCCGGAGCGGGAGGTGCGCCGGCTGCTGGAGCAGGTGGTCCCCGGCCCGCTCCGCCGGTTCGTCACTTCACCTTCCACCACGCACACTTCGGTGGTGGATTCCGACGGGCTCGCGATCTCGGTGACGCTGTCGTCTGGTTACGGCTCGGGCGTGATCCCCCCCGGGACCGGACTGTGGCTCAACAACTGCCTGGGCGAACTCGAGCTCAATCGGAGGGGAATCCACGCGTGGCCGATCGGTCGCCGGATCCCGTCGAACATGGCGCCCACGGTGGCGAGGCGGGCCGACGGAACAGTTCTGGCGATCGGCTCACCCGGAGCCGACCGGATCACGACGGCGATCCTGCAGACCCTGGTCGGTCACCTGCGCGTCGGACTGTCCCTGGCCGAGGCGATCGAGCGCCCGCGGCTCCACGTGGCGATCGAGGAAAAGGGCCCGGTAGCGCTGTACGAGCCCGGGCTTCCGGTGGGGAGGATCACGCTCCCGAGACGGCAGATGCCGGCCGGGTCAATGATGTTCGGGGGTGTGGGAGCGGCCCGCTGGAGCCCGGATGCGGGGTTCGAGGCAGCCGCGGATCCGAGACGGGCAGGGGGAACCGCGATCGCACACCGGGCGTGAAGCGAGGTCTTTCAGGCACGGCTCGGCTGCCAGGTTCGTGATCTTAGCGGAGATAGCGCTCGATAAACTGTCGCGGGCTGAGGACCTGGACACCTCTCCAACCCGAGACCCGCCGCAGATGCTTGTCTCCAGATACGATGACGGACGCGCCCGAGGCAGCCGCACATACCAGAAACATCTCGTCGTCGGGATCTTCGCACGCGGGCTCCGTGAGACCCGGCGCTGCCACCACCTCACCGTGAATGACCAGCAGGGTGAGAAGCTGTTCGAGATCCACTCCCTCGTAGCGGGTAGCCAGAGCGAGCCCCACCCGTCGATACTCGTCCAGGATGGGCGCTGACAGAGCCAGAGTCACCTCGCCATCTCGCCAGGCCTCGAGAATCCATGCAGGCGGGCCCGTGAAGAATACAGCAGACACATAGACATTCGTATCGAGAACGACCTTCACTTACCCTCGCGTACCTCACGCACAGCCGTTTCGACATCGGACCGCTTCATTCCCGCTCGTCGCGCCGCCTTCCGGGCTTGCCCCACCAGCTCATCGAACTGGCTCATGTCTGGGGGATGGATAGCCTTGAGAATGACTACATCGCGGTCACCGATCACTACGAACTGGGCCCCGGGCTCGAGACCCAGCCGCTTCCGGATCTCCTCCGGAATGACGACCTGACCCTTCGAGCTGAGTTTTGTCGTGGCAATCTCACTCATAAGACCTCCTGTCTTACTGGTAAGACTACTATCGAAAGGCAAGAAGGTCAATCGCGTCTCCAGACAGTGTGGCAGTTTCGATCGAAGGACAGGACCCTCTACACACTGGTGTCGGGGATCAATCGAGCGTCATTTGCCAGGTGGGCAGAGGGAACGGCGATCGCTCACCGGGCGTGAAGCTACGAGCTCTCTCAGACCCCAAACACCAGCGGCAGCAGCAGCCTGGACGCGGCCGTGATCAGGATGGTGAACAGCAGGTTGATCCACACGCCGGCGCGGACCATGTCGGTGATCTCGATCGCGCCGCTGCCGTAGACGATCGCATTCGGCGGTGTCGCCACCGGCAACATGAACGCGCCGCTCGCCGCGAGGGCGGCAGGGACGGCCAGCACCAGCGGGTCCTGTCCGATCGCCAGCGCCAGGGCGCCGAGCACGGGCAGGAAGGTCGCCGCCGTGGCCGTGTTGCTGGTCAGCTCGGTGAGCAGGATGACGAAGGCGACGACCGTCGCCACGAGCAGCACCAGCGGCCAGTGCGCGATCGACTCCATCTGGCCGCCCAGCCAGTCCCCCAGCCCGGTCCTCCCGATCGCCGCGGCGAGGCTGAGTCCGCCCCCGAACAGAATCAGCACGCCCCACGGGGTGGCCTCCGCCTGCCGCCACGTGAGGAGCCGCCGTGCGTCGGGCTCGCCGGCCGGGACGAGGAACAGGACGATTGCGGCCCCGATCGCGATCCCGGCATCGCTCAGCCCGGGAAGCCAGCCCTGCAGCAGGGGGCGGGTCATCCAGGCGAGCGCCGTGAGCACGAACACGATCGACACTCGCTTCTCGGCGGGGCGCAGAGGCCCCAGTCCCTCGCGGCGGTGCTCGAGCAGCGATTCTCCGCCGGGGATCTCATCGAACGGGACCGGGAACACGATACGGGTCAGGATGAACCACGCGAGCGGCAGGCCCACGAGAACCAGCGGGACTCCGAGCAACATCCACTGCGCGAACCCGATCGTCACTCCGTAGGACTCGAGCATGAAGCCCGCGAGGAAAGCGTTGGGCGGCGTGCCGATCAGCGTCCCCATACCGCCGATGCTGCAGGCGTAGGCGATGCCCAGCATCAGCGCGGTGCCGAATCGCCGCCGGTCCGAGTTCTCACGCTCGCCGCCGGCCGAGTCCGAATTGCCGCCAGCCGGGCCCGAGACGTCGCCACCTGCCGCGCCCCCGGGCAGCAGCTCGATCAGCGACAGGCCGATCGGCAGCATCATCAGCGCGGTGGCCGTGTTACTGACCCACATGCTCAGGAACGCCGAAGCGGCCATGATCCCGGCGATCACCGAGCCGGGCCGGGTACCGAACAGCCGGATCGTGTCGAGCGCGATGCGGCGGGGGAGGCCGACGCCCTGCATCGCCTGTGCGAGCAGGAAGCCGCCTAGGAACAGGAAGATCAGCGGGTTGGCGAACGGCGCGGCCGACTCGCCGATCGAGCCGATCCCGAGCACCGGGAACAGGGCCAGCGGCAGCAGCGCCGTGGCGGGTATCGGGATCGCCTCCGTCACCCACCAGGTCGCCATCAGGACCCCCACGGCGGCCGTGTGCCAGGCCGCGTCGGACAGGCCGCCGGGCGCGGGGATCAGCAGCAGGAGTCCGAACGCGAGGACGCCGATCCAGAGACCGACCCTGGCGCGCGGCTTCACAGGCGTCTCCCCGTTCGAGCGCGTGATTTCACCTCAGCCTCCGCCCCCGAGCTCGGGCCAGCGGTAGCAGCAGGTCACGTGGTCGTTCACCATCCCGGCCGCCTGCATGTAGGCGTAACAGATCGTCGGGCCGACGAACCGGAAGCCCTCGGCCTTGAGGGCCTTGCTCATCGCCTCAGCCTCGGCGGTCTTGGCCGGAATGTCGGTGAGCTCCCGCCACGAATTCTGGATCGTGCGGCCATCCGTGAACTGCCACACCCACCCGTCGAACCCTCCCTCGCGCTGCTGGATGTCGAGGAACGCGCGGGCGTTGCCGATCGTAGCGTCAACCTTCTGCCGGTTCCGGATGATCCCGGCGTCCGCCAGCAGCCGGGCGCGCTCGGTGTCGCCGTAGCGCACGATCTTGGACGGGTCGAACTCATCGAACGCGCGGCGGAAGTTTTCGCGCTTGTTCAGCACCGTGCGCCAGCTCAGTCCGGCCTGGAAGGCGTCGAGAAGGAGGAACTCGAAGTGGCGACGGTCGTCGTGCAGCGGGACGCCCCATTCGTCGTCGTGGTAGGCCATCATCAGCGGATCGTCACCCAGCCAGGCACAGCGTTCCATCGGCATACTCCGGAGCGGGAGATCGACTCGAGTCACAGCCGCGCGCACACCGTTCCGACAATAGCCCTACCGGTTCACCCTCGACACCGGGCCTCCCCGCGGTTATGCATCTCGGCCATGAGCAATCGCTCTTCGCGCGGCCCACGCGATTCTTCCCGATCCCCGGACCCGCCAGGCGCACGTCCGCCCCCGGTCCAGGAGGTCTCCCCCGCCCGGGGAGCCGGTCTCGGTACGTTCGGTGGAGTTTTCACGCCGTCGATCCTGACGATCCTCGGCGTGATCATGTACCTGCGATTCGGCTGGGTCGTGGGGAACGTCGGGCTCCCGGCGACGCTGCTGATCGTCACGATCTCGACCTCGATCACCCTGATCACGGCGCTGTCGATCTCGGCGATTGCCACAGACCAGCGGGTACGGGCGGGCGGCGCCTACTACATGGTCAGCCGGTCGCTGGGGATCGAGACGGGGGGCGCGGTCGGCATCCCGCTGTTCTTCGCACAGGCGCTGTCGGTGGCGCTGTACACGGTGGGTTTCGCGGAAAGCGTGTCGAACGCCTTTCCCATCCTGCCGGCCCGGCCGGTGGGTCTGATCACGACGTGCATCGTGGCGCTCCTGGCCCTCAGGTCGGCCCGGGTGGCGATCCGGGCTCAGTACTTCATCATGGGTGCGATCGGCCTGTCGCTGGTGTCGTTCGCGTTCGGGCACCCGGTCGGGCCGCCGGACGCGGTGACCGTGCCGATCGGCGAGGTCCCGAGGGAAGAGTTCTGGGTCGTGTTCGCGGTGTTCTTCCCGGCCGTCACGGGGATCATGGCGGGCGTCAACATGTCGGGCGACCTGAAGCACCCGGGCCGCGCGATCCCCCGCGGTACGCTGGCGGCGATCGTGGTGGGCTACGCGATCTACATGATCCTCCCGGTGTTCCTGGCGTTCCGGGCCGATGCGGACAGCCTGGTCCGCGAGCCGCTGATCATGCAGCGCATGGCGCTGTGGGGGCCCGCGATCCTGCTCGGCGTATGGGGCGCGACCCTGTCCAGCGCCGTGGGCTCCGTGCTCGGCGCGCCACGGGTGCTCCAGGCGCTCGCGCGGGACGGAGTGCTGCCGGAGAGGCTGCGCTGGCTCGGACGGGGCAGCGGCCCCGAGGACACGCCCAAGGCGGGCACGCTGGTCACGCTGGCGATCGCCCTGCTCGCGGTGG
>JBDGUZ010000125.1:0-7218 GCA_039585915.1 Gemmatimonadota bacterium
CGTTGGGCGTTGGAGCCGGCCGGCGGACTCCCTGGTCACCGAGAGTCAGGACCCTCCGCGGGCTTCTCGGCCGTCCGGGGCTTCGGAGGACACGCTGAGCGAGCCGGACGCCGATGTCCTGGTCGTCGGCGCGGGCCTTGCGGGCCTCTCGTGCGCGGTTCGGCTGTCCGCAGCGGGACTTACGCGCCGGCTGCGGGTCCTGCTGCTGGAACCGCGCACCGAGTACGTGCACGACCGGACGTGGTGCTTCTGGAACGTGCTGCCGAACCCGTTCGAGGACTGCGTCTCGCGCCGCTGGCGGATGTGGAGCGTCGCCGATCAGACACGCCACGTGGACCGCTCGTCGCCCGACCTGACCTACGACCATCTTCCGGCAGACGCGTTCTACGACCGGGCACGCGAACTCCTCGGGGCCGACCCGAACGTGGAGCTTCGGCTGGGAGTCCGCGTGGACCGGCTCGAGCAGCAGGGAAAGCTGGTCAGGGCCTGTACCGATTCCGGTGAGGTCGGAGCGAGGATGGCCCTGGACAGCCGCCCCCGACCAGTCGAGTACCAACGGCAATCTGACCTCGACAGCCGGTGGCCCCGTCTTCTGCAGCATTTTCATGGTGAGACCATCCGGACGCACGCGGACGTGTTCGATCCCGACGTGGCCACGGTGATGGACTTCCGCGTGTCGCAGGATCGCGGGATTCATTTTGTCTATCTGCTCCCGTTCGACGCTCGCACGGCGCTGGTCGAAGACACCTACTTCGCCGACGAGCCCCGTCCCATCGAGACATACGCCGAGGAGATCGCGGGTTATGTCCGGACGCGCCATGGAGTGGATCGATACCAGGTCCTGCATGCCGAATCCGGAGCGATTCCGATGGACACCCGTCCACCCCCGGCGCGCGGCACATCCCGGATCCTGGACATAGGCATACGCGGGGGAGCGGCTCGTCCGTCGACCGGATACGCGTTCCTGGCGATTCAGCGCCACGCTTCGGCGCTGACGAAACGCCTCACGAGATGGGCTTCGGACCCCACCCGGGATCCGCCGGAACTCCCTCCGCACTATTCGCGTCGCTCCGCATGGCTGGATCGCGTATTCCTGTCGCACCTCGTCCGATGCCCGGAACGCGCGCCGGAGCTGTTTGTGAGCATGTTCGAGCGGGTACGTCCGGATGCGCTGGCGCGATTCCTGTTCGACGGAGGGTCGCTCGCCGACGATCTTCGTGTGATGTCCGCGCTCCCGTTCGCTCCGCTGGTCGCGGAGACCATTCGGCTGTACGGTCCTTTCGGGTCGGCGGGCGACCGAACAGGACACGTTGTGGACGGCGCCGACTGACCGCCTGAACCCGAGCCTGAACGAGAGTCATACATGTCCAGCATCCGGACTGTCGGAAGAGGCCTGTCGCAACTCCCCGCCGAGCTCCCACCCGAGCTGCGAGGACCCGACTGGGTCCAGGCGAACCCCCTCCTGATCCAGGAGCATCTCGACCGGGCACTCGCGATGCCGACCGGCGGGTGGCACGCGGTGGATGGCTCCAGGGCGATCGGGACCCGTCCTCGTTCGTACACGATCGCAGGCCGGGAGCTGGTTGCGTGGCGAGTGGGCAGCGCCCTGAAGATCGCACCCGACGCCTGCCCGCACATGGGAGCCCGCCTATCCGATGGTCACGTCCGGGAGGGCAGACTCGTCTGCCCATGGCACGGGCTGGAGCTCGGCGATGGCAAGCACGGCGCCTGGTGTCCGCTCGAGTCCTACGACGACGGCGTGCTCGCGTGGATGCGCATACCCGAGGAAGGACAGGAGCCCACGGCGCGTCCGATCCTGTCACCACGACCGGACGCGTTCCTGGACTCCGTGATGAGAATGGAAGCGGCGTGCGAACCGCGCGACGTGATCGCGAACCGGCTCGATCCATGGCATGGTGTCTACTATCACCCGCACACGTTCAAGCGTCTCCGGGTGATCAGTCTGCTCGATGACCGCCTGGTGGTGCGAGTCGTGTACGGGGTCAGCGATCGGCTGGGGATCGAGGTCGACGCCACCTTTCATTGCCCCGACGCCCGAACGATCACGATGACGATCGTCGACGGAGAAGGGACCGGCAGCGTGGTCGAGACCCACGCGACACCGCTGGGGGATGGTCGCACGGCAATCATCGAGGCGACCCTGGCGACCTCCGACCGGCCCGGCTTCCGGCACGCGCTAAAGGCGACCGGTCTCATCCGCCCGTTCATGATGAAGGCGCAACGAAAGTTATGGGTCGAGGATGCGGCGTACGCCGAGCGAACGTACGCGCTCCGGCAGGCCGCCACCGGGCAACGAATTCACCGGGAAAGGAACTCGCCATGACAGAAACGGCCGAATGCCTCGCATGCGAACGCTCGCAGGACGAGGTGCCGCTCGTCTCGCTCGTGTACCGGGGCACCGCATACTGGATCTGCCCGCAGCACCTGCCGCTGCTGATTCACGACCCGGCCCAACTTGCGGGGAAGATCGAAGGAGCCGAGCGGATGGAGCCGGCGGAGCACCACGACTGACCGCAGGAAGCAGGTCAGGATTTCGCCGTGGACACACTTGCCCAGTCGACTCACGTGCGTGACCTTTCTTGATACCCTTCGCTCCACAATCTCAGACGGGAGAAGCTGTCGATGAAGAAGAACCTGTTAGCTGTCGGGGCGGTCGCCCTGGTCCTTTCCGCGTGCGGAAGCGGAATCGATACGAATTCCGACTGGGATCCGACCGCGAACTTCAGTGCGTACCAGACATACGCCTGGGTCGCGGGTGCTTACGAGAGCGGGTACGGTGACCTGGTGGACACCAGACTCCAGGCCGCTATCGAGGCGAACCTGAACGCCAAGGGACTCCAGAAGGCCACACGGGCGGACGATGCGGACCTCGGTGTCGGGTTCCAGGTCACGACGGAGGACCGGACCACGTATCAGACCGTCAGCTCAGGCTGGCCGGGAGGCTACTATGGCGGCTACGGCTACGGAGGTTGGGGCGGCGGGTCGAGCACCACCTACGCATCCAACTACACCGACGGATCACTGATCATCGGCCTGTTCGACCTGCAGTCGAAGCAAATGGTGTGGCAGGGAGTCGGCACGAAGACTCTGTCCAGCGGCGACCAGAGCCCCGAGGAGCGGGCCGAGAACATCAACGAGGCCGTCGCCAAGATCATGGAGAATTATCCTCCGGGTGCGTAGGCCTCAATTCGTGCACGGAACATGCGCCCCGCTCGCCCCCGGGCGGCCGGGGCGCTTCGTCGTCCGGTCCACCTGTATCCATAAGTCCCGGAAGCCACACGATATCCGGGAACTACGGAGGAGGAACGCATGCCTGCCGCCATTCGCACCGTGTTGAATCGAGCCGCGTGCTTTCTCCCGGTTCTTGCCCTGTGTTCAGCTCCTTCGCTCGTGGCCCAGGAAGAGCTGCCGCGTTTTCTGCCCAGCAGCATTATCCCCAATTACGACCGGATCCGCATTGGCCAGAACGAAGGGCTCGAGGGAAGCGCGTTCGTCGCCCGGACCGGCGATGCCTCGTCCAACTGGTACAATCCAGCGGGCCTCGCGTCTAGCGATGGCTCTGCCCTGAATGCCAGCGCCAACGCCTACGAATACACGTCGATCACTTCCGAGGGGTTGGACACGAAATTCGGGAGCGGCAGGTTCCGATCGATCGGCACCTTCTTCGGCGGCGTGATCGGTTCCCCGATCCTCAAGGGTCGGACCGTGCGGCTCGGATTCTCGTTCACCAGGCCGGTCGTCTGGGCGCCGGGCACGATTACCGCGGCCACGGGCTACGATATCCCCGGAACAGACGAAACAGAGACCATCACGACTACATCGAAAGTCGAGATGTCCATGTCGGTGCCGGCGATCGCCGCCGGCTTCCGGCTGTCGGAGAATCTGCGACTGGGAGCCGGTGCTGCGCTCCCGATCACCAGCATGTCCACTACACAGCAGTTCACCGACCGGCTGCTCTCTCCGACCGAAGTGAGCAGAGAGCTGCGCAGTCTGTATCTGGATGGACAGGTGTACCAGCTTCAGTTCACCGGGAGTGCCCAGTGGAAGATCACGGACGCCGTGCTCGTCGGCGCCATGGCCACCTCGCCGGGACTGCAGTTGGGTGGGTCCAGCACGACCGAGTACCAGGCGGTGGGCCCACTGCGGGACGGCTCGATCGATATGCTGTTCCGCGATACCGCGTCGAGCTTCGAGTACAAGCTGCCGTATCGCATCGTGGGCGGCGTGGCCCTCCTCCTCGGGCGGTTCGAGATCGAAGCAGACATCAGGTACTACGGCAGCCTTTCAGATTACGATCTGATCGACAGTGAGATTCCCGTCCGGATCGTGGTGACCGACGCTTCCGGCAACCCGACGGCCGCTGAACAACCGCTCCAACCTCTCGTCGAGGGTGCGAAAGCGGTCACCAACCTCGCAATCGGTGGCAATTACTCGTTCAGTGATTCGTTCCGGCTCCATCTCGGGTTCTTCACCGACAACTCGCCGGTCGGCAACCCCGGGGAATCGATCTTCCGCACGGTGGACCTGATGGGCCTGTCCGGCGGCGTTTCGTTCGGCGGACGCCTGTCGGGGTCGCTCGGGCTCTCCGCCTCGTGGGGAACGACGGAGGACCGCGTGGTCGGCCCCACGCTCGGGGGCCAGATATCCACGACGAAAGTGAGCATCCAGACGTTCAACCTGCACTACGCGATTTCGTACGCCTTCTGACCGACCAGCTCGGACCCTGATGAAGCTCCCGGATCCGACCCGGCGAGACTAGTTTTCCCGGCATGGAGCCGATCCTCGTCGTGCTCGTGTTCTCTACGCTCGCGGCGTTCGCCGCCCCGCTGGGGGTCCTGCCGTTGCGGAGCCGGACCGCCGTCCCGCCGGCGTGGCTCGGCTGGGCGAACGCGCTCGCCGCCGGGTTCATGCTCGGAGCCGCATACGTCATCGCCGAGACCGCACTCGTCGACCACCCGGTCCGCGCGGCGGCCGGGGCGCTCCTGGGGATCGGCTTCACTCATCTTTCGCACCGGGCATCAGGCGTCGACGACCTCGACCTGAATCGGCTGGACGAGGTCGATCCCACGTACGGTAATCGGATTCTGTTCGTCAGTGGTCTGCACGGGGCGATGGAAGGCCTGGCGATCGGCCTGGCGATGCTGGAGAGCCTACCGTTCGGTATCCTGGTCGCGCTCGCGATGGCGGTCCACAACGTCCCGGAGGCCGCCGTACTCGGGTCGGTCCTGCGTTCCAGCGGCCTCGGTCCGGTGCGCACCGCCGGGCTGGCCGTGGCGGCCAACATCGGTCAGGTCCTGCTGGCCATCGTGGCGTTCGCGATCGTCCCGGCCGTCCCGGGCCTGCTTCCGTGGGCGTTCGGATTCGCCGTCGGCGGACTCACCTACCTCGCTATCTCCGAGCTGCTACCAGAGGCCTACGATCGTGCCGGACCGGTGAGCATCGCCATGGTGACCAGCGTGGCGACCGGCTTCGTGGTGCTTCTCCGGGGGATCGTCCGCTGAGCGCGCTCCCGGCGGTTGCCCAAGTCTTCCTGTTCGGGCTGATCACGGCGCTGGCCACGGGTCTGGGAGCGATCCCCTTCGCATTCGTCCGCCGCATCTCTCCTCGCGCCGTTGCTTACACCAACGCCCTGGCCTCAGGGCTGATGCTCGGCGCGAGCTTCGGCCTGCTGGCGGAAGGAGCGGACTACGGGCGTCTCGCGACGCTGATCGGCGCGAACCTGGGCGTCCTGTTCGTGCTGTTCGCCGGGTGGTTGCTGGGCGACCACGAGTTGCAATTCGGGGCGGTTCGGGGCGAGGACGCCCGGAAGATGACGCTCATCGTTCTCGTGATGACGGTGCATTCGATCGCCGAGGGCGTGGCGATCGGCACCGCGTTCGCCGGTGGCACGACGCTGGCCATCGTGATCACGGCGGCGATCGCCGTCCATAATGTCCCCGAGGGCCTGGCGATCAGCGCCGTGCTTCGGCCGCGGGGAACCAGCATCGCCGCGTGTGCGGGCTGGAGCATCGTGTCCTCCCTCCCGCAACCATTGCTCGCGGCCCCGGCTTTCCTGTTCGTAGGGACATTCAGCGCCCTGCTGCCGTACGGGATCGGGTTCGCCGCCGGGGCCATGGTGTTCATGGTCCTGGTCGAGCTGCTGCCGGAGGCGTTCGAGGCCGGACGTCGGTCGATGATTGCCCTCCTCGTGAGCGTGGCGATGGTGGCGATGGTCCTGTTCCAGCAGGCGCTCTAGACTTCGGCCAGGGATCGACTCCAGTGGGGTCGATGGGTTCCGGCACGACGAGCCCATGCTTGTGTATTGAATCGTGAAGAACTACACCGATCCGCGGTTCCGGGATCACGACATTCCCATGCTTTTGGAGGCGTTACGATGCAGAAGCTGTTCGGCGCGGTCCTGATTCCGGTTTTCCTGGCGGCATGTGGAAGCGGCATTTCAACGAATACCGACTTTGATCCTGCAGTAGATTTTTCGGGTTTCCAGACCTACGCCTGGTTGCCGGCCGGAAACGGAATGGATGATGGCTCTGGCGTCCACGCGAACCAGCTCACCGACAGCCGCATTCGGAGCGCCGTGGAAGCGAATCTGAACGCCAAGGGGATGAGAAAAGTCTCTCCGGACCAGGCCGATCTCGGCGTCGGCTACCAGGTCACTGCGCAGGATCGCGTCCAGTACAACACGGTCAGCACCGGCTGGGGAGGCGGGTACGGTGGCTACTACGGCGGCTGGGGCGGCATGGGCATGGGCTCAAGCCAGACGTACGCCACGAACTACACCGACGGTTCGCTGATCCTCGGGATCTTCGAGACCAACGAGAAGAAGATGATCTGGCAGGGCGTGGCCACCAAGACACTCAGCGAGAACCCCGACACGGAAGAGCGGACTCAGACGATCAACGACGCTGTGGCCAAGCTCCTGGCCGATTTCCCACCCGGCACGAACTGACGAAGCGGCTCAAGCCAGCGGGCCTCTCGGGGAGACCGACCCGAGGGGCTCCGGTCGCACGCCCTGCGGCCGGAGCAGGACACTGGCGGCCAGGAACCCGGAGGCCGTAGCGCGCTCCATCAAGGCGGTCGGAAATTCCATTCTTACATAGTCTCCGGCCAGCGTGAGATCGGGATCGGGAGTCTCGACTCCGGGGCGCCAGGCGTGCCCGCCGGGTGGAAAGGCCGGGCAGTCCCGATCCACCCTGAAGA
>JBDGUZ010000126.1:0-7163 GCA_039585915.1 Gemmatimonadota bacterium
CATCGACGCGCAGGCCCCGGAGATCGACCTCCGGACGAGCTACGATATCAGGCAGCCTCACGTCAGGAGCACGATTCTCACGCTCATGCCGGCCGCGGGTCAGTGTTTCCTGCTGACCCCCGGGCACCGGATCGACGTCCGCCAGCGGGACCTCGACGCGTACACCGCCGGCCTCCAGAATCGCCCGGTCCCCACGCAGTTCGATGACGACCCCCTCGAGCCCGAGCGACCTCGACCGGCCTCGCAGACCGGTCTCGGCACCGGTCCCGGCGGCTGCCTGCCCCTCGCTCTCGTCTGCCCCACCCAGGAGCGTCCTCGACTCTCGAAACAACTGTTCGACACGAGACCTGACACCGGCCGCCGCCGCCTCGGCCGCCGCGCTCGAGTCGGGCCGCGCGACACTCTCGGCGGCACGCCGGAATTCCACACGAAGCCGGTCGATTTCCTCTGCGACTTCCCGCCGGGCCTGCTTCAGGTACTGCTCGGCCCGCGCCTTCCCCTCCCGTTCGAGCTGTTTCTCCCTCTGCGCCGCCTGCTCCTCGGCCCGGGCAAGACGTTCCTCCCGCTCTCGTGCCCGTCTCGCGTCGAGGCGGGCCTCGGCCGTAAGCCCTGCGAGCTCGGCATCTCGTCGCTCGAGCTCGGCAAGCAGCCCCTCTACACGGCGGTCCTCTTCCCCGACTCTCGACTTCGCGTCCTCCAGAACGTCCTCCGGCAGGCCGAGCCGGGTGGCTATCTCCAGCGCATAGCTACGCCCGGGCATATCCCGAACGAGGCGGAACGTCGGTTTCAGGGCCCGAGTGTCGAACTGGAGAGATGCGTTCACGATCTGCGGATCTTCCGTCGCGAGTGCCTTCAGCGCGCCCAGATGCGTCGTCGCGACCGTCAGGCATGCCTGGCCTCCGAGGCGCTGCAGCACGGCGGAGGCGAGCGCCGCACCTTCCGACGGATCCGTGCTCGAACCGATCTCGTCCAGCAACACGAGGGAGTGCGTATCTGCTTCCTCCAGCGTCTGACGTACACTCTCGACCTGAGCACTGAAGGTGGACAGCGATGCGGAAATCGATTGCTCGTCCCCGATCACCGTGAACAGATCCCGATACACCGGCAGGCGAGTTCCCGGACCGGCGGGCGGAACGATTCCCGCCTGGGCCAGGAGAGATGTCAGCCCGACCGTCTTCAGCAACACGGTCTTCCCGCCGGCGTTCGGGCCGCTGACCAGGAGCACCGTCTCCCCACGGGCCAGTTCGAGGTCGAATGGCACCGAAGGACCTTCGCCGGACACGAGAAGCGGATGGTGAACACCCACCAGGAGAAGAGCAGTCGACGCGTCCTCATCCGAATCGGGGTCAATGAAGGCGGGCCTGGTACCACCGTGGCCGAGCGCCCATCTGGCCCGGGCGTAGAGCGAATCCGCCTCGGCCAGCGCCTCCAGGCTCTCCACGAGATCTCCCGCCCGGGGACGGGCCGCGGCCGAGAGCTGTCTGAGGATTCGCGCGATTTCCCGCGATTCCTCACGCTCCAGCTCGGCGAGTCGATTCATCGGCTGGATCGCCTGGGGAGGCTCGACGAACACCGTTCTGTGCGTGGCCGACTCGTCGTGCACGATCCCGCCGACCTCCGACATCCCCTCCCGGCGGATCGGAATGCAGTAGCGTCCCGATCGGATCGTCACGGAGCCATCGCGCACCTGGATCCGGTCCGGCAGGGACCTGGCGAACGTGTCCAGCCGGCGCACGATCGAAGAGCGAGAGGAACGGAGCCCGCGCCGGATCCGTCGCAGGTCGGGGAAAGCGGAGTCCGCGAGGCCGCCGGCGGAGTCGAACGCCTCGAGCAAGCGCTTCTCCAACGACTCGGCCTTGAGCAATCGTGCACCGATTTCGGCCAGTCCCGGCAACTCGTCCTGGAACCTCCGCAGGTCGGCCCGGGCGTGCCGGGAGGAAGACAGCAGGCGAGCGACGCCTTCCAGCTCGCTCACATCCAGCACGGATCCTTCCACCGCGAGCCGCTGCAGGGCACTGCGCACGTCTGGTATCGGGGGGGGCACCCAGTCGAACTTGAGCAGGAGGCCGACCATCTCGTCAGCGAGCCGGAGTGCGGCCTCCGCCGCGTCGCGCGAGCGCTCCGGGACAAGGGAGCGGACATGCGCTGCTCCTGCCGCGGACGAAGCGAAGGCCGAGATCCGATTCAGTACGTCCGGCCACTCGAGTCGAAGCAGTGCCTGCGGTCCACGCGCCCGCCCTCGAAACCCATCCTCCCCGTCGCTCCCGTTCGCCGGCGAGTCGGGAGCCGCGGGATCCGACTTCAACCGGGCGGCCACCGCATCCGCCTGCCACCAAGCACGTGGAGATGCAGGTGCATCACACTCTGGCCCGCTCGCTCTCCCACGTTGGTCACGATTCGGAATCCGTCCTGCTCGAGTCCTTCGGAGCGCGCTACGACCGCCGCAGCTCTCAGTAACTCGCCAGCGAGATCAGCGTCGGTCTCGAGATCTGCGGCGCTTTCCACGTGTACGCGAGGGATCACGAGAACGTGGACCGGGGCCTGCGGCTGGATGTCCCGAAACGCCACCCAGTCTTCGTCCTCGGCTACGATATCCGCCGGGATCTCGCCCGCGGCGATACGACAGAACAGGCAGTCGGAAGTCATGTCATTTCTCCCTCGTGTGCCCGGGGCCGAACCCCGGCGATCTCTCTTTCCTGGGCGACTACGGCCAGAGCCGCCACAGCCGCCGTCTCGAACCGCAGGACCGTGGGGCCCAGTCGGCCCGGCTGGAAGCCGGCCTTGATACAGGCCTCCACCTCGCCCCGGGTGAGCCCACCCTCGGGACCGACAAAAAGGACGACAGGCGCCAGCGGATCGACGAGGACAGCCCGTAGCGGTTCGCCATCCATGTCGAGCACGACCCTGTGCTTCCCGGATTCTTCCGCCCGCGCGAGGAACGCCGGCAGATCCTCGACCGCCCCGATTTCCGGCAGCCATGCGCCACCGCTCTGCTTGACTGCCGCCAGGGCCCTGCGCCCGGCCTTGCTCCAGAATCCCCCGGACCTTCCAGCATCGGACACGGATCGGGACCTCACGGTCTCGATCGGTGATATCCGCTGAACCCCGAATTCCGCGGCTTTCTCGACGAGCCACAAGGTATGTGTACGATTGCCGACGGCGATCGCGAGTTCCACGGCTAGCAGCTCGTTCGCCGGCAGCGGACCTTCGATCACCACATCCCTCCGTCGTTCCCCGGCTGAACCGATGCGCCCCATCCTCCGAGTTCCCAGGCCATCGGTCAGCACCACCGAATCGCCCTTGGAGAGCCTCAGGGAGCGCGTGTGACGCGTTTCTTCATCATCGAGCGTCACGACCTCACCGTCGGTCCGGCCGACCAGCTCGGCGACGTACAGCGATGGCGGATTCCGGTCTCTGGACTCCAGCATGGGACCGAATCTGCGCCGTCCTTTCACGGCCGCGCCAGACCACGCGGCCATCGTCGATCGGCCGGCCCCTTTCCCCTCGTCCGCCAACTGCGCACTCTATAGCGTTTCCCGACGCTGCTGATTCCCCTGGAGGCCAACGCATGAGACAGGCGAAACCGACGGGGCCGATCGGAGGAGTCGATCCCGAAGACATCCCGGGAGAAGGTATGGATTTCCGACTGCATCTCTTGAGCGTCGAACTCGAGCGTGAGCGAGGCTCGCACGCGCACGTAATCGTGGAGCTGCAGCTTCCCGACCGGATCGAGCGAGGCGAGGCGGACGGCGTCGGAACCGAGACTGTAGAGTTGCGTCTGGCTGCCACGGCAACTCTGGACGCAATCCACGCCGCGCTCAGCAAAACCCGCTTCAGTCTGCTCGGGATCAAGCGCATACATGCGTTCGACGCCGATGTCATCCTGGTGGTGCTGCAAGAGCATGAGGGCGATGCACGGCGACGGTTCGTGGGTGCGGTCCCGGTGCGGGAAACCCTGGTCCATGCAGCGGCCGCGGCAGTGCTGGACGCGACGAATCGCGTTCTCGTGGGGCCTCCGGACGCCAGATCCTGAAACAGTCCGGTGCGGGTGGCCCGGGACAGCCTATTCGAATCCCAGCTTCCGCCCTACCCTGTCGCGCCGCGCCGTCAGTCCGTCGGTGTCGTCGACGGACTGAGAATACGACCACCAGAGGGTCTGCGTCTCCCACGTATCGGGGTGGAGACCGAGCATACCCGCGGCATTCAGCGCCGCGAGCATTCTGTCGAGCAGGCGGCGCTCGCTTCCTGACCCGGACCCGAGGCTTTTCACGTCCCTCTCCAGTCGCTCGACAAGCCTCCACGCGAGGATATCTCCTCCCAGCACGGGCTGCAGACGAGCGGACTTCCTCGACGGATGCCCGGCGGCCAGGTCTGGCGCCGAAGGACCGAGCGTCCATGCCCGCACTTCGGCGGCCCCGTCGCGGATCGCCGTCGGATCTGGATCATTTTCAATCAGCAATGCCGCCAGAGAGCGCAACGCCCCCGTCCACCGGACCAGCCGCCAGCTGAGCGGTCCATCCAGCGCCGGGTTCGACATCGGAGGATCGCTTCCGGGCAGCCAGGATGACGTACGCCACTGTCGGAATTCACCGTCCGGCCCGGCAACGGACAACTCACGTGCCCTGGATGACGTCCCCGCGTTCACCGAACGCACGGGCACCTCCCGCAGCGCATCCGGGCGCATCCAGGGGCCCGGTTCGATCACGGTACCGAATCGCCCGGCCAGCAGAGCCCCGGCGGACTCAACCTGTTCCTCGAAAGCCTCCAGGATACTCTCGACCGTCGAACCCGGGGGGGGCAGACCATCGGATCCTGGATCGGGCTGGACGCCGGCGAGTACCCGACCGTCTGCCGCCCTGGCACCAGCGAATTCGAAGCGGGCCTGATCCAGGTCGGGGCACAGCTCTATGTCGATCGTGCCTTCGACCGCTTCAGCGCCCAGCCTGTCCGCAGTAAGGGATTCGATCGTCGCCTTGAATGCTGCCCCGGGCACGAGCGGCCGACCCCGTCCTCCGTCCGCGGCTGCGCCGAGCGCCACGTGCGCGACAGCCGATCGCAGATCCGTTCGGCATCCATCGCGCTCCTCGACGTAGATGGCGTCACCGCTCGCACCTCCCCCCGCGGCCGTCGCCAGCGTACGAACGAATTCCCGCTCGGCTCGATCGGCCTGCTCCTCACAGCCCGCAAGACGCGTGAGATCCAGCGCTCGACCGGCGTACCGCAGTATCTGCCGCGACTCGATGCCGTCGATGTCGTCGAAGAACCAGCCGCAGCTCGTGAACATCAACATCGCGTGGCGCTGCATCTCCAGCAGCGTACGTGCACGGCGACCTCGATCCCCGTCGAGGTCCCCTACGCCCCGGTCCGCGAGCCATCCGGTGACTCGTTCCGGCGCTGGATCGAGCACACAATCGATCCAGGAATCTCGCGCTTCCCAGGGGTCGCGCAGCAACTCCGCTCCTTCTCGTTCGAACACGGATGCCAGCGAGTCGCGCAATGCGTCGAGACCTTTGCGCAGGGGGGCACGCCACGACTGGCCCGCGGGATCTCCTGCTCCGATCGAGCAACCACAGGCCGAGCGCCACCGCTCCACCCCGTGCGCGCAACTCCACGCCGTATCGTCGGCGATCCGCGTCTCTCCCATCGGAGGTCGCCGATCGAGGTAGGCCCCGTAAACCGTGGGCCGGGTGCCGTCCGACTGCTCCAGCTGTCGCAGCGCCCAAGCCAGGGCCATTTCCCCGTGCCGGTGGTGGTGGCCGTAGCTCTCGCCGTCGGTCGCGATATTCGTCAACCGGGACTCTCCGTGGCCCGAGCACGCCACGTCATTTAATCGCCTGGCAAACTCAGGCCCATCGTCCAGCAATCGATCGAACGCGACGGCCTGCGACAGCGGTCCGTCGTAGTAGAACACGATGATCGACCGTCCGGACGGTAGGTGCTGAACGTATGGAATTCCGGGGTCAGCTCCCCCATCGCCCGGGGTCGCGAGATGCTCTCCACCCGGCGGGCGGATCTCGGCTGCCTGGTACGGTGCGAGAATCGTGAAGCGAATCCCCTCGGCCGCCATGGCCTCGAGCGAATCCGTATCCACTGCCGTCTCCGGCAGCCACATGCCCTCTGGGCTCCGACCGAACCGATGCTCGAAGTCGCGCCGACCCCACCGGACCTGGGTA
Organism: Gemmatimonadota bacterium; assembly: GCA_039585915.1. Taxonomy (GTDB): domain Bacteria; phylum Gemmatimonadota; class Gemmatimonadetes; order Palauibacterales; family Palauibacteraceae; genus Carthagonibacter. Next base: position 6,174 of record JBDGUZ010000126.1, read on the forward strand.
CGGCGATCCCTCTCGTTGGCGAGGGGAAGGATCATGTGGTTGTAGGCCTGGGCGATCGCCGATCCCTGCCCGCCAAATCGTTGGCGACTCTCGCCGTCGGCCGTCAGAATCCGCTCATATATGGTTGGCGCCCTGTGCTCGAGCCAGGCCATGAGCGTCGGACCCACGTTGAAGCTCAAACGGGAAAACAGATTCGACAGCTCCTGGATCCGGTGCCCTTCTCCGTGTATCCGGGCCGCCGTGAACGGCTTGTAGCACTCTTCCGTTACGCGCTCGTTCCAGTCGTGCAGGGGCCACGCGGATGGCTCTGGCTCTACCGATCCCGTCCACGGGTTGTCGCGCGGGGGTTGGTAGAAGTGTCCGTGCACGCAGACGAACCGACTTTCGCTCACGTCTGTTCCTGTTCTTCCAAGATCGACCTGAGGTACACGGCACCGAGCGGCGGAAGCGCGATGTCGAGTGACCAGGGGCGTCCGTGAAACGGCGACTGCTCAGCCTCGACACCACCCAGATTTCCCCAGCCCGATCCGCCGTAGCCCTCCGCGTCGGAGCACAACAGCTCCTCCCATATTCCGCCTGCCGGGACCCCCACCCGATATCCAGCTCTCGGAACGGGAGAGAAGTTGCACACTACGAGCACGGACCGACTGCGGTCCCGCGATCGACGCAGGAAGCTGATCACGTTCTGTTCGTGGTCGTCGGGCGCAATCCACTCGAATCCCGTCGGATCGCAGTCCAGCTCGTGCATGGCAGGCTCGGCTCGATACAGCAGATTGAGGTCCCGTACCCAGTGCGACACGCTCACGTGAGCCGGATCCGCAAGAAGGTCCCAGTCGAGACTGCCCTCGTGGTCCCATTCCCGGCGTTGGGCGAATTCGCATCCCATGAACAGCAGCTTTTTCCCCGGCTGCGCGAACATGAGACCATAAAGCAGCCTGAGGTTGGCGAACTTCTGCCACTCGTCACCTGCCATCCGGCTCCACAGCGAGC
>JBDGUZ010000127.1:0-7230 GCA_039585915.1 Gemmatimonadota bacterium
GGACAACAACAACGGTCGCCGGATCTTCGTGCTGCTCGAGTCGAGCAACACTGTCACCGATCCAGGCGGCAAGAACAACCATCTCGGTCCGAAGGGTAGCGGAAACGACGCGAATAAGATCTACCTCTGCAACAGCACCAACGACGAAGGAGATTCCACGGACCAGCGGTGCACCGATTACGGCAACCCCGACGATTGGGGTGTAATCGACGCCAATGGTACGGACCGCGATGGCGCGTTGCTCGCGGTGCCGGACCCGTGCGACGACGCTGACAGCACGACAGACTGCACGCCGAGGTACTCGGTGTGGGCGCGCGCCCAAGGCGGAGAACGTCTCCGACCACCTGCTATTCATGACGATCACGGTCGATGACTTCATCGATGATGGGAACGGCAACAATATCGGGGACCCGGAACTCGCCGCTTGCATCGACAAGGGTAAGGATGCCACCGACGGAGAGCCGGATACCTATGACGTATACCTCTTCGATCGCTGCTTCGAGAACTACTTCTGGAACTACGACAACAAAGGCCTGAAGAATCTCGAACTGCGCTTCTACTGGGAGGGCGGTGCCTGATAAGCACCTTCCTTTTGCCGATTTCGAGCCCCGTGCCCGCAGTTCCGGGCACGGGGCTTCGTGCATCCGGGTGTGGTTTCCCGTGCAAAATCTTGCACCTCTGCCGCAGGCGTCCGCGTACGGCTACGGTACCGAGATCCTACCGGGGCCGGTGAATTCCTGTAACCTCCATGTTTCCAAGCCATTAATGGCACGCGGAACAATTCTGCGCTTGTGGCCCTCTCGTTGCAGATAGAGAAGTGACGACGTGCGCCTGAACGGCGCGTAGGAACCTGTCTGAATGGGTGAAGCGATGTTTGCGAAGCGGATCTCAGGCTCCGCCTGTCGTGCGGCGACCGACGAACGGGGGGCCGCCCTCATAATCGTTCTCATAGCCCTCGTGGGGCTGACTGCCCTTGCGGCGGCAGGCATGGTCACGACCGGCTCCGACCTGCAGATCGCCGAGAACATGGATGCGTCCACGCGGGCGTTCTTCGCGGCGGACGCCGGCCTGCAGACGTACTTCGGCTCGAACACCGACGGCACGACCGGAGCGACGTACGTGAACGACTCGCTCACGACGGTGACGGTAAATCCGTTGAAGCTGACGGAAATCGCCGGCGGCAGGGTGCTGTACCGGGTCACCTCCACCGCAGTGTACGTGCAGGCCCCCGGGGACACGGCCATGCGCTCGATTTCTCGCGTCGCGATCTTTTCGGATGGATCGATCGCGGTTCCCGCGTCGTTCACCTCTGCGGCCGGGTTCATCAAGAGCGGCGACGCGGGCGTGATTTCAGGGCAGGACTGGGCCTCGGCCGGTAATCCGAAGTGTCCCAACTCCCCCAAGCCCGCCGTCGCCGGCGTGAAGGTCCCGCCCTCCGGATACAACCAGGACGGGGGAGACCCCGTGCCCGACGGGGATCCGCCGATCGATGAGACCCAGACGGCCGAGGAGATGCTGAACAGCATAGGACTGGACTGGGACGGTATCGTGAACGGCGGCCTCATCGCCCCGGACTACACCATTCCTCCGGACAGCTGGCCGAATTTTGGTACGCTTCCCGCGGATGAATGGCCGGTGATCTACGTCGAGGACAACATCTCACTCAGCCCGAGCAACTCGGGACGCGGAACGCTCATCGTCCGCAACAACCTGATGCTGAACGGGTCATTCAACTGGGACGGGGCGATCCTCGTGGGCGGGTACATCACCAGCAACGGATACCAGACGGTGGAGGGAGCGACGCTGGCGGGACTCAACATCATGCTCGGTGAGAATCCGCCGTCGACCGACATCGGCAACGGAACCAAGGAGTTCAAGTACCACTCGTGCAAGCTGAAGCAGGCGACCCAGGCAGCCTTCGGGGGCCTGTCGGAGGTGCCGGGGACCTGGTCGGAGAGGTTCTGATCGGAGCCTGAGCCCGGACGGGGTCCAGCGACCTTCCGGTCCAGCCGGGCGGTAGGGAATCAAGGGGCGCGCGCTCGATCACACTCGGGCGCGCGCCCCTTTTGCTATTCAGTTGCGGAACGGAATGTCGATCTCTATCGGGCGCTGCACGTCGTAGCGGTTGGCCCCGTCGCCCAGTGCCGTGGCGGTGAGCCGGATGGCCCGGACCTTTTCGAAATCGCCGGAAGACACGGCGTCCTCGACGGAACCGTCAACCATCACGTACGAAAACTCGGCCCCGTTCTCGAATGGACCGATCAACTCCTGGCTTCCGCGCCACAGAGCCGTGCGGGTGGCGAAGAAGGTTGACGGGGCGAAGCGGTACGTGAGATTCCCGTAGAACCGAAGCACGGAACCGGGCCATGGGCGCGCGCCCATGCCGGATGTCCAGCCGGTGAGCACGGCGTACGAGTCGTCGCTAAGACCTGCAGGAGCGCCCGTGGCTACGCACGACGTCTTGGGGCCAGATCCCGTCGAGGATTCGGTCGGAAGCCACGCGTCTGCATAGGTGAACGGCTCGTCATACGGACCTGACATTGCCGTGCCGACCGCACCACCGCTGATGTTCGCGTCCGGGATTCGCTCGAACGCGAACGCCGTAACCGCGTCGGCCCCGGTGGTATCGCACACGATTCCGCGGATGACGTCGAACCGGATCGTGACGGAGTCCTCCTGCGCCGCCACCAGGTCGTCAGGCGCTCCCATGCGCAATTCGGTCGCCACCAGGTCCATGGACGCCCGCAGACTCTGCTCGGCGTACATCTGGTCGTCGGTCCGCTCGTAGAACCGGCTCTGCCCGATGAGCAGCGAGACGAGAGCGGAGGCCAGTATTCCGCTGATCACCAGCGCAATCAGCGCCTCGATCAGGGTGAATCCGGACTCGTCAGGCTCCCGGAGGGGGCGACGGGGGGCCATGGTCACGTTCAGCACGTATCGCCCTCCACGCAATCAGGAAGCGGCTGCTCCACGATCACCGAATCCTGGGGCACGGTGGTTGAGTCCGGCGGAGTCGTGGTCGTGTCCGGCGGTGTCGTGCCACCACCACCGCCGAGAGCCCCAGACGGATCGTACGGCGCCGGGAGCGACCGCGGCCGGTAGACACGGGCCGTGAACGTGCGCACGGACGCGGGGCCCGTACCGTCTACGACCGCCACGACCTCACGCACCCGACTGGACACTTTCGTCACCGTCAGCGTCACCGGATAGTCCCTTCCACCGACCGATACTGTGTCAGTTCCGCTTGTCGCAGAATCGTAGCCCCTGAACTGCACGGTCTCGATCGTGAGCTGTCCGGCCGTGGCGATATCGCTCCACCGGTCGGCTATGCGTGCCTGCGTGGACGATGCCAGCGTGAGACCGGTGACCGCGAGCAGTCCGATGACGAGGATCGTGAACGCGATCAACGTCTCGACAATTCCGAAGCCGTCTTCGCGCCGGAGGTTTGCTCGTGCCTGCGTCCACAACTGCCGCGTTGCCTTCCGCATTTCGATCCGCCTTACGGTTGTATGATGCGTGCCCGGCCGATGCCGTTCACCTGGACCCGTCGATCCCCGGACGCGCGTCCGACATCGACCTGCGCGAACGCGGTCAGGAGCATTCCGCGCGAGTTGAAAGTGATCGAGTCCCCCGTGGCGAGGACGTTCAGCGAGTCGATGGCCAGATCGGTGCTCGAATCGAGAGTTCGAACTGCCAGCGTGTCGCCATCAGCTGTCCGGATCGCGTACGTCCGGCTCGCTTCATCGGCGACCAGGGATACGTTCTGTCGCTCGCGGATCGCGTAGCTCCGTGTGAGCGCCATGTCCGCCGCTATGACGCGGGCGGCGCGATTGAGAGTCGCCCGCTCCCGGAAGTTCCGGAACGACGTGTTTGCGATGAGCGAGACGAGGCTGAGAATCGTGACGACGATCAGCATCTCGACCAGTGTGAAGCCGCGCTCGCTCGTTCGGTCTCCGGGCCGCATGTTCTCTCGGTCGATCGGGGGACTGGGGACCGACCGGCGTGGTCGGCTCTATCCGGCCGGAAAGGGAGCAATTCACGGACCGTTTCCGGTCGAGCACCCCGATCCGAACACCGGGTGTGAGGGTGCCTCGCAATTGCGTGGTCCGTTATCGGCGGCAGCGGTCCAACCCGTTGCGGCAAAGGACGTTGCAGGCGACACTGATTTGACTGAGTTTTGCGGACGCCGCACCGATGCCACACCGTGGGATGGAAACGGCAGCGAATCCGCGGCCGGCAGGCTGCAAGAAGTACAGGAAGAAGACAAGTACCGCGTCATGACCATGTCCAACGGGAGGACCGATGATCCGCTGCACCGTGCGCTGGACGTCCGCCGTGGCAATCGCTGCGGCGTTCGTCTCCTGCTCGGGCAAGCCCGAGCTCACTCCGCAACGGGCGGACGCCGTGCGTGCCGAAGGCGCGGCCGCGGCGCAGTCGCTGCTGGCGACCCTGCAGACCAACCTGGTGACCTCGATGGAGGAGGGAGGGCCGGTCCAGGCGGTCGAGTTCTGCGCAAGCCGCGCGCTGGCACTGACCGACAGTGTGTCCGAGAGCCTCGGCGAGGGAATCTCGATCAAGCGCGTGTCCGGGATGCATCGGAACCCCGAGAACGCTCCCGATGCTTTAGAACTCGAAGCGATCCGTCACTTCGAGGCGGTGCTGGCCGAGAGTGGCAGACTCCCCGATGACTGGGTGCAGGAGACTCCGTCCGGGGAGCTGCGATACTACAGGCCACTGACGATCGCACCGCCGTGCCTGAGTTGCCACGGGAAGCCCGAGAACATGGACCCGGAGGTGCGGCGGGCGCTGGAGACCGCCTATCCCGACGACCAGTCCACGGGATACGAGGCAGGTGATTTTCGTGGCCTGGTCCGTGTCTCCGTTTCGGAGGGGCGGGTGAGTCAGGCAATCGGTGGATAGCCCGCGAGAGTTCGAGCCGCCCAGCGTAGGCCCGCTCGAGCCGCCCGACCGGCTGCTCATGGGACCGGGGCCGAGCAATGTGCACCCGCGCGTGCTGAAGGCGATGAGCACCACGCTGATTGGACATCTCGATCCGGCGTTCGTTCAGATGATGAACGAAGTACAGGACCTGCTGCGCTACACCTTCCGCACGCGGAACCGCTGGACGATTCCGGTCAGCGGAACGGGCTCGGCCGCGATGGAGGCTGCGTTTTCCAACCTGGTGGAGCCGGGAGACGTGGTGGCGGTTCCTTCGAACGGCTACTTCGGCGATCGCATGGCCAGCATGGTGGAACGCGCCGGCGGACTCGTCGTGCGAGTCGACGCTCCGTGGGGCGAGCCGCTGGATCTCGACGTCGTGACCTCGGTCCTGTCCGAGCACCGTCCGGCGATCTTCGCGTTCGTGCACGCCGAGACGAGCACCGGCGCGCTGCAGCCCGACGTCCCGAAGCTGACGCGCATCGCGCACGAGCATGGCGCGCTCGTGATCGCGGACACCGTGACATCGCTGGGTGGAGTCGAGCTCCGGGTCGATGAGTGGGGGATCGACGTCGCCTATTCCGGCGGCCAGAAGTGCCTTTCCTGTCCTCCCGGCGCGAGTCCGCTCACCCTGAACGACCGGGCGATGGCCAGAGTCCTGTCCCGAACAGAGCCGGTCCGAAGCTGGTACCTGGACCTCTCCCTGCTCCAGAGCTACTGGGGTGATGACCGCTCGTACCACCATACCGCGCCGATCACCAACGTGTACGCGCTGCGGGAGGCACTCCGCCTCGTCGCCGAGGAGGGACTCGAGGAACGGTGGGCGAGGCACCGAAGGGTCGCGGGCGGACTCAGAGCCGGTGTGGTGGCGATGGGCCTCGGCATGCTTCCGGAGGATTCCTGGTGGCTCCCGAGCCTGAACGCGGTGCGCGTTCCCGACGATGTGGACGCGGGCAGCGTGATCCGCACCCTGCTGTCGGAACACGGGATCGAGATCTCGGGCGGCTTCGGCCCGCTGGCCGGCAGGATCTTCCGCATCGGCTGTATGGGGCATTCCTGCCGACCCGGAAACGTACTCGCTCTATTACCGGCGCTGGCCGAGGTGCTGGAAGAACAGGGCTTCAAGGCCGACGTGGCTGGAGGACTCGCTGCCGCCCAGAATGCGATGCGAGGATGACGCCGGCCGGCTGAGTAAGTCCGGTCCGTGACGGACGCGCCTTCCGCGGCTCAATGAAGCGGGTGCTGGACGAACACGTGCGTCCACCGCCCATCCGCCAGCCCGACTCCGTGGTGGGTGAAGGCGCAGTTTTCGATGTTGGCCCGGTGTTTCGGGCTGTCGATCCACAGGGTGTATACGATCGTCCCGTCGACGGTTCCGATTGCCAGATTTTCTCCAGCCACTCCGTTGACTGCGATTCCGGCCCGGATCAGCCGATGGATCAGAGACTCGCCGTCCGGGTCGACGTGATCGTAGAAGTCCCGGTGCTGCATATCGAGACTGTATGCCGCTGCGACCGATGCGATGCCTTTGTGCCAGGTGAGCGCATCGCAGCCGAGGTCGGACCGTCTGCGGTTGACCAGATCGACCAGGACAGAGACTTCGGGGTCTGAATCTGCCGACCTGGTGAGGGCGGGGCTTGCGGCCAGTGAGGAGCCGGTCGGAGACTCGAACAGCAGGATTCCCAGTAGCATCAGCAACGTGGTCCGCATCGGTCCCCTTCCTCCCATCCCTCCTCTTGATCTCCTGCCCGTCCGCCGGCTCAGTCGTCAGCTCCGGACCGCCTCCAGGCCATTGCTACGTACACGGGAACGCCGGCCATCAGGAGCAGGAATCCCCAGTACACAACTTCCTCTCCCGCGCCACCGATCGCCCATAGAGAATACGCGAACGCGAGGATGGCGATCCCTGCGGTGCGGAGCATGCGCTCTCCGTCGAACGAAGCTGGATCACGGAAGTACAGCATCAACTCGCTCAGCGAGCACAACGCGTAGGGAAACAGCGCGGTCAGCGTCGCGAGGAGAATGATGAAGGTGAACTGGTCCACCAGCGCCTCGGAGGCGTTCAGCGCGAGAATCATCGTGACGAGCACGCTCGACACGATGAGCCCCGCCGCCGGCGTGCCATGGCGGGACACCCGTCCGAACAAGGCCGGAAACAGGCCGTCCCGGGCAGCCGCCTGCGGGATTCTTCCCTGCAGCAGGATCCAGCCGTTCAGCGCTCCAAAGCATGAGATCACGGCCCCGGCTGCGACGAGCCATCCGGCCCCTTCTCCCCACAGAATCCGCGCCGCG
>JBDGUZ010000128.1:0-6911 GCA_039585915.1 Gemmatimonadota bacterium
TGGGATCGGAAATCGGATAGTTGGCGGCCGTCCACGCCACCATGTGTCCAGCGAGGTCTCGCACATTCTGGAATCCGGCCTCCACCAGAGCCAGCTCCGCGATCTTCGCTCGCCTTCCCGTGCGGCAGTACACGACGAGTTCTTCGCTCTGGTGCCCGTCCAGCTCGTGCAATCTCGATGGAAGTTCGTCGTATGGGATGTTCAAGGCACCCGGGACGTGCCCTGCAGCGAACTCCTCAGGGGTCCGGACATCAAGCAGCAGAAGCTCGGTCTCACTGCCCAGCCGGTCGACGAGATCCGCGGGGAAGACCGCAGATCCGGAAGCCGGTCCGTCGAGAACGGCCACCGGGCGGGCCTCGGCGCCGGATTCCGGTACCCGGTTCGCGGTCCCATCATCGGCCGAGCCCGAGCAACCCGCTGCCAGCAGGCCAAGGGCAAGGAACAACAGGAGGTTGAAGAAACGAGTCATCAGTCATTATCTCCGGGTAGAAGTGCGTTTGGCCGACAATCTCCCTCCGTGCCCGGGCAGCGTCAAACCGGCTGTCGGTCCGGTTTCGGATGGATTCCCGCGTCCCAGCGGCGCAAACGCAGAGTTGATGCCTTGCGAACCGCGGAAGGATCGTACATAATGGCGCCATTAGACGGATTCGGCGGTTCCATCCCGATCTCAAAGGAGACGAACGTGACGAAGCAGGAATTTGCGGAGAAGCTCGCCAAGCAGACCGACATCTCCAAGGCGAAGGCCATGGATGTCATCGATGCCGTCTTCTCCACCAAGCCGCGCGAGGGGATCATTGCCATCGAACTGGACGCCGGCCGTGACTTTACGGTCACGGGATTCGGAACGTTCAAGACACGCAGGACGAAAGAGCGTAAGGGCCGGAATCCGCAGACCGGTCAGGAAATCACGATTGCCGCGCGTAAGAGCGTTTCGTTCCGCGCCGGGAAGGGCCTCAAGGAGCGCGTCAGGGAGTAAAGCGTTCCCGTCAGGCTCCGATCGTCAGATCGGGTGATGGATGTGAAACGGGCCCTGAACGGGGCCCGTTTCGCGTTTCCGGACATCGTGAAAGGAACAGGGACTCACCCTGCCCGGTTCACGCCGCTCAGTTCGACTGGGCAGCCGCGGCACGCGGCGCAGATTCCCCGGCACCCGTATCGGCGCGACCCGCAACGTTCAGCAACTCCTCCGGCGTCGTCGCCTCGCGCAGAAGCAGCACGGCTTGCCTGACCTGCGGATTCCCCGCCTGTGATCGGCGAAGTCGTTCAGTCTCGCCAAATGCGGAGTTGGCCAGCTGGGCTCCCAGGAAACGGTCGACCAGAGGCTGCACATCACGGTACAGGGCCGGGTCCAGCTCTACATCCTCTTCCACCAGCATCCGGTAGAACTCGTCACGCATCTCCGGCGTAACCTCGAAGTCCGGCCTCAATTTCGCGTGATCTGCGTTCCACGTCGCCGCGAATCGGACAGACAGCTGGTTCAGCGAGAACGATCCCCGTCCCAGCGCCTTGGCAAATTCTCGTTCTCGCTCGGTGAGTGAGTCCGGCACCACGACGTCCGGGGTAATGCCACCGCCGCCGAACACCGGCCGCCCTCCCTCGGTCCAGTACTCCCCTTCCACCGGGTTTGCGACCGTGTCACCAGCGGCTTCAGCGTCACCCTGCGCAGCTTCGACGTCAGTCGGTCGGCCGTCTATGTCTCGCGGCCGGCTGATCGACCGGCCACTGGGCGTGTACCAACCGGCGGTCGTAAGCTTCAGGTGGTGACCTTCCGGAAGCTGGTACAGGGTCTGGACCGATCCCTTTCCAAACGTGGTGGTCCCGAGAATCAGCGCCCTGTCATGATCCTGCAGAGCACCCGCGACGATTTCCGACGCGCTCGCACTGTAGTTGTTCACCAGGACGACGATCGGCAGGCCTGGAAACAGATCTTCCGTCGATGCGCGGAACGTGTAGTTCTGGTCTTCGACGCGGGACCGTGTCTCCACGATTCCGTCGCTCTGTTCGAGGAACAGGTCCGTGACCGCGACTCCTTCATCGAGCAGGCCGCCGGGATTATCACGTAGATCGAGCACGAGTCCGCGTGCTCCCAGCTCGGTCAATTCGTCGATTGCCATGCCGATCTCCGCCCGGGCGTTCTTGCTGAACGTCTCCAGCCTGACGAACCCGATCCCGGTCTCCAGCATGTAGGCGATGACCGGCTCTACGTGGATCTCGTCCCGGATGATCGTGAGGTGAATCGGCTCTGGGACACCGGGACGCATGACCGCGAGCTCGACCGGCTCGCCTTTCGGTCCGCGCAGGTTTTCTACAGCCTTTTCGTCGGTCCAGCCCCTGGCGGAGGATCCCTCGACCTCGAAAATCCAGTCTCCGGTCATCAGTCCTTCGCGCTCGGCCGGAGTCCCGGGGAGGATTCCCATTACCGTGATCCAGTCTCCGACCTGCTGAATTCGAATCCCGAGACCGCCATAATTCCCGGTCGTCGTGATCTCGAGGTCTTCGGCCTTCTCCGCATCAATGAACACCGAGTATGGATCTCCGAGCTCGTACAGCATCCCGTCGATCGCCATGCGGTACAGCTCGGAGGACTCGATCGGATCGACATAGCGCTCAGCGACCAAGCGCTGGACCTCATCCAGCAGCTGCGCGTTATGAGAACGCGCCTCCTGCGCCGCCGCCCCCTGCTGTAGCAACCAGCCACCTAGCGCGATTGCCAGCACGGAAACGACTACCGCCGGTACCCAGGAACGTGCTCGACTCATCGGCCCTCTCCCTCCACTCCGGTGAACTGGCTCATATCCGCCGCGAGGGCCAGCAGGGCTTCGGGGGTCCGTGCCTCAGCGAGCAGCCGTCTCGCCTCCCTGACTTCGGAGCTTCGATCGATGGCGACTCGCAGACTCGCGATCTCGCCTGCTGAGACTCTCGCCATCTCTCTTGCCAGCAGGCCGTCGACAGGGTCGCGTGCCAGGTTCAGGTCATCCGAGTCGATCGCCCCATCGGTCTCGACGACCACGAATCGGTCGAATTCACTGCGAACGTCCGGCGTGACGGCTGTTGGGTCAGCGGGCAACTCACCCGCCAGGGCCAGGCGAGCGGAAAAACGCAGGGCCAGGTCAGGAAGCCGAACTTCGGCCTCCCGGAGGCGTTCGCTCAACTCGCGCTCGCTCAGAGTGCTCGTGTCCGCGTGGACGATCACGTCTGGTACGATCCCGCCACCTCCGTACACCGCCCGTCCCGCATCCGTATGAAATACCTGGCGCTCCACGCTGTCGCTCTCGAACGGAACCGGCTCCATCGGAATTCCCATGGCCTCGCCCGACTGAACCGCCTCGGCAACCGCGGCATCGAATTCATTCGACCCGAGTCCGAAGCCGTGCGACTGCTCATCGTCGCGCTTGCGGTGAATCGAGCGCCCGCTCGGAGTGAACCAGGTCCCGGTCGTGAGCCTGAGGTAATTGCCTCCCTGCAGCTGGAACACGCTCTGCATTACACCTTTACCGAACGTACGCGTGCCGAGGACCACGGCGCGGTCGTGGTCCTGTAGCGCCCCCGCTACGATCTCGGAAGCGCTCGCCGACCAGCCGTTGACCAGGACGATTACGGGAAGTCCCGGATACCTGTCGACGCCTGGAGCCGAAAAGCTCTGGCTGTCCCGGGGATCGCGCGCCCGGGTATCAACTACCGCCGCGCCCTGATCCAGGAATAGATCCGAGATCTCGACTGCCTCGCGCAGAATCCCCCCCTGATTCCAGCGAAAATCGAGAATGAGAGAGGTAGCGCCCGACGCGAGCAGATCGCTCACCGCGGCCTCGAGCTCATGCCGTGAAGCCTGGCTGAACGTCGCGAGCCTCGAATACCCGACGTCGCCATCGAGCAGCAGCGACTCCACCGCTGCGATGTGGACCTCGCCACGCACGATGGAGAACTCGAGCGGGTTCGCCACCTCGCTGCGGCGCACAGTGACGTTCACCACCTCGCCGGTCGGACCACGCAGCGCGTCGATCGCCTCCTCCTGCTCCCAGCCAGCGGTCGGACGTCCGTCGACGGCCGTGATCAGGTCCATTGCTCGCAGATCGAGGCGCGAAGATGGGCTGTTCGGGAGAACGTCGAGAACGATAATGCCATCGCGGTCCGCCAGTACCCGCATCCCGACTCCGCCATAGTTATTGGTCAGCAGAGCGCTGCGTTGCTCATCGGGCTGAATGAACGCGGCATAAGGATCGCCGATCTCCCGCAGAAGCCCGTGGATCGCCATCTCGTACAGCTCGTCCCCGTCGACAGGCTCCACGAAATTGCGCGCCACGTTGGAGCGCACGACTTCGAACAGTCCTCGCCCGATCGTTGGCGAAACACCGGATGCCTGGAGAACCCAGCCCCCGCTCACAAGCACTACTGCTGCGAGTGCTGCCGTCGTCGTGACACGTTTCCCGCGACTTCTCATCCCTGCTCCTGCCTCCTGTCGGCTTTCCCGCCCACGGATATCGGGCTCTCTGTCTGAAACTCTCGGACCAACAGTTGGTTCCTCACGCACGATCGCCTTCCGGAGGGAACCGGCCGGGCCAGCGCTCCGAGAGCTCTTTCCAGATCCGACGATGAACGACGTCTGCAGAGTCCCCCGAATCGACCGTAATCACGTCGGGCTCGGTCGCGGCGAGGTCCTCGTACGCGTCGGCCACGGCCCTGTGGAATGCCACGGACTCCCTCTCCATCCGGTCGGCGGCATCAGTCTTCCTGCCGCGACCAGACTCGGGATCGATGCGGAGCAGCAGCGTGCCATCGGGCCGGAGACCAGCCGTGGAAAAAGCGTTGATCTTACGGACCTCATCAATGCCGATCCCGCGCGCGGCTCCCTGGTACGCCAGGGTCGAGAGCTCGTACCGATCTCCGAGAACCAGCTCACCCCGTTCGAGCGCGGGACGAACGACCCGACGCACGAACTCGGCCCGGGCAGCGAGCAGCAGCAGCAGTTCAGTCTCTGCAAATAACTCCGAACTCGGATCGAGAATGATGTCGCGGATGCGCTCGCCGGCCGGTGTCCCGCCTGGTTCCCGCACGACTACGTGCGCGACGCCCAGCTGATCCAGCCGGCTCGACAGCCGCCTCAGGTGGGTGGTCTTGCCGGCCCCTTCGACTCCCTCGAAGACGATGAAGAGGCCGGTTCGACCCTCAGTCGTAGTATTCGACACCGAGATGCGTGATCTGGTCTTCCCCGGCGATCCAGCGGATCGTGTTCTTCAGTTTCATATGCTGGATGAAGATATCGTGCTCCGGATAGAGTCCCTCGGCGACCTGCGGCGCCTTCAGGTAGAACGACAGCCACTCCTGGATTCCGGACATGCCTGTGCGGGACGCGAGGTCCATGAACAGGGCCAGATCCAGTACGATCGGCGCGGCGAGGATGGAGTCCCGGCACAGGAAGTCGATCTTGATCTGCATGGGATAGCCCATCCAGCCGAAGATATCGATGTTGTCCCAGCCCTCCTTGTTGTCTCCGCGCGGCGGGTAGTAGTTGATCCGGACCTTGTGGTACATGTCACCGTACAGATCCGGATACATCTCCGGCTGGAGGATGTGCTCGAGTGCCCCGAGCTTCGATTCTTCCTTCGTCTTGAAGCTCTCGGGGTCGTCGAGCACCTCGCCGTCCCGGTTGCCGAGAATGTTGGTCGAGAACCACCCGTTCAAACCCAGCATTCGCACCTTGAGACCCGGCGCGATGATGGTCTTGATCAACGTCTGACCGGTCTTGAAGTCCTTCCCCGCGATCGGAACGCTGTTTCGTGCCGCGAGTTCGACCATCGCCGGGATGTCGACCGTGAGGTTCGGCGCACCGTTGGCGAACGGAACTCCCTCCTGCAGAGCTGCGTAGGCATAGAGCATCGACGGAGCGATCGACGGATGATTGTCCCGCATCGCCTGCTCGAGCGACTCGACCGTGTCGTGCACCGGATCCTGCGTCAGGAAGATCTCCGTGGATGCCGCCCACACCATCGTGAGTCGATTGCAGCCGTTCTCCTCCTTGAACTTCCGTATGTCGGCCCGCAGTTGCTCGGCGAGATCGAACTTGTTCTCGCCAGTCTTGACGTTCGTCCCATCCAGTTTCTTGACGTACGCCTTGTCGAATACGGCCGGCATCGGCTTGACCGACTTGAGGAAGTCCGCCACCGGCTCCAGGTGCTCCGGCCGGAGGACTCCGCAGTTCAGGGCGGACGCGTAAGCATCGTCGGGAATCGGATCCCAGGCGCCGAACACGATTTCTGACAGATTCGCGAGCGGGACCACGTCCTTGATCAGGGGCGCGCGGTGATCGGTCCGTTTGCCGAGCCGAATCGTGGCCGTCTGGGTCAGAGAACCGATCGGCTTCGCCAGTCCGCGGCGCATCGATTCGACGCCGGCGATGGTCGTGGTGGAAACGGCCCCAAGACCGACCAGCAACACGCCGAGCTTCCCTTCCGCCGGCTGGACTTCCCGGCCCCGTCCTTCGTTGCTCATGCTTCGCTCATTCCCGCGTTCGAGAGATGTCTGATACGCCGGAGACCCCCGCGGACCTCCGGTGCCGGTTTCGGTTCAATCTTCCTTCTTCGGGACAGCCGCTCCAACCGCGACCCCCTCGGGCCGGGTGTTCCTCCACACCCACCAGATCCGCTGAATCACAGTGAGATTCGTCAGCACAGCCAGCATGTAGATCACTACCTTGAGGACGATCCCGTTGCCATCCTCGCCGAACAGAAGCGCTGCGAAACCGATGAGTATGACCCTCTCGGCCCTTTGCATCAGGCCGATCGTGCAATTGATGCCGAGCGCCTCTGCCCGGGAACGCGTGTAGCTGATCATCAGGGAACCGGCCATGGCCAGCATGATCGCGTAGATCGTGCCGACATCGCCGAGCTCGAGCCGATAATCGTTGTACAGCGACA
>JBDGUZ010000129.1:0-6854 GCA_039585915.1 Gemmatimonadota bacterium
CGGGCTCGACGGCGGTTGATGGAGTGTACGCCACCAGATTACCGACAGGTAGACGATCGGCACGTTGGCGAATCCGATGATCCCGACGATCGCCGCCCAGCGGGCCCGCTTGTCAGGGTCGTCGGCGAAACTCCGGATCGCCAGGTAGCCCACGTAGATCGCCAGCATGATCGCCGTCGTCGTCAGCCGAGGATCCCAGGTCCACCAGACGCCCCAGGTGGGCTTCCCCCACATGGAGCCGAGAGCCAGGGTGAGAACGGTGAATACGACTCCGATCTCGGCCGAACTCTGAGCCACCCGGTCCCAGCGCAGGTCGCGCTGGATGAGGTACAGAACGCTCATCAGGAATACGATGAAAAACGACAGGAAGGCGAGCCATGCCGCCGGAACGTGTACGTACATGAGACGCTGGATGTCCCCCTGCATGCCGTCCGCCGGCACCACGAACAACCCGACGAAGCTCCCGACCAGGAACAGCGCCAGTGCGGCAACCCCGAAGAAGTTTGCCAGGCCCGATTTACTAGTCACGATCATTCCTCCAACGCGATCGGAAAAATCCAGAGACTGATTACGAAGAAGATGACATCGAATGCCACGAGCAGCCGAATCCAGATCCCGGAGTCGAGCATCGGATCTCCGACGACGATCAATGTCGTGGCATTCACCGCCCCGAGCAGCATCGGAATAAGGGCGGGAAACAGCAGGAGCGGGAGCATGACCTCGCGCGCCCTGAGATTGACGGTGAGCGCGGCGTAGAAGGTGCCAACGATCGAGAATCCGATCGTGCCGAGCAGCGCGACTCCTGCGAGCTCGAGCGCGTGGGGCAGCAGCTGGATCTGAAACAGGACTGCCGCGGCGGGAAACAGGACCATCTCAACCGCCAGCAGAATGATGATGTTCCCGAACAGCTTCCCCAGGTAGATCGCCCTCGGGTCTCCTGGATACACCCGGAGTCCCTCGATCCCGCCGCTGGTTTCCTCGCTCTGGTACGTCCGGTTCAAAGACAGGATACCGGTGAATGCGATTCCAACCCACAACAGACCGCCTGAGACCTGCTGGAGCAGTTGCGTGTCGGGCCCGAGCGCGAAGCTGAAGATGAACAGCACGAGGGCTGCGAAGAACACCATCGCATTGAACGCCTGCTTCGTGCGCGCCTCGATCAGCAGGTCCTTCCAGACGATCGTCCAGGCCCGACGGAGAACGTCCATTCAGACTTCCTCCGCGCCGAGGCTCTGCACGGACAGATGGGAAAGCGCGGCTTCGTCGTGGTCCATCGGGGAGACTTTCCCGTCCTTCAGGATCAGTGTCTGCTCCGCCGCGCGCGTCGCCTCTCCGGCCTGGTGCGACGCGATGATCACTGTCGTTCCTTCCTCGCGGAATTCCCGGACGAATTCATCGACCAACCCCATTCCCTGCGTGTCGAGTCCCGCATAGGGCTCGTCCAGGAGTGCCAGCTCGAGGGGGCGGATTCGGAGTTGAGCCAGGACGACCCGCTTCCTCATTCCGGTCGAGAACGTCCGCACCCGCTGATCCGCCACCCGCTCGAGGCCGACCCGCGCGAGAGCTGCCCGATACTCATCGGGTACGAGTCTCAGGCCTGACATGCGAGCGGAAAAACGCAGGTTTTCCTCGGCCGTGAGATCGTCGTACACGTACCCGCGCACGGTAACGAGACCGACCCGCTCACGGATCGCGTTCCCTTCCTTACGGAGGTCGAAACCGCAGACTGTACCCTCGCCGTCCGATGGCTGCAGCAGGGTAGCGAGGCACTTGAGCAGAGTCGTCTTGCCGGCGCCGTTCGGACCGACGAGAGCGAGAGTAGTCCCGCGATCCACGCGCAGGTCGATGCCGCGCAGAACACGATTCCACCCAAACCGCTTCGAGAAACCGACCAGCTCGACGGCGGGGCCTGTGTTGGACGAGGGGGTTATGGCCGCCTCCTGCGCCCGGCTACTGTTCCATCCGACGTGCCAGTTGCTCGGCCGTATACTGGACATACTGCCACGCCGGATGCGCCGACGGCAGCGTGCGGGTTCTCGCCCAGTTAGTCGGTTCTGTTGGCAAATCGGTCGGATCGTAGATAGGCTCTATGTACAGGACCGTGCCGCCTCGGAACGGCTGGGCCCAGAACAGCATCTTGATGTACTTCTCCGATTCCGGCAGCGACCCCAGGGGTGCTGTCGGGTAGACGTTAGGAATGTATATCCACTCACTTTCCATCGACGCGACGTTCGCGGTGTCACCCGTGGTGCGCTGGAAAGAGCGCGGGGTGACTCCATCGGCTCGCAGCGTCTCCCAGGCCGTCTGGATGACGCTGTCGGGCGGCGCCGCGACTCTCGCCTCGATGGCTTGATCCGAAGGCCCCCTTGCGATACCGGAGGACTGACCGCCGCTCGTGCACGCGCCGATGATTAACGGGGCAATGAGCAGCGTCGTGAACACCGGTACGCGCGAAAGCCTGACTTGCATCTGATCGCCTCCTCGGATCGGCGACGACTCCGGATCGAGTCGCCGGCCAACTGTGCTTCGACCGCTCATGGTGCAACGGAGCCTGCTCGGTGCAAGCCCCGGACCGCGCTGCGCGAAATCCGGCCGGGAAGATACGAGGCCCGAGGCCTTACTGCCACTTTGAAGATCGGACCTTCCGGGACGCCCTGTCCCGTTTCGGAAGAACCGGCCACAGGTGAGACAATGTGACTCCCGAGGGGTGGTCGGAACCGGCCGCGATTGTTGCTCACACATCGGGATCAGGTCCCCGGCGAACCCCCGGGCTCGTGCTCGCGTGCGGGCTGTTCCGCCAGTATGTTCGCGGGCCTCAGCAGCGGTCCCGCCGGGCCGCGTTTGTCGAGTCTCCGCCCGCGATCGGGCGTTCCGATGGAGGTACCGGTTGGATCTCCGGGATGTTCAACAGTTGGCGCAGCCCGCCGACTCCAAGGCTCTTCTTCTCGTGCTCGACGGGTTGGGTGGATTGCCGCGCGAGGCGGGCGGCCCGACGGAGCTCGAGGCGGCGTGCACCCCGAACCTCGATGTCCTGGTAGCTCGTGGAGACCTGGGCCTCCAGGTTCCAGTGGCGGTCGGGGTCACGCCGGGAAGCGGACCCGGGCACCTGGCCCTGTTCGGATACGACCCGCTTGTGTACCGGATCGGGCGGGGAATCCTCGAAGCGCTGGGCGTCGGATTTGATCTGCGGCCAGGGGACGTGGCCGTGAGGGGAAACCTGTGCACGGTCGACTCCGCTGGACGGGTCGTCGATCGCCGGGCGGGCAGGATCTCCACCGAAGACGCGATTCCCGTGATCGAGGCGCTGGACGGAATCGAGGTCCCCGGAGGGGAGGTTATCGTCCGTCCGGTAAAGGAACACCGGTTCCTGCTCGTTGTCCGACCCGACGAGCCGTCGACTGCCGAGATCGGTGATACCGATCCAGGTCGCACGGGACTCGAGCCGCTCAGTATAGAGACGACAGCCGCCGCCTCTGAGCCCGCCGCCCGATTGGTCAGGGCCTGGCTGGAGGAGATTCCCGAGGTATTGGCAGGGCGCGACCGGGCGAATATGGGCCTGTTACGCGGGTTTGGTCAGTTGCCGGACTGGCCTCGATTCCCCGATGTATTCGGCTGGCGCTCCGTGGCGATCGCGGCCTATCCGATGTACAGGGGCGTTGCGAGGCTGGTCGGGATGGATGCGGTGGAGGTACCGGACTCGCCGGATTCCCTCTCGCCGGCCCTGGTGGCCGCGTGGAACGAGTACGATTTCTTCTTCCTGCACGTGAAGGGCACGGACAAGGCTGGAGAAGACGGCGACTTCGACCGGAAGGTGGCGACGATCGAGCAGGTCGATGCGGCTCTGCCGGGGATCCTGGAGGCCGGGCCCGAGGTAGTCCTGGTGACCGGCGACCATTCGACACCGGCCGTGATGCGGAGCCATTCGTGGCACCCGGTCCCGTTCCTCATGGCCGGTGGACCAGGCCGCGGTGCGCCGGGTTCTCCCTCGTTTGGCGAGACCGCCTGCAGGTCGGGCTCGATCGGACTGATCCGGGGGTGCGAGCTGATGCCGCTACTCGCTGCCCGGGCGGGCCGCCTGACGAAATTCGGGGCCTGATCCGGCGCGATCGATGGTGAGATAAAGTCCTGCGGGTTCCTGGGGGACCCGCTTCTGCGAGCGAACAGGAGTGGAGATGCGTTGTCCGAAGTGTGGTAGCGACGAGACCGGAAAGTTCTGCGCAAATTGCGGATCGGAGATCAAGATCTCGGGACCGAAGTGTGGGAAGTGCGGCGCCGGCCTCGACAAGGACTCGGTGTTCTGTGCCGAGTGTGGGACCCCCACCGGCCACAAGTCCGCAAAACCTGTTTCGGCTTACCTGCCATGGTTTTTCTCGGCTCTCGCGCTGGTAGCGTTTGCCGTGGCCATCGCATTTTTCATCCGCGGGCAGGCCGCGCCACGCATCGGAGACATGGGAATGACCGGCGGGCTACCCGAGGCGGAGCCCGGAGCCGCGATGGGTGGCAATGCGGGCGCACCGTCCGGCGGGATGGCCGATCTGTCACAAATGTCGCCGAGACAGGCCGCGGACAGACTGTTCGAGCGAGCCATGCGCGAGGAGGATGGTGGGGATATCGAACGAGCGAAATTCTTCGCCAACATGGCGGTGCAGGCGTACGCCGTGGTTCCGCCGGCGGAGATCGACCTCGACGCCCACTTCCATCTAGGGCTGCTCGAGCTGGTGCAGGAGAACGAAGTCGGCGCGGCGACGGAATCGGAAATGATCCTCTCCGTCCGCCCGAACCACCTGCTCGGCCTGGTCCTGGCTGCGAGGGTGGCCGAAGCGAGCGGGAATCCGGCGGCGCAGGCAGGAGTGTACGAGCAGTTTCTGTCGGTGCTCGACGCGGAGCGCAGCGCCGGACTTCCGGAATACGAGATGCACGGTTCGCTGATCGATTCAGAGGCCACTCGTGCGCGTGAGCTGACTGCCGCGAATTGATACTCGTCGGGGCCGCGCCCGGTCGGCTCAGACGTCGATCCGGGCCCGCCTGAGTGAGTTCGCGTTTGCCACCACGGTGATCGAGCTTCCGGCCATCGCTGCCTCCGCGAGGATCGGGTGGAGAAGTCCGAGGACTGCCACCGGGATCGCGACCGTGTTGTAGAAATAGGCCCAGAACAGATTCTGGCGGATCTTCCGGAACGTGGCGCGTGACAGGCGCACGGCCTTCACGATTCCCATCAGGCTTCCCTGGACCACGATCATGTCGGCTGACTCGATCGCGATGTCGGTTCCGGTTCCGATCGCGATTCCGACGTCGGCCCGAATCAGTGAAGGCGCGTCGTTGATCCCGTCTCCCACCATTGCGACGGTTCGTCCTGAAGCCTGAATCTCACGGATCGCCTCGACCTTGTCGCCGGGGAGCAGGCCGGCACGCACGTCCTCGATTCCCAGCTCTTCCCCGACCGCGGCTGCTGTGCGCTCGTTGTCTCCGGTCAACATCACCGTCTCGAGTCCGAGCTCGTGAAGCAGACGGATCGCTTCGCTACTGTCGTCCTTGATCCGGTCCGCGACGGCGAGCAGTCCGGCCGCCTGTCCGGCCACCGCCACGAACATCACCGTCCGGCCCCTGGACTCCATCTCTACTGCCTCTGCCTCGAGCTCGTCGAACGAAATGTCCTCCCGGGAAAGAAGCCGCCGGCTGCCCACGAGCACCTGCCGGTCGTCCACCCGGCCAACAACACCCAGACCGGGAATCGCTTCGAAGTCCGATACGGCGGGAAGCGGGATCCCACGCTGTTTCGCGGCTGTGACCACGGCCGTGCCAAGCGGGTGTTCGGACACCTCCTCGAGCGCGGCAGCGAAACGCAGGAGCTCCGGTTCCCCCCTTCCGGCGGCGAGCCTGATCTCGGTCAACTCAGGGGCGCCACGGGTTACCGTTCCCGTCTTGTCGAATACGATGATATCGGCGGATTCGAGTGTCTGGATCGCGGCTCCATCACGTATCAGGACCCCGTGCTCGGCACCCATGCCGGTTCCGACCATCAGAGCGGTCGGCGTCGCGAGCCCGAGAGCACACGGACAGGCGATGACCAGCACCGCGAGCGCGGCAAACACAGCTAGGGACACGCGTCCAAGGTCCGGCTGGACCCACGGAAGGAACATCTCCGCCCGCTCGGCGATGGACTGGAACACGTCGGGCACGAGGAGCCAGGCGAGCAGGGTCCCCGCGGCCAGAGCGAGGACGATGGGAACGAAGACCGCAGTTATCCGGTCCGCGAATTCCTGGATCGGGACCTTGCTGCCCTGGGCCTGCTCGACCATGCGCACGACTCCGGCGAGGAACGTGTCCTCTCCAACGCCCGTGGCGCGAACCCGGAGAACACCGTGCCGGTTGATCGTGGCGCCGATCACCGGATCTCCCGTGGACTTGTCTACCGGGAGGGATTCGCCGGTGGCGATCGATTCATCCACGGCGCTCACACCGTCGACCACGATCCCATCGGTCGGGATCTTCTCGCCCGGCCGGACCAGCATGATATCGCCGACCCGGACCTCGGCGACCGGAAGCTCGACTTCGTCGCCATCCCTGAGAACCCGGGCAGTCCGGGCTTCGAGGGCCAGCAACTGCTGGATCGCGGCAGAGGTCCTGCCGCGGGCCCGCGTCTCGACGAATCGGCCGGTGAGATGGATAGCCATGATCATCGCGCCGACGCCCGCGTAGTTCATAATCATCGGACCGAAGCCCAGCCGGTGACCCGCGGCGAACAGACCCGTGACCACGGCTGCCCCGCTTCCGAGGGTGATGAGCGTATCCATGTTCGGGTTGCGGTGCCGGAGCGAGGCGAGCCCGCTCCGCATGGTGTCCCGTCCGGGGCC
>JBDGUZ010000130.1:0-6823 GCA_039585915.1 Gemmatimonadota bacterium
CTGGCGGGTCTCGTACGCGCCGTGGCGGCAGATGTCACGGACCCCGGCTCCGGCCGGCCGCTGATCGACGTCTGGCTGGAGCGGGTCAATGAACCTCGGGCCGACGACGAAAAATTAACCCGGCCGCCCGTGGGCATCATGGGCGGGGGCTCGGACCATAAAGGGTTCTATCTGCGCCTCGGGATTCCGGCAGCCGGATTCGGATTCGGGGGACGGGGAGGCGTGTACCACTCGATGTACGACACGCCCGCGTGGATGGAACGATTCGGGGATCCCGGCTACCGGTATCACGCGGCGGCGGCCCGCATGACGGCCACGACGCTGGCCCGGCTGGCGAACGCCGACATCCTCCCGTTCGACCACGCGGCGCTTGCCGCCTGGGTGCGCGGGGAGCTTGGAACCCTGTCGGACACCGTGGGCGAATACCTGCGCGTGGCGGGGGCGGCTGCCGATCCGACGGCTGGAGTGATGGACGCGCCCGACCCGACCGCCGATTCCGGGGAGGGTGTGCGCGCGGCGCTGGCCGATGCGGTGGTGGCGGCGGACGAAATGGAGGCCGAGGCGCGCGCGTTCGCGGCAGCGCGTGAGGACCGGCTGGCGCACGGCGGGATCGATCCGGGGTCCACCCGACGGGTGAACGAAGCCCTGCGCCAGGTGGGCCAGGAACTCGCCCCCGAAACCGGTGGGTCGGGCGAGTGGAGCCGGAACATGACGGTGATCTCGGACCCCGATAACGGGTACTCGGCGCTTACGCTTCCAGTAGCGCGCCTGGCGCTGCGCAACGGAGACCTGCCGGGCGTGGAGCGGGCGCTGCTGGAACTGGCAGATGGACTTCGCGGCGCCACGGATCGGATCAGGGACGCCGCGTATGCACTGGGTGAGCCAGCCTCCCCCGACCCTGGAGGGGCGGGGGACTAGCGTTCGTCTACTTTCTGACCTCTTTGATCGAGCTCAGCTTGTCGCGAACCTTCTCGGCATCCGAGGGGCTGACCAGCCGAAGAATGGAGTATCCCACCACCAACACCAGCGAAACCTTGATGGCAATTATCAGCAGCGGCATCAGGACCCCGAACAGCAGGCTGAGCACCGTCATCCCCACCAGGCCGAGCACAAGTAGCGTTACGATCGCGCGAGCCATGTCTTCCTCCTGTTTCGAAACCTCACGAGCGGGCCCTCCGACGAAGGGCGCGCGCCCGGCAATCTCGCCTTTCACCTTCCCCTACGGGCCGAGGGAGTGTCCGGTTTCAGTCGCGCCGAGGTGTGCCAGCCTGACAGGCGGGGCGCCGGAACGGCAGAGGCACTGCCGGGCCGACCGGTCACGGGTGCTGAAATGCTCCAAAACAGGCTGTTAGGGGGCGTTTTCGCGTGGCACGGCGTGTGCGTTAGCAATCGCGCAGGGAGGCGTCGCCTTGACCGGCAGAGACGCACCCGTATTTTTTGGCCCGAGTGATTAGCACTCCAAAACCGAGAGTGCTAACAAAGCCGAATCGCCGGCAAGAACATCAGGGTTCGTTTCGAGGAGTGAATGAACATGGCAAAAGTGAAAATCAAGCCCCTCGCCGACCGGATCGTCGTCGAGCCGCTCGAGGAGACCGAGGAGATGCGCGGTGGCCTCTACATTCCTGACACGGCGAAGGAGAAGCCGCAGCAGGGAACGGTTGTCGCGGTCGGCCCAGGCCGCAGGACCGACAAGGGTGAGTTGCTCAAGGTCGAGATCAGCACGGGTGACCGGGTCCTGTACGGAAAGTACTCCGGGACCGAGGTGACCGTGGATGGTTCCGACTACCTGATCGTAAAGGAATCCGACGTCCTCGCGGTGCTCGGCTGATACCCGCCGACCGTATGCGCAGACAACCCGGACCACGCACTTAAGAGGAGTATTCGAATATGGCTAAGGACCTGGAGTTCAACACCGAGGCGCGCTCGCGTCTCAAGAAGGGCGTCGACAAGCTCACCGCGGCGGTCAAGGTCACGCTCGGCCCCAAGGGCCGGAACGTCATCATCGAGAAGAAGTTCGGCAGCCCGACGATCACCAAGGACGGCGTGACGGTGGCGAAGGAAGTCGAGCTCGAAGATCCAATCGAGAATCTCGGCGCGAAGATGGTGAAGGAAGTCGCGACCAAGACGTCCGACAACGCCGGTGACGGTACCACGACGGCCACGGTTCTGGCGCAGGCGATCTACGCCGAGGGCCTGAAGAGCGTTACCGCGGGCGTGAACCCGATGGCGCTGAAGCGCGGCGTCGACGCTGCCGTCGCAGAGGTCGTCGACCACCTGGCCGGCATGGCCGTGAAGACGACGGGCAAGAAAGAAATCGCCCAGGTCGCATCGATCTCGGCCAACAGCGACGCCGTGATCGGCGACCTGATCGCCGACGCGATGGAGAAGGTCGGCAAGGACGGCGTGATCACGGTCGAAGAGGCGAAGGGCCTCGAGACCACGCTGGACACCGTCGACGGCATGCAGTTCGACCGCGGCTATCTGTCTCCGTACTTCGTTACGGATCCGGACAAGATGGAAGCCGTGCTCGACGATCCGATGATCTTGATCCACGACAAGAAAATCTCGTCGATGAAGGACCTGCTTCCGGTCCTCGAGAAGGTCGCCCAGATGGGCAAGCCGCTCGTGATCATCGCCGAGGACATCGAGGGTGAGGCGCTCGCGACGCTGGTCGTGAACAAGCTGCGCGGCACCCTGAAGGTCACCGCCGTGAAGGCACCCGGATTCGGTGACCGGCGCAAGCAGATGCTCCAGGACATCGCGATCCTGACGGGCGGACAGGTGATCAGCGAGGAGCTGGGCTTCAAGCTGGAGAACGCTGTCGTGTCCGATCTCGGCTCGGCGAAGCGCGTGGTTATCGACAAGGATGACACCACGATCGTCGACGGCGCCGGTGAGACCAAGGCGATCAAGGGTCGGATCAACGAGATCCGCGTCGCGATCGACAAGACCACGTCCGACTACGATGCAGAGAAGCTGCAGGAGCGGCTGGCGAAGCTGGCCGGCGGCGTAGCGGTGATCAACGTCGGCGCGGCGACCGAGACGGAGATGAAGGAGAAGAAGGCCCGCGTCGAGGACGCGCTGCATGCGACCCGCGCGGCCGTCGAGGAGGGCATCGTGCCCGGAGGCGGCGTGGCGCTGCTGGCGGCGCAGAAGGTACTCGACAAGATGAAGCGCGACGACTCAGAGGAGATGATCGGCGTGCAGATCGTACGGCGCTCGCTCGAGGAGCCGCTCCGGCAGATCGCCCAGAACGCAGGAGCCGAGGGTTCGATCGTGGTCGAGAGGGTGCGCGAGAAGGGCACCAAGAACTTCGGCTACAACGCCGCGACAGATGAGTACGAGGACCTGGTGAAGTCAGGAGTCATCGATCCGACAAAGGTCACGCGGACGGCGCTGCAGAACGCGGCCTCGATCGCCGGCCTGCTGCTCACCACGGAAGCGGTCGTGGTGGATCAGCCGGAAGACACGCCGATGCCTGCGATGCCGGGTGGCGGGGATATGGGAGGCATGTACTAGGGGACATCGTCCGGGGAGTCCGGCCGCGTACGCGGGGCTTCGCGAGTTGCCGTCGCTTCGCGACTGAAGACTCGCTTCGCTCCCGCTATCGCGGACGGACTCTCGAAGATGACCCAGTAGCAGGACTGACACGGGAAAGCCCGGCCGAATTGGCCGGGCTTTTCTGCATCCGGGGTGGCCCGGGATGCAGGTCGGACGGGCTGTGGCGACCGCGCGACAATTGACTCCGACGGGTAGATTGAGACACAATATATGCTGTAGCCATCCGCCAGTATCCTGCATGGGTTTCTCGATACATCCGGCGCTGGTCGGCATTCCTGGCGGGTGGCCGCACGCGAACAGCCCGATGACGTTTGGCCCGACGTTTCGAGGGCTCCAAGACGGGAGGTACCGTGCGAGCCGATCGTGTATTCCTTTCCCTCCTTCTTGTCCTCTCGGTCGCAACCGCCGGTTGCTTTGACGAGTCGACCACGGTGACGGGTCCCGATTCGACGGATGCGCCATCCGAACCGGACGCGCAGGCAGCGAAACGCCAATCGCCGGAACCCGTCGAGGGTCGTTACATCGTGGTGTTCTCCGACGACGTGACAGACCCGCCCGGAGCTGCCCGAAGCCTGGCGGCAGCACACGGGATCGGCGTGCGCAATACATATAGCCACGCCCTCAGTGGCTTCGCGGTGGACATCCCCGAGGCCGGAAGGTCCGCTGTTCTGGACGCACTTCGGCGCAATCCCAATATCCGACGCGTCGAACAGGACGTGCTGTGGTTCATCGACAGCGAGCGAGCGGATCCAGGGGCGCTGACGGTGATGATCCCGAATGCCCCGACGGGCCTTTCGGCAAGCGCGTCGTCCGACCCCGAGATCTCCCTCGCGTGGACCGATAACTCAAACGATGAGACCCGGTTCGAGATCCAGCGCTGTGAAGGGGCAGGCTGCGCGAACTTCACCAGGGTGGGCCAGACCAAGGCGAACATCACGTCGTACGTGGATTCCGGACTGTCGGGCGGTACGGAGTACTGCTACCGCGTGCTGGCTGTCAGTGGACGGGGCGGGAATTCCGTATATTCGGCCTCTTCCAATGTGGACTGCGCGATCGCGTCGGGATCACCGCCCGAGCCGCCGCCGGACGACCGACCGACGGATCTGACTGCAAACGCATCCTCCGAGACCGAGGTTTCCCTCGGGTGGTCCGACAATTCGGACGAGACGGGCTTCGCCATCGAGCGGTGCGAGGGAGTCAGCTGCACCGGGTTCAACGAGATCACGCGGACGAGCAAGAACGTGGTCGCGTACGCCGATTCACTGCTGACGCCTGGAACGGCCTACTGTTACAGGGTGCGCGGATTCAAGAAGCGGGGAAACAGGTTCACCTACACCGAATACTCGGTCACGGAATGTGCGTCCACCGCATCTCCCCCTCCTCCTCCTCTGACGGATCCGCCGACGAACCTGGCGGCCACGGCGAGCTCGTCGAGCGAGATCGGTCTCACGTGGACGGACAACTCGGACGAGACGGGATTCGAGATCGAGCGGTGCGAGGGAGCCGGGTGCGGGGACTTCGCGGCGGTGGATTCGGTCGGCGCGGACGTAACGAGCCACACGGACACGGGCCTGACGGCCGGGACGGAATACTGCTACCGGGTGCGCGGCCTGCTGGATCCGACACCCACGGACTACTCGAACGTCGCGTGCGACACGACCGCCGCGGCCCCACCGTCGACGGATCCGCCGACGAACCTGGCGGCCACGGCGAGCTCGTCGAGCGAGATCGGTCTTACGTGGACGGACAATTCGGACGAGACGGGTTTCGAGATCGAGCGGTGCGAGGGAGCCGGGTGTGGGGACTTCGCGGCTGTGGGTACGGTCGGCGTGGACGTATCGAGCTACACGGACACGGGCCTGACGGCCGGGACGGAGTACTGCTACCGGGTGCGCGGCCTGCTGGATCCGACACCCACGGACTACTCGAACGTCGCGTGCAACACGACGTTGCCGGCGAGCGGCGGCAGCTCGCGCTTCGTGGAGGACAGTTTCGAGGACGCAGGCGGGACGACCCTGCAATCGCACACGGGTGAGACGGGGGCTACCTGGACCCGCCATCCGAGTGTCGGGGGCAATGCTCAATTCAGCGGGGACGGGAGCGAAATCTATTCAGGGACGAACACGGCATACTACGCGTCGGGCGAAGCGCCGGGAGCGGACTACCGTACGGCGAGTCGAGTGCACTTCCATACTGTGCCGGACATCGAGGTGAGATACGTGTTCGTGGCAGGCCGGATGGATGAGAGTGTCTCTACGATGTACCTGTTCGGCTTCGTGTACGCCGGTGTGAACCGGTGGGAACTCAAGAAACGGGTGAACGGGACGGAGACCCTCCTGGCATCGAGCACGACGGCTCTGCCTGCGGGCGGGGAAACACCGCTGATCGATCTGCGCATGGACGGCACGCTGATCGAGGGGTACGTGAACGGCGTGCTGGTGGCCTCGGCTACGGACGGCAGTATCGCGGGCCCGGGACGAGCCGGGCTGCGAATGTCGGGTGGCAACGGTGCGTGGGCAGCACTGATGGACTACGAGGCGACGACACTCGACCTCGCACCGCCGCCGCCTCCTCCGCCTCCTCCGTCGACGGACCCGCCGACGAACCTGGCGGCCGTCACCCTGTCGAGCAGCGACATTCGTGTTTCCTGGACGGACAATTCGGACGAGACCGGGTTCGAGATCGAGCGGTGCGAGGGAGCCGGGTGTGGGAACTTCGCGGCGGTTGGAACGGTCGGCGCGGATGTAACGAGCCACACGGACACGGGTCTGACGGCCGAGACGGAATACTGCTACCGGGTGCGCGGCCTGCTGGATCCGACACCCACGAATTACTCGAACGTGGTCTGCCAGACGACGTTGCCGACGAGCGGCGGCAGCTCGCGCTTCGTGGAGGACAGTTTCGAGGACGCAGGCGGGACGATCCTGCAATCGCACACGGGTGAGACGGGGGCGGCCTGGACCCGGCATCCGGGTTCCGGGGGTGACGCTCAATTCAGCGGGGACGGGAGCGAAGTCTATTCAGGGACGAACGTCGTTTACTACGCGTCGGGTGGAGCGCCGGGAGCGGACTACCGTACGGCGAGTCGAGTGCACTTCCATACTGAGTCGGACTTTGAGGTGAGATACGTATTCGTGACAGGCCGGATGGATGAGAGTGTCTCTACGATGTACCTGTTCGGCTTCGTGTACGCCGGTGTGAACCGGTGGGAACTCAAGAAACGGGTGAACGGGACGGAGACCCTTCTGGCATCGAGCACGAC
>JBDGUZ010000131.1:0-6788 GCA_039585915.1 Gemmatimonadota bacterium
GACTGGTACCGGCCCGACCGGCTCGAATACTACGGCGGAATCAACCTGCTGAAGGGCGGACTGGTCACGGCGGACCGCGTCACTACGGTGAGCCCGGGATACGCAGAGGAGATCTCCACGCCCGAATTTGGATTCGGCCTCGAGGGGAATATCCAGAGACTCACTCATCCGGTGGAAGGGATACTGAACGGAATCGACACCGCCGCGTGGAACCCGGCGGATGATGCCTTCCTGGACACCCGGTACGACGTGAGGGACCTCTCCGGGAAAGCCGCGGCGAAGCGTGAGCTGCAACGAGAATTCGGGCTTCCGGAGTCGCCTGGCGTCCCCCTGTTCGGGCTCGTGTCGCGGCTGGTGGACCAGAAAGGGATCCCGCTGATCGAAGCGCTGGAACACCGGTTCGGCGCCTGGCACGCACAGTTCGTGTTTCTTGGAAACGGCGAACCACGGTACGAGCAGTTGATCGAGCAACTCGACCGCGACAACCCTAACGTCGGTTCGAGAGTAGCGTTCTCGGAGCCACTGGCCCATCTCGTCGAGGCCGGCTCCGACTTCTTTCTCATGCCCTCGGCGTTCGAGCCGTGTGGCCTGAACCAGATGATCAGCCAGCGCTACGGGACCATTCCGATCGTTCACCGGGTCGGGGGCCTGGCCGACAGCGTGATCGCGATAACACCGGAGACGCTCGCTGACGAATCGGCGACCGGAATCATGTTCGAGCTATTCCACCCTGACGCCCTCGCCGGTGCGATTCTGGATGCACTCGACCTGTACACCCGGCCGGAGACCATGGAAAGCGTGATCCGGGCGGGTATGGAGACGGACTTTTCATGGCAGGCGAGCGGACGGAAGTACGAGGAACTGTACGAGAGAATGCTGGAAGACAAGAGCGAATAGGGTCAGACAACAGGAAGGAAAAGGGCGATGCGAGGGAATCTGCGAGTCCTGGGGCTGGTCATGGCGGGCGGTGAGGGCAGCCGCCTCGCGCCGCTGACGATGGAGCGAAGCAAGCCGGCCGTGCCGTTCGGGGGAAGCTACAGGATCGTCGACTTCGTTCTGTCGAACCTGCTCAACTCCGGCATCTATTCGACCTTCGTTCTCGTCCAGTATCGATCCCAGTCATTGATTCACCACCTGCGGGAAGGCTGGCGCCTGAGCACGCCTCACCCGGACGATTTCCTCACGGTCGTGCCCCCTCAGATGCGGTTGGGAAAGGAATGGTACCAGGGGACCGCCGACGCCGTGTTCCAGAATTTCAACCTGATCCACGATTTCCGACCGGACCTGATCGCGGTGTTCGGAGCCGATCACATCTATCGGATGGACATCGGTCACATGGTGCGCTTCCACCGGAAAAAAGAGGCGGACCTGAGCATTGCCATGCTCCCGGTGCCCTCGGTCGACGCGACCGAATTCGGCGTCGCGGAGGCCACACCGGACGATCGGATCGTGGACTGGCTAGAGAAGTCGGACGCTCCACCCGAGATGCCGGATCGGGCGGGATACTCCTACGCCTCGATGGGGAACTACATCTTCGAGCCCCGAGCGCTGATCAACGTGCTCAGGGAGGTCTCACAGGAAGGTTTGGAGCCCGATTTCGGCAAGACGATCGTTCCCCGCATGGTAAGTGACCCCGATTACGGGGTGTACGCTTACGACTTCCACCGGAACCGGGTGCCGGGCATCAAGCCGTACGAGGAAGTCGGGTACTGGCGGGACGTGGGAACGCTGCCCGCGTACTGGTCCGCCCACATGGACCTGCTCGGCAAGCAGCCGCGATTCGATCTCAACAACCGGATGTGGCCGATCCACTCCCAGTCCTACAACCGTGCGAGCCCGCGCGTGTTGTCCGGCCAGATCGAAGACAGCAGCCTCGGGGTCGGGACCGTCGTGGACGAAACGCGCATCGTCCGGTCGGTGATCGGTCGTGACGTCTGGGTGGAGAAGGGGGCCGAGATCGTCGACTCGATCGTCATGGACCACTGCCGGATCGGGCCTGGCGCACGGATTTGTCGGGGAATCGTCGATCGGTACAATTACATCCAGCCAGGAGAGGTGATCGCAGCAGATAAACCAACCAGTCGCACCGACTCGCGCGTGGTCGATGATCTCATCGCGGTGGCCAGGGGAAGAACTCGACCGATCTGATCAGACTCGAAGGCCGGATCAGAGCAGAAGCACCGCCAGCGCGAACATGCACACCAGGATCCCCGCGAACGCGAGAACCGGGAACCGCCGCTCCCAGCGCAGCCGCGCCACGGCGAAGATCGCCAGGAACAGGGCGAGGATCGAGTAGATGGCGATCAGGGCGCTTCGCCACAGTCGGCCGTCCGGGTAGAGAAACACGGCAAGCGCCGTGACGACGCTTCCGATGAACAGAATGCGCTCGTCGAGCGATTCTTCGGGCCGCGGGCGTCGGGTGGCCGGAAGACGCCCGACCGCCGCGAACAGGAACAGGATCCCCGCCTCCAGCCCGATCACCGTCTTCCACGCGGTCAACGCCGGTCCGGGTCCGCCGAACGCGTTGGTGAACGCGGCGAAAAGCAGCGATGTCAGCGAAATCGCTCCGAACAGGTACATTCCGAACCCGATCAGCCGGTTGATCACGAGATTCGCGGCCCAGGTCGCCGGCGCATCCCTGCGAAGCCGGAGAGAGCCCACCGCTTCGAGCGGGTATCGGTGCACGATCGTCGGGGGCCAGCGGCCCGCGTGCGCCGCCCGGAGCACCGCCGCGGCTTCCGCTTCCACCTGCCTCGCTTCTTCGCGGGAGATCGCCCCGGTCTCGAGCGCGGCGGCCAGGTCTTCCTCGTCGAGCAGCTGGGCCGGTCCGTCCGGCGGTTGCCACACATCGAGAAACAGGTCGGTCAGCTCCCACCGTCCTTCACTGATCTCGGGCAGCCTGAGCAGGTTCGTGTACCAGCCGAGAAGGCGGCCGTGCGGGTCGTACACACCTCCGACCTCGTACGACCGGTCCGGGAACAGGTACCAGAGAATCGCTCCTCCGGGCTCGAGCTGAATCTCCCCTACGTTCAACGGCTCGCCGTCCTCGGGTTGAATGAGCAGCGAGAACTTGCAGTTCGGCCCGTCGTGGAGAAGTTCCTGGCGAAACGTCTTGACGTCGTCGGGAAGACGCCGGTAGACGATCTCGATCTCCGGCGTTTCGCCTGCAGGGCCGGGCGCCGGCACGTCGTGCGCGGAGAGTGAACCGAACCGCAGGCGTCTAGGTAGGATTTGTGAATATCCCGTCTCGCTCCGCGAGCTCCTTCAACAGCGGAGCCGGCGCAAAGCGTGGTCCAAACGTGTCCTCGAACCGCAGGAGCCCATCCAGTATCCGCCTCAGGCCCTCGAAGTCCGCCCAGCGCAGAAGCCCACCTCGAAACGGCGGGAATCCCGTGCCCATGATCATCGCCAGGTCGACCTGATCGGCCGTATCGACCACGCCCTCCTCGAGCGCCCACGCGGCCTCGTTCACCATCAGCCACAGGCACCGGGAACGAATCTCGTCGTTCGCAGGTCCGCCGGTGGTAGAGGGAAACAGCGAGTCCAGCGTCGGATCGACTCCCGTGGACTTGCCGTTCTCGTACAGGTAGAATCCGCGGCCGTTCTTCCGCCCGAGTCTGCCGTCCTCGATCATCCGTTCCATGACGCCCGGCGGCGACAGCCGGCTGCCGAGAGCCGCGGCCATCTCCCGGCCCGCGTGCAGGGCCACGTCGAATCCTATCTCGTCGAGCAGCCGGCAGGGTCCCATCGGCATCCCGAACTCCAGCAACGCATCATCGATCTTCTCGACCGGCACTCCCTCGTCGAGCAGGTACCCCGCCTCGTTGAGATAAGGACCCAGTAGCCGGTTGACCAGGAACCCCGGCCGATCCGCCACTACGACCGGTGTCTTTCCGAGCCCGAGCGCGAACTGGTAAGCCGTGGCGAGCGCAGCGTCCCCGGTCCGCTCCCCCCGTATCACCTCTACGAGCGGCATCTTGTGAACGGGGTTAAAGAAGTGCAGTCCGACGACTCGTTCCGGTCGATCGAGACCGGAGGCCATCGTGGTGACCGACAGCGATGAGGTATTGGTCGCGAGCACGGCCTCGGAGTCGAGAACGCCCTCCAGGTCACGAAGCACCTGCTGTTTCACGACCATTCGCTCCACAACCGCTTCGATGGCGAGATCGACCTCCTCGAAGCCCTCGTAGTCGAGCCTGCCGTCTATCCGCGCGAGCTTGAGCCCTGCCTCCTCCTCCGTGAATACCCTGGCGCGCGTCGCCTTGCGCAGCAGGTCGGCCGCGTGCCGCAGGCCCGCGTCGAGCGCACCCTGGTCGATGTCCTTGAGCACCGTGCCGATATCGTTCGCCGCGACGAGTTCCGCGATCGCTCCACCCATCACGCCGGCTCCGATCACGGCCACCCGCCGGATGTCGCGCGCAGTGGCCATGACGGATCCTGGAAGCGCTCTCTTCGCGTCCTGGGATAACTCGAACACACGGACCAGGGCCCGCGAGACGTCGCCCACCACCAGCTCTCCGAGCGCGTCCGCCTCGATCGGATACGCATCGTCCGGGACCAGGCCATACGTCTGCTCGAGTACGTCGATCGCCTTCAGGGGAGCCGGGTACCGACCCTTCGTCTCGCTCAGCACTCGCTTGCGGGCGAGGGAGAACAGCACTTTCCGCCCGACCGGGTTCCGCTCGAGCAGCTTTCCCTGGAACGACAGGCGGGGCTCGGCCTTCGGCACCTCGTTCGCCAGGACATCGGACACGAAAGCGCGGATCCCGCGCTCCCATGCGTGGTGCGGTATCACGCGATCGACGAGTCCTATCCGTCCCGCCCGGGCCGCTGGAACAGGCTTCCCCGACAGAATGAGATCCAGGGCCCGCTGCACACCGACGATCTTCGGGAGCTTCACACATCCGCCGAATCCCGGAAGAATCCCGAGCCGGACTTCCGGCAGTCCGATCCTGGTGGAATTGCTTTCGGAGGCCACCCGATAGTCGCAGTGCAGGGAGATCTCCGTTCCGCCCCCCAAGCAGGTACCATCGATGCAGGAGATCGTCGGTACCCGGAGTCGCTCCAGGCGGCGGAATATCCGCTGACCCCCGGTGCTCGCCGCGCGTCCCTGCTCGGCGGTTTGGACCTCGCCGATTTCGCCGACATCGGCTCCCGCGATGAAGCTCCCCTGCTTCGCGCTTTCCAGCGTGAGAGCGACGAGCTGACCGTTGGCGATTCTGGATTCGAGCTCTGCGACCAGAGCATCGATTCGACGCAATACGGCCGCGGAGAGGAGGTTGACGGGGGAGTCCGGACGGTCGAACACGATGTGGCCGACGCGGTCCGGTCCGATTTCGAGTCGAAGGGTCCGGTCTTCCCCGGCCGAGGAGGTGTCTCTTGTCATGTCACGGGCTCCCCGAAGCGAAGCCGGGACACGCGCTCTGGCATGTCCCGGCCGGTTGAACCCGTATCAGAGACGGACGCGATCCTCGCCGTTCTCGACGGTGAGGCGAAGCGTCTCGATCTCGGCGGGATCGATCCTGACGTTCCAGTAGAGCTCACCGCGCGCGGTTGGCACCCGGCTGACGACCCACCAGTCGCCCGAAGGAATGCTCATCGTCACGGTGCCATCCGCACCGGTCGTGTCGGCAAGCACCTCGGCCTTCGCGGCCTTGAGGATCTCCTGCTCGATGTCGAAGTAGTCCGCGTAGGTGCTCTCTTCCCAGCTGTCACGCGCGATCTTGAACGAATCCACGCGCGCCGCGACGGATTCCTGCAAGCCGGTGAACTGCTCGAACAACGTCACCTTCTCGGACTCGAGCCGGTTCACTTGCTGCTCGAGTTCTCCGAACTGCTCGTACCTCTGCATGTAGTCTCGCGACCGGCGATCGAGGCCCTGCAGTTCGTCAGACAGGGTCTGTAGCTGGTCCCGTCCCTCCGACCACTCCCGCTCCTTCGTGCGCCACTGTTCCTGGAGGACGCCGATCTCCTCGAACGTCGCCACCATGTCCGCGGACACCTCCGGCTTCGGTGTCGATGCCTGCGAATCCAAAATGTCGAACACCGAGTCTCTGTCGAACGGGAATAACCGGACTTCAGTGTTGGCTTGGGGGACGGGACCGGCAGGTCCGTCCCCCACGACCTCGATGGTCACCGGGGACCCGCCGCAGCCGGCGAGGGTCAGGGCCGTCCCGATCAGCAGGGCAGGGCTGAATCGCTGAACGCGCATCCGTTCGTCTCCATGTTGAGTGAGCCAGGGACAGGCCTCGGCACGAACCGGCAATTTACCGGAGATCCGAAAGGGATTCAATGTCGAGCCCGAACAAACGAACGCGGGGACCGCTTCGAGCGGTCCCCGCGAGTCACAAGAGCAGGACGGTCGTTCCTTGCGCCCGTCAGTGCACCCGGTCGTCGATCATGTAAGTGCTCGGGTTTACCTGCCGGTCATTCTGCAGGACCTCGTAGTGCAGGTGAGGAGCCGTCGCGAGCCCGGTTCTGCCGACTTCGCCGAGGACGTCGCCCCTGTCCACCCGCTGTCCCTTCTTGACGTTCAGCGCGCCGGCATGGGCATACAGAGTCCTGAACCCGTGTCCGTGATCGATCTCGACGGTCTTGCCGTAGCCCGACCGGTTACCGGCGGAAATCACCAGGCCCTTGCCTGTCGCGAGAATCGGCGTTCCAGCAGCGGCCGAGATGTCGATGCCCGGATGAGGTCGATTCACGAGAAGCACCGGATGGAAGCGGCTGCGGCTGAACGCCGAGCTGATCCAGGCCTCACTGGACTGGACCGGCCGGATCGACGGCCG
>JBDGUZ010000132.1:0-6783 GCA_039585915.1 Gemmatimonadota bacterium
ATCGAGAGGGACTGGATCACGTTCCTTGTTCTCACCCATCAGCCGTTCGAGGGATGGGCTCGGCCGCTGCTTCTTTATCTGGGGCCCGGTCTCGAGGTGGCCAGGGTCGACGAGCAGTTGCTCGAGGAGGATCTGGACGGGGGCGAGGAGATCGAGCACTTCACGACCGCGGAGGAAATCGCGGACGAGCACTCCACGGAAGATGCAACCGAGACCGAGGTCGATATGTTGATCCGTATGGGTGTGGGATGGCCGTTTCACGCCGGACAGTTCAGCATCATTCCGAACGTCAACTTCGATCTCGTGGGCGAGGACTGGACGCTCGTCGCCGGGCTCACTCTTGGATACAGGTTCTGACATGAGCTTCGAGGGCGTGGATTTCTACGATATGGACGGGCTCCTCTCCGAGGAGGAGCGGGCCGTGCGGGACATGGTGCGGGAGTGGGTGGATGCCGAGCTGATGCCCGTGATCAACGAGCATTACATGGCGCATACGTTCCCGATGGAGCTCATCCCGAAGATGGGAGAGCTGGGGTTCTTCGGGGCGAACCTGCCCGAGGAGTACGGGTGCGCCGGTCTGAACAACGTGGCGTACGGGCTGATCAATCAGGAGCTGGAGCGCGGAGACTCCGGACTGCGGTCGTTCGCTTCCGTACAAGGCGCACTCGTCATGTACCCGATCTTCGCATTTGGATCGGAAGTGCAGCGGAAGCACTGGCTTCCACTGCTGGCGACGGGCGAGAAGATCGGCTGCTTCGGATTGACGGAACCCGACTTCGGCTCGAACCCGGGCGGAATGCTGACCCGCGCCGTGAAGGACGGCGACGAGTGGGTGCTGAACGGATCCAAGATGTGGATCACCAACGGCTCGATGGCGGATATCGCGATCATCTGGGCCAAGACGGGCGACATCGACGACTCGAAGGCGATTCGCGGGTTCATCGTGGAGACGGACCGGGACGGGTTCTCGGCGAAGGACCAGGAAGGGAAGCTGTCACTTCTCGCCTCGGACACGAGCGAACTGGTTCTGCAGGACGTGCGCGTGCCTGATGCGAACCTGCTGCCCGAGTCGGGCGGGCTCCGGAGCCCCCTGATGTGCCTCACGCAGGCCCGCTACGGGATCGCGTGGGGCGCGATCGGAGCCGCCATGGCCTGTTACATCGAGGCGCGGGATTACGCGAAGAACCGGGTGCAGTTCGCCGGCAAGCCGATCGCGGCGACGCAGATTCAGCAGGTCCGGCTGGCGGAGATGCTGACGGAAATCACCAAGGCGCAACTGCTGACGCTACAACTCGGGCGGCTGAAAGACGCCGGGACGTACACCGCCAGCCAGGTTTCGCTGGCCAAGCGGAACAACGTGGACATCGCCTGCGAGTCGGCGCGCGAGGCGCGGCGCCTGCTCGGCGCGAACGGGATCCTCGTCGAATACCAGTCGATGCGTCACATGGCGAATCTCGAGTCGGTCTACACGTACGAGGGAACGCACGACATTCATGGACTGATTCTCGGTCACACGATCACCGGGCTGCCCGCCTACGAGTGAGATCATGGCTCGTCGGGTCGGCCGATCCAGCGGTTGCCGAGGAGGATCGTCAGACCGATCACGATGATGCCTGAGAACAGCACGTCGCTCAGGAAGTGCCCTCCGGCGGCCACCCGCGCGAGGCCCACCAGGAGTCCGAATCCCGTCGCCGCGGCGATTACCGACCACCGCCGCCGCCGGGAGACGTACGCGTAACCCAGCGCCGCGAGCGCGAATCCGGCCGAGGGGTGTCCGGCCGTGAACGAGCAGTTCCGCTCGCACTGATCGGAGATCACGAACGCCGGCGTGAAGTGCCGTTCGCCGCCGAATTCCGTCACATCCCGTGGCCGGGCCCGCCCCCAATACTCCTTCAGGATTCCATTCACGACCAGCCCGGGTCCGAGCGCCAGCACGAGCAGCAGCAGGGCTGCGACACGGCCCTGCCGCCCAAACGGTCCTTTCCTGAAAGCGCCGACGAGCAACACACCGACCGAACCGACCACGGCGGCGCCTACGATCCAGTCGATCGATTCGTACAGCAGGCGTTCCCACGGTGCGCCGTTCTGGGTGAACCCGGCGCCGGCCTCGTAGAACAGGCCCGAAAATGCAAGGTCGATGCCTGGCACCAGGACGAACACCAGGCCGAGCGCCCCGGAAACGAGCAGCCAGGCGGAGATCGCACGCACGGGAGAAAGCCGGATCGTCTCCAGGGTCGTCAGACGTCGTCAGCCGGTGGGGTCGAGAGCGCATCCTTCTTGCGCGGCTCCGTGAGCGACTCCAGGAAGTCCTGCCGCTCCCCGATCAGCGACATTCGCTGATCCATGGACTCGACCTCCCCATGGAGCAGCCGCAGGCCGTCTTCGATCCGCTCGAGCCGGCCCCGGTCGGGCGATGCATCGTGTCTGAGCTGGATCCATTCCTCCATCACCTTCCCCAGCCGACGACTGAGCGGGAACAGGAGGACGAAGGTCCCGATGAGGAAGACCATCAGCAGGGCAGCGACCATCTCTGCAATAGCGGTTGGCATGTAGCTCTCCTGGTGACGAGGTTTCGGATCTCCGGTACAGTATGCTATGGGAAGGACTCCGTCACTGTTTCGCGCCTCCGAAGTTGTGCGAGCCGATACATCGCGATAGCCTTCCGAGCGGTCCAGAGCACCGATATGCGCGCCCGTAGCTCAATTGGATAGAGCGTCTGGCTTCGGACCAGAAGGCTGGGGGTTCGAGTCCCTCCGGGCGTATAATTCGCACTCACATGCAAGACGGAAGCGCGAGTCGGCCGAGCGGGCTCAGGTTGCTGCCCGCCTGGAGGGTCCGTGCAAAGAATGGATCGCGGTGGCCAATGGTTACCATCTGAAGAGAGAGGGAACGGAGTCGATGAAACCGAAGACGATGCTCGCCTTTGTCGCAGGAATTGCCGCAACCGTGGGACTCGTGGTTGCCCTGACGCTCGCCCCGGACTCACAGGTGACCGCGGCCCCGACCAGCACGTCGCTCGCGCAGGGCGTGCCCGAGCTCGACGTCTATTACCCGGGTACCGAGACCGTCGCTCCGGACGAGATGAGGGTGGTCGCACTGGGCACGGGCATGCCCAGCGTCCGACCCAAGCAAGCCGCGGCGTGCTTCCTGGTCGAGCTGGGAAACGGGGACAAGTTCCTGTTCGATCTCGGAAGTGGCTGCCACGAGCGTCTTGCGGCACAAAAGATCCCCTATGACTTCATCGACAAGGTCTTCATCGGCCACTTGCACGTCGACCACATGGGCGACCTTCCCTCATTCTGGCTTGGCGGCACAGTGATGAACCGACTCACGCCGCTGCGGATCTGGGGCCCGAGCGGGGGCACGCCCGAGCTCGGAACCGCGCACGCCATGGACCTGATGGAGCAGATGTACGCCTGGGACATCGGGACACGCTCGGGCGTCATCGACTTCCGCGGTGGCGTGCTCGAAGTCAACGAGTTCGCCTTCGACGGCGTCAACGAGGTCATCTTCAACGAGAACGGCGTGGTCGTACGCAGCATTCCGGCCGTGCACGGTCTCGATGGCGCGGTGAGCTTCATTCTCGAGTGGAACGGGCTCACGTTCGTCTACGGCAGCGATACGGTGCCCAACCAGTGGTACGTCGAGCACTCCAAGGGTGCGGACATTGCGATCCATGAGTGTTTCCTGCCATCCACGCTTCTCGTGACCAAGCAGGGGTTCAGTCCCCTGGAAGCGCTGACCGTGGGAACGCAGGGCCACACTTCACCCGAGCAGTTCGGCAAGGTGATGTCGCTCGTCCAGCCGCGGCTGGCGGTGGGCTACCATTTCTACAACGACTTCGACACCGAGCCGGAGGTACGGAAGCGGGTTCGCAAGACCTACGACGGGCCGCTGAGCCTGGCCGTGGACTACATGGTGTGGAACGTGACGAAGGATGACATCACGGTTCGCATGTCGGCGATCGACGAAGAGATTTGGCCCAGTCCGCCGCTGAAGGAGAAGATATCGCCCGACTTCACGGACGTGGTCCCGTTCTCCGACTTCACGCTGTCCGGCGTCCTTGCCTGGCCGGAGATCGTGCAACCGATCTATGACGAGGTCAACGAGATTTACGGGACGGACTACCAGCCGGCGTTGAAGTAGCAGCGGTCGGGTTCGGGGCGGTCGGTTCGAGACCGCCCCGAACCCAGATACGGTACCACGAGTTAGGTCAGTCCAGCCGCAATCCCCGGGACCGCCTCGGGCCGCTGGAGCGCAGGCCGATTTCGGACCAGAAGGCTAGGAATAGTCCGGCATTCGCCTGTGGCGATGTTCGGAAGTCTTTGCCCCGAGATCCTCCGGGCGTATCGTTCCTCAGGTCGTATCCCTTCCGCTGCGACGTGCCCAGCACCAGGAGAGATCAGGAATGGAGACCGATTCGTCTCAACGCCCCGACAGGAGCGTAGTCGCCACGTTCTTTGGCGGCCTTGGATCTTTCCGCCGCGTCTGGCCTCAGTTCGTTGCCGCCGACCTCGCGACGCGCGTGGCAGCGACATTGCTGCTTACGCCCGCGGTGGCGTTCGTCGCTCGCGGGGCACTTGGCCGCGCGGGCGGTGGAGCGATCACCGACCAGGACATCCTGTGGTTCGTACTGTCACCACTCGGGCTCGCCACGGTTCTGTTCGTGGCGGCCGGCTCGATCCTCGCCGGGCTGTTCGGACACACTGCAATCATGACCGTGGCGGCAGGCATCGACGAGGACCGAGCCGTTTCGTGGCTGGCCGGGATCCGCCACGCAATGAACCGGCTGTTCGGAATCTTCGAACTCGCGCTGCGGGGGATGATCCGACTGCTGATCGATGCTGCACCTTGGCTGGTCGTCGCTGGAGCCGTCTACCTGGTCATGCTCACGGACCATGACATCAACTTCTACCTAGCCGAGAAACCGCCGAAATTCTGGATCGCCGCGACCCTGATCGGGATCTCTCTGCTCGGGCTCGCCTGGTTCGTGGGCCGGCGTCTGCTGAGCTGGTCGATCGCGCTGCCGCGCATGCTGTTCGGGGGCGCTTCACCGGCTGGCGCGCTGACCGCCAGCGCGAAGGCGACGGAGGGGAGAGAACTCCGAGCGCTGCTGTTGTTCGTCATCTGGGCCGCCGTGACCTTCGGTCTGGCCACCCTGGTTACTGGCGTGTCTGCATGGATCGGGCGCCTGCTGATCCCGGAGGGGAGCGAGAACCTGGCGCGGATGGCGACCGGAATCGCGTTCGCCTCCGCGATCGGCGGCATTGGAAACCTGGTCGTGTCGGTGTTCTCCAGCATCGTGCTGGCCCTGAGCATCTTCGAGCTGGATCGAGCCTGGGCCGAGCCGTGGATTCTGCCGACGGAAGTCGCGGCGGAACCGGGCACGCTCGGGGCCCGCGCCACGCTGGCCGTGCCCGGCTGGGTCTGGATCGTGCTCGCGATCGGCATTCCCGCCGTCGTCCTGTTCATGGGTGTCCGGATGCTCGGTGGCGTCAACGTCGAGGACAACATTGAGATCACGGCCCACCGCGGCGCTTCCGGTCGAGCGCCGGAGAACACTCTCGCCGCCGTTCGGGCGGCGATTGCCGACAGTGCCGACTGGGTCGAGATCGACGTTCAGGAGACGTCGGACGGTGTCGTCGTCGTGCACCACGACGCGGACTTCATGCGAGTCGGACGGGATCCCCGGAAGATCTGGGAGATCCCGTGGGCCAGCGTGTCACAGATCCCGAACGGAGCGTGGTTCGGGACGGAATTCGAGGCAGAGCGCGTCGCGTCGCTGGAGGAGTTGCTGCGGGTCACGGGCGACCGGGTCCAGGTCAACATCGAGCTCAAGACCTACGGACACGGTCAGCAGCTCGAGGAAAGAGTGATCGAAATCGTCGAGCGTATGGGCCTGGTGGACCAGGTCGTCCTGATGTCCCTCGATCGCCCGACGGTGGAGAAGCTGAAAGCCCTGCGGCCCGACTGGACCATCGGACTGCTGGCTGCCGTGTCGATCGGGGACCTCACGCGGCTGGATGCCGACTTCCTGGCCGTGAACGCCAAGAACGCGACCCACGGCTTCGTGCGGCGGGCTCACGGCAGCGGCAAGGATGTCCTGGTGTGGACCGTGAA
Source organism: Gemmatimonadota bacterium (assembly GCA_039585915.1). Classification (GTDB taxonomy): domain Bacteria; phylum Gemmatimonadota; class Gemmatimonadetes; order Palauibacterales; family Palauibacteraceae; genus Carthagonibacter. The sequence continues at coordinate 6,121 of JBDGUZ010000132.1, forward strand.
TCACCCGGCGCAGATGTCAGCGATGATGAGCCTCGGTGTGGATGGGATCATTACGGATGAACCGGCGCTCGCCCGCGACATCATGCAGCAGCGCGTGGAAATGACTCCCGTAGAGCGACTGCTCGTGAGCACCGGCGCCCGGTTCGGGGTCGTCGAGGGGGCGAACGAGAGCTCCGACGAAGACGACGCCTGAGCAGAGCCGGGTCCGAGACTGATCGGCTCCCGGGGCTACTCCAGCTCCGGGGGTCTCCGCATCGCCGGCCGGCACTCTGGCCATGTGCCTGCCTCACTGGTCCGCTCGCTGATCGGAAGCAGGGCTCGATCGCGCGGCGTCCGGACCGGATCCTCCGAAGCCGCATAGGCCAGAATCGCCGCAAGAACGGCGTTCTGCTCCAGGTCGTCGAACACGATCTTGTCGTAGGTGTCGCGCTCCGTGTGCCAGGTGTACTGCCTGTACTCGTCGTATGGTGACTGCAGGCGAAATCCCGGAGCGCCGGCGCACACGAAACTGCTGTGGTCGCTGCCGCGACTGTACTGCGTTCCCGGGAATTCCAGCTCGATACCGCTCGAGATCTCTCGCGGCACGAGAGCGATCCAGCGGGCGATCCGCTCGCCTGCGTACAGGAATCCCTGGCCTTCGATCTTCTCGATCCGCCACGTTCC
>JBDGUZ010000133.1:0-6619 GCA_039585915.1 Gemmatimonadota bacterium
CGCAGGTCGGCGCCGAGCAGGGCCTCGAGTCGGGCGAGTCCGATCTGGTAGTCGAAGCGTCGGCGGATCTGGTCGATTTCTGCCTCCAGCAGGGTGATCTGCGAGCTCTGCAGGTCGAGGATCGTCGCCAGGCCGAGCCGGTAACGCTCCTGCGTCACCCGCAGGTCCTCTGACGACAGCTCCACTGTCTGGTCTGCCAGGTCGATCGAGGCGGCTGCCGCGTCGATCGTCCCCAGCGCCTGGTCCAGATCCTTGCGCAGCGCCAGCTCCTCCGCCCGCTCCGTCGTCCGCGTCTGGTCCAGCGTCGCTCGCGCCTGGTACAACGCCCGCTCCCGGTTGAACCCGTCGAACAGCGGCAGACTCCCCGACAGCGCCACTGACCAGCTCCGGTTGCGCGGCGGAAACTCCTCCTTCGCCCACGCCCAGCCCCCGCGCAGCGCCAGCGTCGGCAGGTACGCCGCCTTCGCGCTCGACACCGCCGCCTCGTCCGCCGCCGCCTGCGCCCGCACCGCCGTCAGCGCCGGCGACGCCGTCAGCGCCAGGTCCAGCAGTTCCTCCCGACTCGCGCCCACCGGCTCCACCTCCAGCGCCGCCTCCGTCACCGGCTCCAGTGGCTCCGTCACTCCCACCGCCTCCGCCAGCGCGTACTGCGCCGTACGCGCCCCGTTCTGCGCGTTCAGCAGCGCCACCTTCGCGTTGTTCAGGTCCACCTGCGAGCGCAAAACGTCCGATCGCGTCGCCCGCCCCAGCTCCAGCTGCTGCTCCACGAACCCCAGCTGGTCCTCCTGGCGCGTCACCCGGTCCGTCTCCACCCGCACCAACTCCCGGTTCGCCACCGCGTTGTACCACGAGATCTTCACCGACTCCCGCGTCAGGTACTCCGTCTCCCGCAGCCTCGCAGCCGACGCGTCCACTCCCCGCTTCGCACCCCGCAGATCCGAAAACCGACGCCCCCCACGAAACAGATCGATCTGCGTGTTCAGCTGCGCCGAGTACGACGTCGTCGTGATCGTCTGTCCCGTCGGGTCCAGACGCCCGCTCGACGAGTTGTTGTACTGGTAGCTCAACGACAGGTCCGGCAGAAACTGCCCCCATGCCGTCATCTCCCCGTACTTCGCCACCTCCAGCTGCGACGCACGCTGATCCAGCGCCGGCGCGTTCAGTCGCGCCAGATCCAGGGCCTCCCCCAGCGTCACCTCCCGGGCCTCCACTCCCGACTGCCACTGCCCGCCTTCCTGACCCCGTACCTCCCCTGCTCCCAGTACCAGCGCCGCCAGTACCAGCGCCGCCGCCCTACAGCCTGTTCGTTCACGTGCGGAATTCGGAATTCCGTCTCGGCTCACGTTCACACTCATCCGGTCCTCCGGATCGCGATGGTCCGTCCCGGACCGATCACGGGTTCGTACTCGATGGACGTGCTACAGGACGAATCCCGGGCACGTGGAGTTTCAGGCTGACTTTGCCCGGGCCAGCAGGTAGACGTGCAGGTCCCTGAAAGCCCCGCGCATCGTCGCGCGGATGCTGTCGGCCTCGGCCTGCGGCTCCGTGCTCGTGGCCAGATCTTCCAGCACGGTCTCGTACCCCTTCACCTCCCGTAGCAGATCGGCCAGCGGTTTCAGGTCCGCCGCAGCGAGGCCGGCGTCGAGGAGCCGGGCACAGCTCGCGACTGCCGCCAGGTCAGCCGCATCGAATCCGCGGCTCCCGCCATTCTCCGCCGGTGCAATGAGTCCGGCATCGATCAGCTGTCGCAATTCGCGGCTGTCGCGTCCCGTCCGCCTGGCAACATCGCGAAGGCTGAGGCCGCCACGGCCCTGTGCGCCATCCGCCGGATCCTCTTCTTTCCCCTCCGCGCGACCGCGCCGCCCCAGTGCCATCAACTCCACCGCCTCGGCGGGGGAGAGGCCCTGCTCGACGAGTGCGAGCACCAGGCGAATCTCCTCCAGCGGAAGCGGCCCCAGTTCTGGACCCCTGAGCGCCTTCAGCAGGCCCAGCCGCTCGAGATGCTCAGGCCCGTACGTCGAAGCGTTGGCCGCGGTTCTGTCCGGATCGGGAAGTAAGCCCTCGCGGAGATAATGGTGGATCGTCGTGCGAGGCAGGTCGGCGGCGAGTGCTAGATCCCGCATTCGCATGCGTAACTCCAGGAAAAGGTAATTGTGCGGAGCGGCACTCCGTACACAGTATACTACGACGGACCCGGCTGAAACAGGTGGTCCGCCGGCGCTGGAGCAGACGCCCCACGGCGAAGGGGGCGAACATGTCGGGATCGGCCTTCGGGGATTCGAATACCGACAGCGACAGGATGAAAAACAGGAACAGGGCCGCCACACGTCCGGCACCTGGATTCCGGCGCAGCAAGCCGTGGCTGTCTCGAAGGCGCGAGCCGCGCTCTTCCGTTCGTTGCCCTCGCCGATCGGGTTCGCCGTCGATGAATGCTCGAATGATGTCGAACGAGACTACTGGAGAGGAGTGATGGCGCGCGACGGCCCCACCTTTGTGTCGGAATAGATTCAGCCGGATGAGTGCCGTGTTTCTCTGAGGCGGGCTGCGAAGCCGGAGGCGAACACGTGTGTCACCTCGCTGAACGCTTCAGCCAGGAGCTGCTCGAGATCCTCCACACGTTCGGTGCTCTCGACCTCGTCTTCGAGGCGGTCGGCAAGTTCATCCAGCCTACCTCGCATATCGGCCTGAATTGCGTCTCGCAGTGCACTCATGGTCGATGGATCGCTCACCGGGCTGCGCCCCTTGCCCGGCTCGACATCGCCCGACTCCGTCTCAGGGCGATCAAACGAACCACATGTCTGTTTCCACCTGGACTGCTGTCGGCTGCTCGACGTTCTCCACCGGCCGCCGGCCGGACACCACCAGCGCGGCCAGTCCGGCCGTCATGGCGATCGCGAGAATCGGGATGTTTCGGAACATTCTGCGCCCCCTGATCCGAAGCCTGGTCATTCTTCCTGTCGGATCCGGAAGTACGCAAGTTCGATGCTCGAAGCGGTGACGTCACATAAATTGTTATATGCCAGGCGATTGCACGACCAGATGCTGCCGGGACGCGAACCGACCGTGTTGCCCGGTAGCTACACCGCAGAATGGTGCCGCTGGAGCACGTCTCCGACCCGCGGTCTGTGGGTCAGCGAGGTGGTGAACGCCGCTCAATTCGCACGGTCTGAACGGAGTCTGCAAGCACCATTATCGGGATTGCACCCGAGGTACTCCCGTCGGTCGTATTCCAGTTTAGAACGAGCTGGCCGTCCGGCGCCTCGAGATCAACCCTGATGCTGGCAGCTGGCTCGATCGAATCCAACACGACAGGTGAACCACCGGCTGTTGCCGCAACAACGATTAACCGGGCTATACCATTCTCGATACGCAACGGATATCGGACTATAGGCGAGTCCGCTTCGCTGTCATATGGAAGATTGAAGTTCTCGAACGGGTATTCGTCTGTCGGGTCGACGGGCTGTTCGGTTCCTGGCGTCAGCTTCACAGCAGGTTCTCCCACAGGCTCGTTCGCACGCTCGCCCGGACTCTGTCCCCTGGCCGCAGCCGGACCCTCCTTGACGGAGTCCGCCGGCCGGTCGGGTCCGCAGGCCGCGATCGTGATCACACCAATCAGCGTGAACTGAACTGTGCGCATACGCGGGTTCGTGTACCTGCTCCGCCGGCTCATGGCACGAGTACCAACTTACCGAACACTTCTCCGGCTTCCAGCGCTTCGTGCGCCTCTCGAATCCGCTCGAGCGGCAGAATGGAGTCGATGGCCGGCCGGAAGTCACCGTCCGCCACGAGATTCATCACGTCTTCGAACTCGCTGCGGGATGACATGGTGGTCCCGATCACCTGAAGTTGCTTCCAGAACACGTGCCTGATGTCGAGGCTCGCACGGGCGCCAGTGGTAGCGCCGTACGTGACTAGCCTTCCATTCGGTGCCAGGCAGCGAAGGCAGTCGCCCCACAGGGCCTCTCCGACGGAATCCACGATCACATCCACACCCGACCCGTCCGTAAGCGCTTGAATTTCAGTTGCGACATCCGTTTCCAGCCGGTCCAGCACGGCGTCGGCTCCGAGAGCCGCGCACCGAAGAACGTTGTCCGAACCGGATGTCAGCACGACAACGCGGGCCCTGAGGTGTTTTCCGATCTGAATCGCCGCTGTCGATACGCCACCGGATCCGCCGGTGACCAGAAGTGTGTCGCCCGCTGAAAGCCGCGCTCGGTTGCTCACTGCCCGCCATGCGGTCTGATACACGAGCGGCGCGGCTGAGGCCGATTCGAAGTCCAGCGAGTCAGGAATCCGGAACAGATTGACGGCCGGAACCCTCACGCGGTCCGCGGTCCCCCCCGCCACGTGCTCGCCCAGGATCTGAAAGGAGCGGCACAGCGACTCCTCCCCGGCCGCGCAGAACGAACACGACCCGCACCACAGGCCAGGGTTTACCGCCACGCGATCCCCGACGGTCCACCCCTCCACTTCCGGCCCGACCTCCTCGATAACGCCCGATATGTCGGATCCTCCGATGTGGGGCAAATCGAGGACCAGGCCCGGGATTCCCCGCCGGACCCACAGATCCAGATGGTTCAGAGCCACGGCCCGAACGCCCAGGACCACTGACCCGCGGGCGACTACTGGCTCCGGAGCTTCGCCGATCTCCAGTACTTCCGGTCCGCCGTGAGTTCGGAAGAACGCAGCTCTCATCTACTGTTTCCCGTTCCAGTTACATATGGCGGGTCCGGACCCGGGATTCATGGCTGCAACGCCCGGGTCCGCGAACCGGAACAAAGTAGAACGGCCGGGTGTCCATCGCAGCACGCCGGTACGATCAGTCACTTGATACTCGTTCTCAACTGGCGTAGGTTGGCAGTCCTTATCAAGAACCATTCTCGTTTTTGAAGTCCCCGGCAGGGGCGATGTTGAGATACAGAGGAGCATGAGTCGAATGCCTGAGCACCTTCTCGAGATTCAGAACCTCCACGCACGTGTGGAGGACGGCGGAATCGAGATTCTTTGTGGAGTGGACCTCGATATCAAGCCGGGCGAGATGCACGCGCTGATGGGACCGAACGGGTCCGGCAAAAGCACGCTTGCCAAGGTGATTGCGGGCCACCCGGGCTACGAGGTCACCGAAGGCGACGTTTTGCTGGACGGAAAGAGCGTTCTCGATCTCGAGCCCGACGAGAGAAGTCGCGCCGGGTTGTTTCTCGCGTTTCAGTATCCGGCTGAGATTCCAGGCGTTTCGATCGCGAACTTCCTGCGCACATCAATCAATGCGCGCAGAAGCGAGGAAGAAGGAGACCTGGACGTATTCGCGTTTCAGAAGCTTCTGAACGAGAAGCTCGGGTTGCTACAGGTCCAGCCATCCTTCGCCGCTCGATACGTCAACGACGGATTCAGCGGCGGCGAAAAGAAGCGAAACGAGATTCTCCAGATGGCCATGCTGGAGCCTTCCATGGCCGTGATGGATGAGACGGACAGCGGTCTCGACATCGATGCCCTTCGGATCGTGTCTGAGGGCGTGAACACGCTTCGCGGGCAGGACGCGCGTATGGGCGTTCTGCTGATCACGCATTACAAGCGGATTCTCGGGTATCTCCAGCCCGACCACGTGCACGTGATGCTCAACGGCCGGATCGCCCACAGCGGCGGTCCCGAACTGGCGGACCAACTCGAGGAGATGGGCTACGACTGGCTGCATGAGCCGGAGCCCGAGCCGGTCGGCTGACGGGCTCAGCGGGAAGCGACCGACGATGACAGAGTCAGGGAGATAGGAAAGATGCCGGATAACGAGACCGTTACAGATCTCGGCCTGGACGAGTACAAGTACGACTTCGTCACGGACGAGAAGCCTCTGTTCAAGGCGGAGAAAGGGCTGTCGGAGGAAATTGTCCGACAGATCTCGGCGCACAAGGAGGAGCCGGAGTGGATGCTGGAGTTCCGGCTCAAGGCGCTAGAGACCTTCTACTCGAAGCCGATGCCGGACTGGGGTGGTGACGTCTCCTCGCTCGACCTGGACGAGATTTACTTCTACCTGAAGCCGCAGGACCAGATGGAGCGCTCCTGGGACGACGTCCCGGAGAACATCAAGGAGACCTTCGAGCGACTCGGGATTCCCGAAGCCGAAAGGAAAATCCTCGCGGGCGTCGGCGCACAGTTCGAATCGGAGATGGTCTACCACTCGCTCAAGGAGGAGTGGGAGGAGCAGGGAATCATCTTCGAGTCGATCGAGGACGGCTTGCGCAAGTATCCGGAGATCTTCCGGGAGTACTTCGCCACCGTCGTCCCCCCGCAGGACAACAAGTTCGCAGCACTCAACTCGGCCGTCTGGTCCGGTGGCTCGTTCGTCTACATCCCGGCCGGCGTGAAGGTGGAGATTCCGCTGCAGGCTTACTTCAGGGTCAACGCGGAGCAGATGGGGCAGTTCGAACGCACCCTGATCATCTGCGAGGAAGGGGCGCAGGCGCACTATATCGAGGGCTGCACGGCCCCGGTGTACTCGACCGACTCGTTCCACTCCGGCGTGATTGAAATCGTGGTGAAGAAGGACGCCCGGTTCCGATACACCACGATTCAGAACTGGTCCACCAACATGTACAACCTCGTGACCCAGCGGGCGCTGGTGAAC
>JBDGUZ010000134.1:0-9997 GCA_039585915.1 Gemmatimonadota bacterium
TTCCCACGATCCCGAGGACCAGGCCGGTGAGAAGCCACCAGAGCCATGGGTGCTTGTTTGACGCCTCTTTTTTGGTGCGAGCGGAGCTTTCCATTCTGGTCCCTCTCTATCGCTATGTAGCGTCAGCCGACGACGCGCTTCAGGTACGACTTCAGTCGATTCCATGCATCCAGCGCCGGGCCGCCGGCCCCCTCCGGATCCCGGTCGACCCACAGCCAGAATCCGTGCTGGACGTCGTCGTAAATATGGATGTCATTCTCGATTCCCGCTGCCCGCAGGGCGTCCGCAAACCGTTCGACCTGCTCGGGCGGAATCCCACTGTCCATCTCGGCGAAAGTCCCATAGATCGGATGATCGAGGCTCGAAAGAAGCTGCGGATCCTCGACAAGGCGACCATAGAAGATCGCGGTGCCGTCATGATTCTCTCCGCCGATGGCGTAGCTCAGGGCCACACCTCCACCGAAGCACCAACCCATCGTCGCGACCTTGCCCGTGACATCCGGGCGCTCGCGCAGCGACCGCGCGGCCGCGTCCAGGTTCGCGATCATCCGGACGGGATCACTCTGCGCCTCTTCCATCAACTCGACGTTCTCCGTGCGGTTGCTCCCTGTGCGACCGCCGTACATGTCGGCAGCCAGCGCAATATACCCTTCGTCGGCCAGGGCATCGGCAACCTGGCGGACACGATCCACCAGGCCGTTCCACTCGTGGATCAGGATCACGGCAGGGAACGGCCCCTCGCCGTCTGGAACGACGAGATATCCGACGGTGGAAGGGTCATCGGGCACATAATGGAACGGTTCGCCCCTCGGCGCGCCGGCCTGGCCGAGGATCGCCGCCGGCAGGTTCGACTCCTGCTGGGCCGCGGGTGCACCTTCGGCGCCGACTTCGGCACCAGTGCTTTCTGCTCCGGACTCGCGAGATTCGGCCGACCCGCCACACGCCAACCCGAATGCCGCCACCATGGCGGTCGCCAGCACCGCGAACCCTGTCCGTCCATTCTCCAACCTGCTCCGCATCGACCGGCTCCTTCTGAATGTCTCCCGACACGTGTCCACGTGACTCGATCGGGCACCCGACCATAAACGGGCCCCCGATCGACCGCCAGCCGCGGGACTTGGCAACGGCGGTTCGTTCGGGCCACCTTGTGCGGTCGACGAAACAGCATACGAGGATCGAGCCTGGGGGGATTCCCCCACGCTGCCTCGTTCGAATGGAGAGATGAGCGCTCATGTCCGAGATGCCCGGAAACGACGGGGCGAGACCGGAGTCGAGAGACTTCCTGCGCACGAAGATCGAGACGGACATTGGCACCGGAAAGTACGGTGGCCGCGTAGCCACGCGGTTCCCGCCGGAGCCCAACGGTTACCTGCACATCGGTCACGCGAAGGCGATCTGCCTGAGTTTCGGGGTCGCCGAAGAGTACGGGGGTACGTGCAATCTCCGGTACGACGATACGAACCCGGATACGGCGATCCAGGAATTCGTCGATTCGATCCAGGAGGATATCCGCTGGCTCGGGTTCGACTGGGAGGATCGCCTCTACTTCGCATCCGACTACTTCGAGCAGTTGTACGACTGGTCCGAGCAGCTCGTGCGCGACGGAAAGGCGTACGTGGACTCGTCCAGCGAGGAAGAGATCCGGGAGCTTCGCGGCACCGTTACCGAACCGGGGCGTCCGAGCGCGTACCGGGATCGAACGCCCGATGAGAACCTGGACCTGCTGCGTCGCATGAAGGGCGGCGAGTTCCCGAACGGGGCTCACGTACTGAGAGCGAAGATCGACCTCGCTCACCCGAACATGGTCATGCGCGACCCGCTGCTGCTGCGGATCCGCCACTCGTCGCACTACCGGAGGGGCGACGACTGGTGCCTGTATCCGATGTACGACTACGCCCACTGTCTCGAGGACGCGATCGAGGACATCACGCACTCCTTCTGCACGCTCGAGTTCCGCAACAACCGCGAGATCTACGACTGGGTGCTCGACGCGGTGGGCGTCGAACGTCCGAGGACAGAGCAGACCGAATTCGCGAGGCTGGAGCTCGACTACACGATTCTGAGCAAGCGGAAGCTGATCCGGCTGGTGAACGAAGGGCACGTCGCCGGCTGGGACGATCCACGAATGCCGACGATCGCGGGCATCCGCCGCAGAGGCGTGACGCCCGAGGCGGTCCGGGCGCTGTGCGACATGGTCGGCGTGGCGGACGTAAACAGCCGGATCGACTACGCGAAGTTCGAATTCGCCATCCGCGATGACCTCAACTGGCGAGCGCCCCGTCGCCTGGCGGTACTCGACCCGCTGAAGGTCGTGATCACCGACTACCCGGAGGACCGCGTCGAATGGATCGACGCGCCGTCGTATCCGCGGGACGTCGACAAGGAAGGCACCCGCCCGATGCCGTTCTCACGGGAGCTCTGGGTCGAAAGATCCGACTTCATGGAGGACCCGCCACGCAAGTTCCACAGGCTCGCGCCCGGCCGGGAAGTCCGACTCAGACACGCGTACGTGATTCGGTGTGATGAGGTCGTGAAGGATCCTGAGACGGGCGAAGTACTGGAGCTCCGCTGCTCGCATGACCCGGAAACGATGGGGGCAAACCCGGCAGACGGACGGAAGGTGCGCGGTACGATTCACTGGGTGTCGGCGGCGCACGCCCTGCCTGCGGAGGTCCGCCTGTACGACCGGCTGTTCTCGGTGCCGGACCCGGAGGCCGGTCTCGAGGAAGGCCAGGACTTCACGGCGAACCTCAACCCGGACTCTCTCGTGGTCGTGAACCCGGCCCGGGTCGAGCCGGCCCTGGCTGATGACCCACCCGGGACGTTCTATCAGTTCGAGCGGCAGGGCTACTTCATCAGCGACCCGATCGACTCGCGCCCGGGTTCCCTGGTGTTCAACCGGACGGTTGCACTGCGGGACAGCTGGGCGAAGATCGCCGCCCGGGGACGTGGCTGAGTCGGGCTGCTCGCAGCCGGACTACTCGCAGGCCATCTCGAATGTCGTATACACAGTGTCAGACGCGACGACGGTGACGCTGCGCGGGTTGTCACCCGCCACCACGCAGTTGAGCGGCACATCCCGCAGCCTGACGACGTGCGGTACGGCCGATACGGCCGGGAATATGACGATTTCGCCCGGCAGGATGGAGGATGCGAACAGACCGCCGTCGACCGTGGCGAGCACGGCGCGCACGGGTGGATTGCCGGCCGCGAGCACGAGCTCGACCGCCAGGCTTCCGACCTCCTGGCGACCTGCCGCCCGGATTACCCCTCGCGGCGCCGTGACACTCGAGTTGATCTGGTCCTCGTAGACCCAGGTCCCGGGCCCGTTCGGCACGAACCTGTAGCGATCGCTGTTTCGCAGCGTATCGCTGAGGATTACCACCCCTCCTTCGGGAATATCGACGGAACGCAGCAGGTGACTCTGCAGGTCCCGGTTGAGCCACTCGACCGTGTCGCCGGCCACCACGTCGACCGTGTCCCCGCCCAGCGGCCCGACGAATCGGTCGGCGAGAATCTGGATCTGGATCGCGGTCACCAGCAGATCGAACTCGGACTCGTACACGGACGAGCCGTCCAGGTACGCCCGAATCTCGATCGGCCCAAGCACCGAACCGGGAGTGACGAGAACCTCGGACACACCCGTCGAGTCGGTCAGGTCGGAGGTGGCGGACAGGGTGGCGACTCCGCTGGTCAATTCCCAGCGAATGATCAAATCCGGCACTCCGAACCCACGCCCGTCCGTGGCTAGGATCCGCAGGGGTTCCCGAAACGTCTCGAGGGTGCTGCCGGTCTGCTCGTCCCCGCTCAGCATACCAAACGCCGCGATGAGCGAATCCTGCGAGCCGTCTCCCCCACCACCTCCGACTCCGAGCAGCGGGGGGTTATCGGTGTCACAGGCTGTCGGGAGCAGTCCAGCGAGCAGGACGAGCGCGGCAAGCCCGACCAGAGCCATCATACGGCGAACTGGCCGTTGAATCGTGAACCGGTTCGTGCGGAAAGCGTTGAGTCTCATTAGGCAGAACGCTCGCATGCGGCGCGACCTGGCGCAACCGGCCGCATGCTCGCCCGCCCTGAGATCCGGTGTGTCGGAACCCTGGTCAGTGATCCCGGCCGACGCGTCGTACAGCGTAGTCGTACGAGTGGGTGGCAAGGCTCTCGGCCACCCGCATTGCGAGGCGCGCGGCGTGCCCGACGACTACATCGAATCCCTGTGCCCAGAGTTGGAATACCGGACGCAGTACGACGAAGCCGATGAGTCCTCCGACCGTGAGCAGGAACAACGCGGGAAGCGCCCACGCAGCGACGATGATGGGGAGCCCGATGAGCGACAGCATAGGCACCTCCTTGCGACGACGACGGGCCTGCCCCCGGCAGGCGCCGGAGACTCCTCAAATATACTGGTCGGACCGATGGCCCGCGAATCTGAGCCGCGCCCCCCCGGGCTCACCGGTCGTCTATCAACGGCGCCCCATGGGCAGCCCGTACACGAGCCGGAAGTACCACGTCCGATTGCGTGAGGAGCTCAGGTTGGTGAACGTGTCCGACAGACCGTACGAGTAGCGCACGTCGAATCCGAACATGCTCCCGTTGGGGTTGATGTGGGAGAACACGATCCCGAACGGCCACGTCCACTCGGTACTGTTCGAGTTGTCGCAGTCGAAGAACGTGCTATTCGCGTTGCTTTCGCTACAGCCGATCTTGAATCCGATCCCGATGCCGGTATACGCCCGAACTCTCCAGTCTCCGTTACCCGTCGGCATCGACGCTCCGAAGGTCAACGGAAACTCCACATAATCGAGGCGAACGGGATCTCCGCCCTTCTGTGTCCAGAGCCCTTCCAGCGAGATCACGGTTTGCCGCGATGCCCGGAACGCGGCGAACAGGCCTGCCGTGCCTCCCCAGCGAGACGATGTGTTGATCGAGCAGCAGATGTCGCTAGTCGTCGCGCCGCCGACCGCTCCGATAAGTGTCTTGGTGCGCTGTGCGTGCCCCGGGGCGGCGGTCACCAGTATCGACACGGCGACGAAGACAGACGATTGAACCAGGCGTTTCACAAGCTGCTCCTTGCTGAATTGCGCTGTACCCTGTTTCGAGTATCGGGCGACGACCGGGCCGGGTCGCCGATCTGAAATCTGTCACCTTCTCACCCCGGGCGCACGTGGATGCGGCACTCCCGGTGTCGCGCGGGTATGATGCTCTCATACCACTCCCGGCGTGCGGCCGGGCATTCGGGCACTGCAGCCGAGGAAGCCTCGCGTGGACTGGTCTCAGAAGAGGACCCTGCTCGCCCTCCTGATCGTCGGGGTCGGAATCGGGGCGTATCTGATGTATGGGCTGACGCGCGAACCGGACGTAAGCGGGCTGTGGGCCACCGCGGGATGCGGCGGGATCATCAGCGAGCTGTTGCCGCGGAATGACCCGCTGGCGGTCGAGATTGGACCCGAGCAACTCACCCTGTTCGGCAAGCGCAGCGACCGGAACTTCCGTCTCCTGGAAACCCGACGTGAGAAGCTCGACTCCTGGCTGATCTTCGTGATCGACGAGTCCGGAGAGACGATGGACTGGCGACTCGAGCCGGGCACCCTGCTCGAATACGACGGGGGCGAGTGCCGCGTCACCCGGATCGACTGGCTGACTGCGTGCGAGGCGATTTTCGCGCCCCGTGCCGCCGGGGGCGGGCCGGCGGTCCCAGCCCGCTGCTCCGCGGGATCTGACTCGTCCGCCGGGGGCTGAATCCCGGCTCAGCGGTCGTGCTGCTGGGCCGGCTTGAGACTCTTCAGCGTGTCCGCGAGCATGACCGCGAAACGATCGAGCACGTAGCTCATCGCGGCGACTTCTGAATCGACGGACTGGCCGGTTCCGGGCACGCGAACCACGGAACGGGTTCCCACCCGGGTCGGCTCTCGATCCGGGCCGAGAACCCGCCAGGTCACATCCAGGACGGCCTCGCCGGAGACGTCGGTCTCGAACTTCGTGACGTACCCGGAGATGATCCACTGGGCCTCAGTGCTCGAGCGCCACGGGTGGGCGTGCACCCGCGCCATCGGAAGCAGGGCGTCGAGATTATCCGCCAGGACGCGTTCGAATCCCTCTCCGAGAGTCTCGGCCCAGCGTGCCGCCTCCACCGGTCGGACTTCGTTCGGACCGACACGGCGAACGAACTGTGGACGGTCGAGGTATCCGGGCATCGTGAACGGTCCTACCCCGACGTCGATCGATTCCGGCCGATCATCCCACACCTCATCCACCCGCGAGGCCTCGGAGGTGGACAGTACGTAGAACCTCGTAGGATCCTCCTTGGGGGACAGGCAGCCTGCGAACAACACGCCTGCCCCTACCAGACCGACGGCGCGCCCGATCCCGGCTCCGATTCGCCTGCGGGTCATCGGTCCTCCTCCTCGTAGTCCTTGCCCCGTACAAGGGCGCCCGGATTGCGATCGAGCGTCTCCGCCAGAGAGCGGAACGCCCGCATGGTCGCACTGATCTCGTACAGCGCTTCGTTCAGACGGGTAGACGTGACTCCCTCCGCAGCCAGGAGTGTCCTCGACTCCTCCAGCGTCTCCTTCAGGGCAACCATGGCGGAATCCGCCTGGCTTCCTGGGCGCTCTCCAGGGTGCGCGGCAGCTCGGTAGCGGTCCGTGCAAAGCCCGGATTGCTCACCAGTGCATCCAGACTCTCGATCGAGTGCGTGATGGAATAGATCAGCGTATCCGCGTCGACGGCCATCAGCTTCGCCATCAGGCTGTTGACGTTCGCCTGGATCGCCGCGAGATCCAATCCCGTGCTCGCTGTCGGTATTTCCTTGTAGTCCAGGTATTCGACACCCCGCAACAGAAGCTCCGAATCGGGCATCAACTCCAGGCCGATGTACTTCTTTCCGGTCACGAAGCTCTCCTGCTGAAGCGTCGCGCGCAGGCCGAGATCGATCAGCGTATCGATCGTCGACGTACTGATGTCGCCCACGCCGCCGTGCTTGACCAGCAGGTCGTTGTCGATCTCCCACAGGACCGGAATCAGGAAGTCATCCAGCGCACGCGCTTCACCCGGGATCGCCAGCCGGATCTCGTTTACCTGTCCAATCCTGACTCCACGCAGCTTGACCCCTGCGCCGGGGTCGAGGCCCGAGACCGAACCGTCGAAGTACGACACGTAGTTGAAGGTTGTGCGGAACAGGTTGCCGGAACCGAGCAGCGCGATCGCGGCGAGGCTCAGAACAAGTGCGCCGATCACGAAACCGCCGATCGCCCGTGCGCTCGCCTTAGACGCCATCCGGAGCCTCCCCCCGGGTCATGAACTGGTGCACGGTCGGGTCGTCACAGTTATCACGCAGCCAGGTTGGAGGCCCGCTTGCAATCATCGTTCGCGTCTCCGCATCGAGAAAGATGCTGTCAGTTCCAATCGAGTAAATACTCGGCAGTTCGTGAGTAACCATCACGACCGTCGTATCGAGGCTCTCCCGCAGCTCCTGGATCAGCTCATCGAGTCGCTTGGAGCTGATCGGGTCGAGGCCGGCTGAGGGCTCGTCGATGCATAGGATCTCCGGGTCGAGCGCAATCGCGCGCGCGAGACCGGCTCGTTTCTGCATTCCGCCGCTCACTTCGGACGGATAGTAGTCCTCGAACCCGCGCAGGCCCACCATTGCCAGTTTGAGCGCCGAGATGTCCCGGATCTCCCTGGCGCTCAGTTCCGTGTACTCCTCCAGCGGCAGGGAAATATTCTCCGCCAGGGTCATCGAGCTCCACAACGCCCCGCTCTGATACAGCACCCCGAATCGCCGCATCAGGGTCTGTCTGCGCTCCGGGTCGATATCCGTCATGTCTTCCCCGTCCAGCAGAATGCTGCCTTCCGCCGGACGCAACAGGCCGAGAATGTGGCGTAGCAGTGTGCTCTTCCCGCAGCCGCTTCCCCCCATGATGACGAAGATAGAGCCACGCGGGATCGTGAAACTGAGATCGCGCTGCAGAACGAAGTCGCCGAACGCCATCGTCAGGTCGCGGACCTCGATATGCGACTGTTCGCTGGCAGATACCGTCGGCGCGTTACACGGATTCGTCATCTGTCAGATACCGAGCATGTAGAACACCCAGGCGAAAACCCCCGCGGCGCTGATGATCGCGACGATGGACGAGACCACGGCCGCCGTCGCCGCATCGCCGACCGCGGAAGCGCTCCCACCGCACCGCATGCCCTGCCGGCACCCCGCCAGGGCGATCAGGATGCCGTACACGAACGCCTTGAACAGACCTCCCGCGATGCCGCCCACGGTCAGTGCATCGATCGTCTGATTCCAGTACGTCGTGAGAGACAGATCGAGCATCACGATCGCGACGAGTGCACCTCCGGCGATCCCCATCAGGACCGAATAGAGTGTCAGAAGGGGCATCATGGACGACAAGGCGATCACCCGTGGAACGACCAGGAATTCGACTGGCGAGATGCCGAGCGTCACCAGCGCATCCGTTTCCTGGTTTACTTTCATGCTGCCCAGCTGAGCGGCGTACGCCGCACCACTCCGCCCGGCCATTACGATGCCCGTCATCAGGGCGCCCATGTCGCGCGCCATGGCGACGCCCACGAGGTTCGCGACATAGATCGTCGCACCGAACTGCTCGAGCTGCACTGCTCCGACGAATGCGAGGATCGCTCCGAGCAGGAACGAGACGAGTGACACGATCGGCAGGGCTCCGGCCCCTGCCTGCTGCACCAGGAGCCACAGGTCGCGCTTCCGGTACCTGCCTCGCCCCGTAAAGAACCGGCTGACCGCCTGAGTCGCCTCGCCGAGGAATTCGACCGACGCATCCGCGTACTCGACCGCTTCAATCGTCGACTCACCCACACGATCCAGCACCGGAGCTTTACCACTGTCACGCCGGGCGTCCTCGCGGGCGGGCGCCGATTCCGCCAATGCGAGCAGCCGACGAGCGCCATCCGGAAGTCCGGTCCGATCGATCTTCACGGCCCGTGCAGTGGCTGCCTCTTCCAGCCGCAGCAGCAAGGCGAGAAAGCCCGAATCCCACGCGCTCAGTTTCGTCGTGTCGTATCGGAGAGTATCGCCCCGGCCGAGTTTGTCGATCGCCGAAATGACTTCGCTGCCGGACGGAGTCTCGACCTCGATGTCCCACGAGCCTCCCGGGCGCAGCAGGATCCCGGTCGCATCGCGCACGACATCCAGTCGCGGACCGGTCATTCGATCACTTCTGAATCGTCCGGGGAAGGCGGAAACAGCGTGAAGAACACGTCTCCACGCCAGTTGTCGACCTGGACTGCGTCCGCACCCGGAACCTCATCTCCCGGGTCCGCGCCTCGAGTTCCGGATATCGAGCCCAGATAGACACTCATCCAGGCCAACTCCGTCCGTGCTTCCGACATCAATACGTAAGCCGGGATCGACCCCGTGCCCGAGCTGTCTGATCGGAATTCTATCGCTGACTCGACAGCCGGAAGGAGGGGAACGGCCACGAGCGTGTCGGCCTCGGCGAGAAGCGTGAGAACCGCGCTCTCCTCGTCCCACGCGAGCTCCAGATCCCGGCCGTCCACGACGAACGCGTCGGATCCCGCGAACTGGTCTCTCAGCACGTACTCATGCCCGGAGATGTGAATCGGAGACTCATCGGATCCGGTCGAAAAACGGAAGCCGGAGTCCGTGACACCCGCCCAGCGGTTCACGTAGTCGAGCCCCATGGCGGAGACGATCGCCTCTGCCCGCACGTCCGCATCGTCGCCGCGCGATCCGTCGGTCTCGCTCGAGACCGTGTCGATGCTCGCCAGACCACCGTCGAACCATGGCTCGATCTTCGCTACACCGTGCGTCTCCGTGAGATAGCGGATCACGGCGCTGATCTCGCGCCGGTCCTCGAACGAAACCTCATCCTCGGCCGCCCGGACGCGACCGTCGGCCAGCATGCCGTTCCGATCGAGGATTCCCTCCAGCCTTGTCACCTGGCTGCGCTCGGACACGGCATACGCGCCCCATGGTCCGGCGATCATCAGAAAC
>JBDGUZ010000135.1:0-6419 GCA_039585915.1 Gemmatimonadota bacterium
GATGGAAACCCGGTCGTGACGCTCAGCGTTTCGAAGCGTTCGGGCGAGAACATCATCGAGACTTCAGACGCGGTTCGCGCCGTGATCGCCGAGATGGGTCCTGACTTTCCGCCGGGAACCGAAGTCTCTGTCACTTCCGACAATGCGGGATATGTCCGCGACATGGTAAGCAGCCTCGAGAACAACATCATTTCCGGGCTGATCCTGGTCATCGCGGTTCTGCTGTTCACTCTCGGTCTGCGGAATGCCTCGTTCGTCGGGATCGCGATCCCGCTGTCCATGTTCCTCTCCTTCAGCGTCATCCAGCTACTCGGGATGACGATGAACATGGTCGTTCTGTTCTCGCTGATCTTGGCCCTCGGAATGCTGGTCGACAACGCGATCGTGGTGGTCGAGAACATCTACCGGTTTCGAGAGGAAGGGTTCGAGAGGAAGGCCGCCGCGAAGTTCGCGACCGCAGAGGTGGCGATGCCGGTGATCGTGGCGACGGTTACGACGCTGGCAGCGTTCGCGCCGCTCCTCGTGTGGCCGGGAATCGTCGGCGAGTTTATGTCATATCTGCCGAAGACACTGATGATCACGCTGTCATCTTCCCTGTTCGTCGGGCTGGTGATCAACCCGACCCTGTGCTCTCTGTTCATGCGGCTCGACGATGAGCCCCGCATGCATCTCACCAGGGAGGCGAATCTCACGGTGTGGGGGGTGCTCGGAGTGGTCCTCGTCGCGATCGGAATTCGGAATCCGATCACGGCGTTCCTGCTGGCCCTCACTGGCGTCATCATGTGGTGGCTGCACGGACGGGTGCTGGAGCCGATCGGACACTGGGTGCGGGAAGTGGCTCAACCGAGGACCCTGCTCGAGTACGAGCGTGTGCTCCGCTGGTCCATGCGTCGCCGGTTCCTGCTGGTCGGGCAGGCCGTCGCGGTGCTCGTGGTCGTAGTCGCCCTGTTCTCTGTGTTCAACAACGGGATCGAGTTCTTTCCCGAGAGCGTCCCGCCGGAGACCGTGTGGGTCCAGATCGAAACTCCCACGGGAACACGCGCGGAGGTCACCGACGAGGTGACACGGAGGGTGGGGCGCGAACTCGCCGAACTGGATGAGTCCGTGGACTATGAGTCTGTCGTCGCGACGACCGGGCAGAGGGTAGGGGGGTTCGGCAACGAGTCCGGTACGCAGTACGCCACTGTCGCTGTTGCCCTGGTCGACTACAAGGACCGCGAATTCGATTCGTTCCTGACGCTCGAGCACATGCGATCGTCGATCGGAAACGAGATCGCCGGGGCCGAAATCAAGGTGGACAAGCCGCAGGAGGGACCGCCCACCGGACTGCCGGTAAGCATCGAGATTTCGGGTGAGGACTTCGAGCAACTGCAGCGCCTCGGAGACCGGGCCATCCAGATCCTGTCCAACGCTCCCGTCGCAGCCAGGCTCGAGGGCTTGAAGAGTGATCTCGCCGAAGCCCGCCCGGAGCTTCGGATCGAGGTAGACCGGGAGAAGGCGAAGTTGTTCGGCCTGAATACGCAGAAGATCGGCCTCACGATCCGCAGCGCGATCAATGGGACGGAGGCGTCGGAGTACCGTGACGGAGAGGATGAATACGACATCGTCGTACGGCTGGCGGAACGCTACCGAAGCGACTTGACCTCCCTCGCGGACCTGACGATAGCCACGGAGGAAGGTGTCCAGGTTCCGCAGCCCACGGTAGCTAGCTGGCGCGTGGAGCAGAGTTACAGCGGAATCAACCGCAAGGATCTCGACCGGGTGGTGACGATCTCGGCCGACGTACGGGCAGGCAACAACGCGAACGAGGTGCTGGCGGAGGTCCAGGAGACTCTTCGTCCGTTCGCTGCGGAGCTGTCGTCCGGCTATCGGCTTTCATACACGGGACAGCAGCAGGAGCAGCAGGAGTCCGAGCAGTTTCTCGGTGGCGCCTTCATCATGGCCCTGTTCCTGATCGGACTGATCCTCGTATCGCAGTTCGACTCCGTGCTGAAGCCGGTGCTCATCCTCAGTACCGTGCTGCTCTCGACGGTCGGTGTTCTCGTGGGGCTGCTGGTCTTCCGGATGCCGTTCGGCGTGATCATGTCAGGCGTGGGAGTGATCAGTCTTGCCGGGATCGTAGTCAACAATGCGATCGTACTGGTCGACTATATCGGGATTCTCCGGACGAGAGACGGTGTAGGGGAGAGGGAGTCCCTGATCCAGGGGGGGCTGACGCGGTTTCGCCCTGTCACGCTCACGGCGATCACGACCGTGGTTGGGCTGATTCCCCTGGCGATCGGCTTGAACTTCGACTTCGAGGGCCTGTATACCCGCCTCCGACCGGACTTGTACTGGGGCGGGGAGCAGGCCGCCTGGTGGGGTTCGATGGCGATAGCGGTGATCGCGGGACTCACCTTCGCCACGTTCCTCACGCTTGTCCTGCTTCCCGTCATACACTCCCTGCTCGACGACTTCAGCCACTTCCTGCTCCGGCACACCCGTCGGCGGGCGGTAGATGATCCTGTGGGAGGGACGGTTGAGGGCCCGGACGGTTCGCGGCGTCGCAAGGTGCGGGAATCCGGCGAACCGGAGTCCGAGCCCGAGCTGGTGACTGCGAGGTGACGCTTGGGTGACCGTCCGCCGCCATACTCAATGCCACACAGGGGAAGGTGGTGAAGCGACGGGACTGGAACAAACAGGGGGGCCGCCCCGTCGCCGGCCGCCCTCTTCCGGGTTGACGGCCCTCTGGACTTCGGTCTGGAGGGCCGTCGCACGTTCGGGAAGCGGGGCTGACGCTCAGGTGGGTGGACGGCGAGTGGGCACGGATTTCGACCCCGCTCACCGGTTGCGGTCTCTCCACCGCACACCGACATTCGGCGCATGAACGAATGGACGGTCATACGGATCAGCGGCGCTCGCGGAGCGCCTTCACTGGATGCGATGCAGTTTCTGGGGTGTGTGTCCACGGTTCGTGAATTCCTCGCGGATACCAGGTGGCACTTCCAGTGGCCGCTGGTGAATCGGCGCACGGAGTACGACGGGCTCCGGGTGGAATTGCCGTACGGTACCAAGGCGAGCAAGAAGATCGTCGCCGAATTCGAGGCGCGGGTACCGCCCCCCGATTCGATCGTTTGTGAGCCGCTGCACCCGGAAACCGACCTCGATTCGATCCAGACCGAAGCAGAGCTCGACGCTTGCCTCGATCTCCTGTGGCGGTATTCAGAGTTCATTACGGACCTCAGAACGCGTAGTCCCGGCGTCCATCCCCGTCAGATCCAGGGGCTCACGCCCGGAGCGCTGCTCACGTTCGTGACCGGCGATCGTCGCCACTTCGAGCGTGCTCTACAGTCAAGCGGCATCGGCCAGCTGCCCGCGGTTCCGTTCAGCAAGGTGATGGCGCTCGTAAATAAGGCCTCCCTGTCGTACCGGATACCGCCGGAGTCCAGGGACGAGGCCGTGAGCGCCGCCCGGATTCACCATCTCGCCGGTTGCACGTTCGCCGCAGAGTTCTACCCGTTCACGAAGGCCCCGTGACGCTTCGCCGGTCACTGATCCTGCTGGCCTTCAGCCTCGCCGTTCTTGCAGCGAGCGTGCTCGGCTTTCGGACCGGACACGCCCTGACGGATGCCTCGGACCCGACCTTCGGGTCTGGCGCAACATCCGTGGCTGGCGGACAACCCGCGATCCGGACGGGCCCATCGGACTGGCTGATGATCCCGGCGCCCGACGTCGAATTCGCCACGGTGGAAAGGGGCGCGGCCCGCCTGAGCGACTACCGCGGCCAGGTGGTGCTCCTGAATTTCTGGGGTACCTGGTGTCCGCCCTGCCGGGTGGAAATTCCACATCTCATCCGAACACAGGAGAGCCTGGCCAGGCTGGGTGGCACCGTCATCGCACCGGCCGTGGGCTCCGGCAGTCCTGAGGACATTCTGCGCTTCGCGGCTGAGTACGGGATCAACTATCCAATCTGGATCGCGCGAGATGCGGTCGCGGTGGGACAATTCGCGGCGCCTGGCTACCCGTTTACTCTGCTCATCGGCCCGGACGGCATGATCCGCCGTACTTACGTCGGACCCCAGACGGAACAGACGCTGGTGCGGGATGTCGGTCTGCTGTTGGCGGAAGGCGCAGGGGGGCGGCCCGGGGGCTGACCTCGAACCGGGCGTCAATGCTCTGCCGGAAGGTCCCCGATCGAAGGGCTCGGATCCAGGAGCTGACCCCTATACAGCCGAGCGTACAGGCCGTCAGCCGCCGCCAGCTCTCCGTGCTTGCCCTGCTCGAGAATCTCCCCACGATCGATCACCAGCACGCGGTCGGCCCTTTGAACGGTGCGCAGGCGGTGCGCTATGATCAGCGTCGTCCGACCTTCCATCGCGGTCTCGAGCGCCTGTTCCACGAGCTGCTCACTCTCCGTGTCGAGGCTGCTCGTAGCCTCGTCCAGGATGAGGATCTCTGGTTCCTTGAGGAAGATCCTGGCGATAGCGATTCGCTGACGCTGTCCTCCGGAGAGTCTAGTGCCCCGCTCGCCGACCTGGCTCTCATAACCCTCCGCCAGGCGCTCGATGAATTCGTGGGCGTGGGCCAGGCGAGCCGCTCGTTCGATTTCCTCGGGTCCGGCCTCCGGCCTGCCGTAAGCGATGTTCGCGGCGATCGTATCGGCAAACAGAAGTGGCTCCTGGGGGACGATCCCGATGGCGGTACGAAGTTCGATCAGAGGGATCCGTCTCAGATCGGTACCCCGGAGAGTGATCCGCCCCTGGGTCGGATCCCAGAACCGCGGCACCAGCGAGGCGAGGGTGGTCTTGCCGGCCCCGCTGGGTCCCACGAGGGCAACGGCCTCGCCCGGGCGGACCTCGACACTGAGACCCATGAGAATCCACGGCTCATCCTGTCCATAGCGGAACCACACGTCATCAAACGCGAGTCCGCCCGGGTCGCTGGCCGGCGGCAGAGCCGCGGAATGCCTCGGCTCCTTGATCTCCGGCTCGGTGTCCATGAGGTCGAATACCCGCTGGGCGGCCCCCATCGCTTCCTGGTAGCCCGACCACAATGACGCCAGGGCCGTGATCGCCGCCGCCACCGTAACTGCGTACAGGAGAAACGACACGAGCTCGCCCGCAGTGATCTCCTGTGCGAGGACCAGTCTGCCGCCCTCCCACAGGACCACGGCCACACCACCGAACGCGATGAACGTGACCAGCCCGAAGAAGACGCCTCGCACGAGCGACTTTCCTACGGCCTCGCGCAGGGCGAGCTGAATCCGCGACCCGTAGCGCCGCTCCTCCCAGCCTTCACGCACGAAACTCTGGACGATCGGGATCTGGGTAAGAGCTTCTTCGGCAGCGGCGTTGGCCTGCGCGAGCCGGTCCTGCACCTTCGTGCTCTTGCTGCGGAGGATCTGTCCGAACCCGTACGCGCTCAACACCACGATCGGCGCTACGGTTACCGTTGTCAGCATCAGGCGTGAATGAAGCACGGCGAGCAGGGCGAGTCCACCGAAGAAGAACAGCACCTGTCGAACGAATTCGGCTGCCTGGTGGCTGAGCACTGTGCCGAGGGTCGAGCAATCGGACGCGAGTCGGCTCGTGAGCTCGCCGGAGTTCTGGTTGGAGTAGAAACCCGGTGACAGCGTCAGGAGGTGTGAGTACAGGTCAGTTCTCAGTCCGGCCACGACCTTCTCGGCGGTCGCTCCGAGCAGGAACACCTGCACGAAGTTGAGCACCGCCTGGATTCCGAATAGGCCGATCAGAAAGATCGCGACCCGGTTGAGCATTTCGGGATCGCGGATCTCGAACGCGGCGTCCATCAGGTAGCGGACGACGAGCGGGAAGGCGAGCCCGATCGCCGCGCTCGCCACGAGCGCGACGCCAGCTACGATCAGAGACTGCCGGTAGGGTCGGAGACGCGACAGCAATCGCCGGAGAGGGGAGATGGGACGCGTTCTGTTGCCGCTCGACTCGTTCATCTTCCTCGTCGGACCGGGAGAAGAGGGGCTCGTGGCGATCCCCGGCCACGCTGTCTATGTTCCGCCGCGTGACGACGGGAACCTACTCCCGGGGCGCCCACCTGGTCCATACGTCCGGGTGTCCCACTTCCGATCAACTCGCCAGGAGGGCGTCGTGAATCATCCCGAGTCAGCCCGGAACCGGTGGGGTCGTCTCGCGGTTGTCGGGGCAGGGGTCAGCATTGCTCTGATCATACTGGGTGGAGTCGTCCGCATCACGGGAAGTGGAATGGGCTGTGGAGACGACTGGCCCCTGTGCAACGGGGAACTGATCCCACCGCTGGACCTTCCGACCATGATCGAGTACGGGCACAGACTCGTGGCCCTCGCCGTGTCGCTGATCGTGGTCCTGCTCGCGCTTCGCGCCACCAGGGCTTCGCGCAGCGAAGGACCAAATATCGACGCATCAGTGACGGGAACCTGGGCCCGACTT
>JBDGUZ010000136.1:0-9806 GCA_039585915.1 Gemmatimonadota bacterium
TCGAACTCACTTCTCTCAGCGCTTTCCGCAGGATGACCAGAGACCGATCCACGTCATCCTCCGAAAATACGAGCGCCGGCCGAAACCTGAGAGACCGGGGACCGCAGGTCAGCGTCGCCAGGCCATGATCCCAGCACCATGTCCTGACGTCATCTCTCATCGAGCCATCAGGAAGATCGAATGCGAGGAACATGCCCCGCCCACGCGCGTTGTCGACGATTCCGACGAATTCTTCCTCCAGCTCCACAAGGCGCTGACGGAAGTATTCACCGACCCTTGCGGCGTTCGCTACCAGATCCTCGTCCCGTATGATCTCGAGGTAGCGGGCACTGCGGATCATATCCACCAGGTTTCCGCCCCAGGTGGAGTTGATGCGCGACGACACGTGGAACACGTTGTTCTCCACCTCGTCGATCCGGCGCGTAGACATCATGCCGCAGACCTGCGTCTTCTTGCCGAATGCCACCAGATCCGGAGTCACTCCGAGCGCCTGGAACGCCCACATTTCGCCCGTGGCACCGAGGCCCGTCTGGACCTCGTCGAAGATCAGTAACGCGTCGCGCTCATCTGCGATTCTTCGCAGGCCCATCAGAAATTCGGGGCGGAAGTGGTTGTCGCCACCCTCGCCCTGGATCGGCTCGATGAGGATTGCAGCAATGCCGTGCGGGTCGATATCAAACGCCTGTTCGACCTCCGAGAGCGCGGCGGTCTCTGCGGCAGCCACCGCTTCCTCATCCACCGGGAACCTGAGCTTCGGGTTCGACACGCGAGGCCAGTCGAACTGTGGGAACAGATCAGTCTTCGTCGGATCCGTGTTGGTGACTGACAACGTGTATCCACTTCGGCCGTGAAATGCCTCTCGGAAATGGAGAATCCGATCCCCGCCTCCATCGATCCCGTTTGCCCTGTTCTTCCTCGCCTTCCAGTCGAAGGCGGCCTTCATGGCGTTCTCGACCGCCAGAGAACCTCCTGCCACGAAGAACAGATACCGGAATTCGTCCGGCACGGCGATGTCCCTGAACGTGCGGACGAAAGAGGCGAACTCACGCGAATACACATCGCTGTTGGCCGGATTCTCCAGGGCGGCCCGCAGCAAAGTGTCACGAAACTCCGGCGACTCGAGCCCCGGATGATTGTGCCCGACCGGGAGAGTGGCGAAAAACGTGTAACAGTCGATGTATTCCTTGCCCTCGAGCGCGTCGACCATCACCGATCCGTGCGACCGTGCAAGATCGATCACGATGTGGAAACCATCCACGAGAATGCTACGCTCCAGCGTCGAGAACACGTCGTCGGCCGGAACGAGAGGTGGGGTCACGTGCAATTGTGAAGTGTCGACCATGAGTATCCTCCAGAAGGTTGTTCAGAACTCCGGGCAACCTACAGATCGATCCGACTCGCCAACAGATCCCCCCGGCGCCGGTCCGGGCCTTGCGAAAGACATACCGGTCTGACGAAGCTCGACGGATCAGGCCCGAGAGGTGACAGCTTTGTAACAGTCTATTTCGTAGTTATATGCGACAGGCTCCTTAAAGCTATTTAAGATGTCAGAACAATTCTTCGGAGACACAAATTGCAGATCGTAAAGAGCAGAGAGTATCGAACCGCGTTCCGGGTCGAACCGTGGGACATCGAGCGACTCGTTGAGCATCTCGGAGGGGACGAGAGTGTCACCCGAGTGGCGGTGGAACTCGGCGACGGATCGAGAATGACCGTTCCCCACGCCGGGGCCCTCGCGGGCATTCCCAATCTGCCAGCCCGGCCGATCACGACGGTGTGGCTTGAAAGCGCACCTCCCGCATTCCTGTCGTCCGGGGAGTCTCCGTCCCGCCTGGCGATCGTTCAACTGAGGGACAGTGGTTCGTTCGGCCTGTCCTTCCACGTGTCGGGAGAAGAGCGAGCCGTCCGGGACCTCGCAGAGAAAATCGAGGATTGGGCGGACTCGGTCACACCCTGGTTCGGGCGCCTCGCGTTCATGGACCCGCCCGGCCTGCTACTTCGCGGGATGCTGGCTCTCGGCTGCATGGCCGCGGTCACGATCGGACTCTCCGCCGCTCTGCAGGGGATCCTCCCCGGCCCGGCCATCAGCGCCCCGGGAGGAATCGCCGTCGGGGCAGGCCTTCTGGCCATCGGGGGCCTCGTCCTGCTCGCACTCGGGACCCTCTGGGTGTGCATTCGGCCGCATTCGATTTTCCCCATTGCCCAGATTCGGCTCGGGGAGGGAGGATCTCGCTGCCATCGTTCAGACCGGTTACGAAACCTGGTATTTCGGTGGACCGGTGCCGTGGCTGTAGCCGCGGTGACCGGTTCGGTGCTGGCGGGCCTGCTTCGGTAAGTCTAGGAGGTCTCTCAAGCGAGTCCTACGGACCCGAGATGGCTCCGAACCACCTCATCCACCGAACGCTCCCCCCAGATTCCCGGGTTCTCAGGCAGTCGAAGTCCGTCCCCCTCCCGGGAGACCGCTGTGATCGCCCTGACCATCTGAATCATCGGATCGGCGTCGAACGTAGAGCCGACGAACATGTCAAGTTGCGAAGCTACCGGTTCGCCGATGAGCCTGCGCATCGCGCCGTTCGCGGCCTCGAGATCGGGACTGAACAGTCGTCGTCCCGTTTCCTTCTCGTACCTGTCCGACACGGACTGAATCAGCGTGAGCGAGCAGTAGGCGTCGTCGAGCACCCCGAGGAGTCCGAGGCGATCGGGGATGATGTCCTCGGCCAGCGCCCAGTAAGACGTCGCAGCATCGAGAACGGAGGACATTTCCGGCTCGAGTCCCGCTATCCGAGCGGTCTCGAGACCATCCCGCATCAGGACGGGTACGTGACGAACGTAATCCACCACGAATCCCACGGCACCGACGAGATCCGCCTCCTCGACACGGCGGCCCTGGGAGCCGGCGTGGTCCCGCAGCGCACGCTTGAGTCTGCCTGAATAGCCCTCGTCCGCAACTGCCTCTTCTATCTGTTGCTCGACCGCGTCGACGTCCACGTTTCGCCTCCCACCGGCCGTTCCGCGACAGGTCGCGTCGCCTTTGCCGCCTGCTTAGTATTCTCCGTTCCTCGAGCCGTCGGCTGAGTATAGCACGAGGTGCACTCTCCGGCCTGCTCGATCTGCGGCGCCAGATGAGCTGTCGCGTCCCCTGACCGATCCATGGAGTCGAACGATGCGATCCGACGTATGGTTCCCCGGTCTTACCGTCCTCGCGTTCTCGCTCGTCCTGACAGATGCCGCGAGGAGTCAGGTCCCGGATTTTGACGCCGACTTCGTCGACCGGACCATGAGGGTCGACTACTTCCATACCGGGTCGAGCACGGACGAGATCATCAGCCTCGATCGAATCGTATCCGACGGACATTGGGCCGGTTCGAGAACCAGGCTGATCGACGACACGAACATGGGTAAGTACCTGTTTGAGGTCCACGACCTGTCGACGGACAGGTTGCTGTATTCACGTGGGTTCGCCTCGATCTACGGAGAGTGGGAGACGACGGGCGAGGCGAAGCAGGTCCACCGCACGTTCCACGAGTCGCTCCGATTCCCGTGGCCGCTCAGGCCGGTGAGGGTCGTGTTGCTCGAGCGTGACGGACCGCGGTCATTCGAGGAGATCTGGACAATGGAGATCCAGCCGGATTCCCGATTCGTGTACGGGGTGGACCGGGGACCTGGAGGGACCGTGTACCCGGTGTTCGAAAACGGTCCTCCATCGGAGAAGGTCGATCTGGTCCTGGTCGGAGAGGGCTACACAGAAGCGGAGGCGGAGAAGTTCCTCGCGGACGTGCAGCGACTGACCGACAAGCTGTTCTCCACCGAACCGTTCCTCAGCCGCAGGGCGGACTTCAACGTCCGGGCGATCCACGTTCCCAGTGAGCACTCCGGTGTCAACCGGCCGCACGTCGGGGAATATCGGCGCACTCCACTCTCGACCGAGTACAACATCTTCGATTCGGAGCGCTACCTCCTGACGCTCGACAACCGCGCGCTGCGTGACGCCCTGTCGGGAGTTCCGTACGAATTCGTCGAGATCCTGGTGAACGAGAAGCAGTACGGTGGAGGCGGGATCTTCAATTTCCAGGCTACTGTGGCGGTGGACACCGAGTTCGCAGACTACGTGTTCGTCCACGAGTTTGGTCATCATTTTTCGGGTCTCGCGGACGAGTACTACACCTCCGATGTTGCATACGAGACCGGCGGCTCGTCACACCCGGAGCCGTGGGAGCCGAACGCGACGGCGTTACATGATCCCGAGGCACTCAAGTGGGCGGACCTGGTGGATACAGGGACTCCCGTTCCCACCCCGTGGCAGAAGGAACGTTACGAGGAGCACTCGCGGGAGATTCGCACGCAGAGACAGGCCCTGATCGACCGGGCCGCGCCGGATGCTGAATTCGACTCACTGTTCGCCCGGCAGCGGGCGCTCGAAGATTAACTCCTGTCGATTATGCAGTACGCGAATCGTGTCGGCGCGTTTGAAGGTGCGATGTACGAAGCGTCGGGTCTGTATCGACCGGAAATCGATTGCATCATGTTTACGCGAGCCGAGTTCTTCTGCCGCGTCTGTCGGCGGGCAATCGAACGAATCATCGACCTGTACTCGACCTGAGCGGGTCGGGGCGGCCGCGCGTGCCGCCCCGACCCGCTCAGGTCACCACTTATCCTTGTCGACGAACGTCGCTCGGATGACGATCCCCAGAATTCGATCCACGCGGAAACAACTCTTCCCGAAGCAGACGACAGGCGCCCCCTGTGCCAGCGCCTCCGCGTAAATCCGTTTCGGATTCTCACCGTCGGGGGCCTCCACCATGATCGGATGGATCGTGTCCGGACCCTGAATCAGCACCTGCAGCTCCACTTCAGCTCCTTCCCGGCCCGATCTCCGGCCGACTGTCATATCTGTGACTGAACGGAAGACTCGTCCGATCCCACACACCCGTAGAATAGCCCTGACCGGGATTCTCAATCCAGTGGGAGGCGCTCCGGGGGAGTCCTGTTCCTCCCGAGCCGCGAGGCGGGTATATATGATCCTGAGTCATCCGATGGACGAAAGCGCACCTGCACAAAGATAGACAGGTGGAGATAAGCCCGGTGGGATTCAGGATTCGAGGAATTGCGCTCGCAGTCTCGGCAGTGACCGCCTGCGCATCGGCAGGCGGATTCCGACAGGAGAACATCCAGAACCTCGACCGGCTGCGACCGGGAATGACCAGGGAGCAGGTGTTCGACGTGATGGGAACGAAGACGGCATCCGTCTCGGGTACAGAGGCCTCCGGGCCGGTGGGGATCGGAGAGGACACGCTAGGAGTCTCCCAGGTCCAGATCCCCCTGGGCGGTCCGAAGCCGGTGCTGCAGAACCCGCACCGGAATGAGCTGTATCGTGCGGGGGGAGCGAACTGGGAGGTCCTGTACTACTACACTTCAGTTGTCGCGGACGATGGCCTGGTAACCGACGATGAGCTTACTCCGGTGGTTCTGCGGGATGACACTCTGACCGGCTGGGGCTGGGACTACTGGGCCGAGCAGGTGTCGCTGTACGACATTCCCGCGGAGATACCCGAGTTCGAGGACTCGACCTCGTTTCAAGAGTCGAGCAGCGCCTCGATCTCGTCCATGATTTCTTCCATCCGCCTGAGCAGCGCACGGTAGGGCTCCGGGGTCGCCAGGTCGACACCAGCCTCCTTCAGCAGGTCATAGGCGTAGTCGGATCCGCCGGCGCGTAAGAGGTCCAGAAAGTGCTCGACGGCACCGTCCTCACCGGAAAGAACACGCTCGGACAACAGAGCCGAGCCGGCGACGGACGTCGCATACTGATAAACGTAGAATTCATAGTAAAAATGCGGGATGTAGGCCCATTCGACCGTATACGCGTCGTCGATCTCTACCACGCTTTCCGCGTGGCCGTGGTACCGTCGTAGCAACTCGCCGTACATGCCCGTGAGCCGGTCGCCAGACAGCGCCTCCCCCCGCTCGACTGCTTCGTGTATCGCGAGCTCGAACTCGGCGAACATCGTCTGGCGGAAGAATGTGCCTCTCAGGTTCTCGAGTGCGTATCCGAGATAGAAAATCCGCTCCTGCTTCGACTCCGAACCGGTCAGCATCCTGTCGAGCAACAGAGCTTCGTGGAACGTCGAGGCGACTTCTGCCGTGAAGATCGAGTAGCCTGCGTTCACGAACGCCTGCGACTCATTGGCGAGCTGGGAATGCAGGGCATGACCCCACTCGTGTGCGAGAGTGGAAACCGACTCGAAGTTACCGTTGAAGTTCATCAGGACGAACGGGTGGACATCGTATACGTGCCCGTTCATGTAGGCTCCCGGTCTCTTACCCTCACGCGGATAGACGTCCATCCAATTCTCCGCAAAACCCTGTTCGAAGACCTGAACCGCGTCGGGGCCCAGAACCTCGGCAGATTCGAGTCGCTTCAGTGATCAGCGTCCGATACACGGCCTCCGGTATTCGATCGCTGTCGAGAGCCGCCGCCAGCGAGTTCGAATAGCGCCGGACTCGGGCATGGAACAGGTCCCGCTTCACCTGTGCATAGAGGGTCGCCCCGAATGTCCGGGCATATCCGCTCCACGTGTCCCAGAACACGCGGAACACCTCTTCCCTGTCTGCCCGTTCCGGAACAGCCCGGAGCCTCGTGTAGGCGGACTGGTCGAGTCGCACCTCGCTCCCATCGGACAGCGTCACGGTCGGCCAGGGCATGTCCGCGTTCGCGAGCATCCCGTAGACGGAGTTCGGCGCATCGGTTATCAGGCCGGCGGTGGCAACGATCTCTTCCTCGCCTGGAGTGAGAGTATGCTCAGCACGCCGAAGTACATCGTCAAGACCGTGCGCGTATGTGTCGAGGCCGACGTGCTGCTCGACCCACGCGCGCACTGTCTGGTCGCCGATCTCCAGAATCTCGGGGTCGATGAAACTCGCCGCCTCGGACAGGGCCGTTCCGACGAGGCGGGCTCTCTGCTCCATCTCCGCGGTCGCCCCGACGCGAGTGTCTTCGTGGTAGCGCATCGAGGCATACGATGAGACCCGGTAGAATTGCTTCAAGGCCGCGTGGTAGGACCGCAGGCAGGCCTCCAGAATCTCCGGCCCTTCTTTCAGTCGCCCCCTGTACCCGGATACGATCTCGGGGGCCGAGGCGAGGAGAGCGAGGTCCTCTTCCCATTTCTCCTCGTCGGGATAGACGTCCCTCAGATTCCATCGATTTTCTGCCATCAATTTCCCTTCCCGCCAAGACGGACGATCGTCTCGAAGTCCGCCGCGTCAACGGGCTGCACAGACAACCGGCTCCGACCGGTTACGAGCATCCCGGTGAGCGCGGGATCGGCTTTCATTTCCGCAAGCGGGATGAAACGATCGAACCGCTCCACGAACCGGAGATCGACCATCCACCAGCGTGGTTCTTCCGGGCTCGACTTCGGATCAAAATAGCGACTGTCGGGATCCCACGAATAGTGATCCGGATATGCCTCGCGCTCTACCTGCGCGATTCCGGCGGCCCCGGGCGGATCCGCATTCGAGTGGTAGAACAACACCAGCTCCCCCGTGCGCATCTCGCGCATCAGGTTACGGGCCTGGTAGTTACGTACGCCCTCCCAGCAGGTGCTTCCATCCCGTTCCAGGTCGTCCAGGGAATAGGATCCCGGCTCGGATTTCATCAACCAGTACTGCGGCATGCGCTTGTCTCCGGGGAGTGTGGGATTCGCCTGCGTCGGGCCGGTAAGCCGGCTCGAGGCTCAACCGTTGAGGATAAGGGGCGCCGTCCGGCTCGCAACCCGCCCGACTCGACTATCCCCCGAGTCAGACCACGTCTTCCTGCGATTCTGGAGGGTTCGCGAGTCGGCTCCAGGTGAATCCATTCTGTCGAAACACGCCGCCCGGAACAGGCCCGACCACGTCCTCGAGCCGTGCGGGCCCGGCCGGTGCGCGTCGCTGCAATTCGTCTGACACCACACGACGGGGCCGCTCGATGAGAACATGGTAGACCGCCAGCGCGACGACGACCGCCACTGAGAAGGCTGCAGCAAGCATGATCCCCTCCCGTCTGATTCAGATCCATCGGTGTCCGCGCTCGTGCGCCCCCCCCAGGGCCCTCTTCCGGCGCGTGTTCGAGCGCACGGCACTCGCTGCTCACCTGAGCAAGCCCGATGCCGCAACTTCCCGCGCAAGTCCAAGCCGCCATACGACGCTGTCTCACAGATAGTGACCATGCCCCCTCAACGTCCATCCGCCGCGACCGACCGGTGGCCTCTGTCGAATTGTCCGACACTGTCAAGGCCGTGTCGGCGTTCCATTTCCCGACATGGCGCAAAACTCAGCGACGGATCGCGTGTGGAGGTCTTCGACACCTAGTTGTAGAAAGAATCGACGATATCTGAGCTGCACACGGGGCTGCATCCAGATCCGAACCGAGCCGGACCGAAACCGTTGCGAATCGTGGAGGGGAGGGTCAAGTTGTGGCCTCGATGACCTGAGGGATGTGCCGGATCTCACCTTTCCGGTGGTAACGGGTTGACTGACGCGACGACAATTCCGGAACCTCGGCCCCGGAGCCCGCTTGACCAGCCCCTGATACGGGTGCTCGTCGTGCTGGCCTTGCTGTTCGTATTCCTCGTCGGCGTGAACGGTCTCGGTGACGGTTTCAAGTCGCTCGGCAGCGACATGCTGGACTCGTTCTTCCGAGCCACCGAGAACCCGTTCATGGGCCTGATGGTAGGAGTCTTGGCCACGACGCTCGTCCAGAGTTCCTCCGTCTCGACTTCTCTGATCGTCGGACTCGTGGCAGCGCCCGCGAACCCTCTGCCGCTCGCGAATGCGATCCCCATGATCATGGGTGCGAACATCGGCACGACCGTGACGAACACGCTCGTGTCGATGGCTCACATGGGTCGTAGGCAGGAATTCGAGCGGGCGTTTGCCGTCGCTACCTGTCACGACTTCTTCAACTTCCTGGCCGTCGCCGTCTTCCTTCCGCTGGAGATCGCGACCGGGTTCCTGCAGAAGTCGGCGACCGCGTTGGCCGGCCTGCTGACCGGCGTCGGGGGAGTGGAGTATGACAGTCCGCTGAAGGGAGCCCTCAAGGCGACCGTAGCTCCGATCAAGGACGTGCTCCACGCCGTAATTCCATCCGAGCGAATAGCGGCCATAGCCCTGATTCTCGTGTCGGGCGTTCTCATCTACGTCGCGCTGATGATGCTGGTACGGACGATGCGGGGGTTCATGCAATCCCGGGTGGAGACCATCGTGGGCCGCGGACTCCACAAGGCACCGTTGTTCGCGATCCTGGTCGGGATTCTCGTGACGGTGATGGTTCAGTCCAGCTCCATCACGACATCCCTCCTGGTTCCGCTGGCTGGCGCCGGACTCATCACGCTCGAGCAGGCGTTTCCGATTACGATCGGGGCCAATATCGGGACCACGGTCACCGCGGCACTGGCCGCGCTCGCCGCGACCGGTCCGAACGCGCGCTGGGGAATCACGGTTGCGATCGTGCACTTCCTGTTCAATCTAAGCGCGACGATGCTGATCTATCCATTCCCGAGGATCCGGGAGATCCCGCTGAATGCGGCTCGTCGACTCGCTGCGGTCGCCGTTGAGTCGCGGAGGTGGGCGCTGGTTTACGTGCTCGGGTTGTTCTACGGGGTCCCATTGCTGTTCGCCGCGATAAACCACTTCCTCGACTGATTCTGAGGGCAGGATGCTGAAGCAACTGATTTCACTATTTCGATCCGACCAGCCGTTGCGGGAGATGGGGGCAAACTTCACGGAAATGCTCGGCCTGACCTACGACATGACTCTCCAGGCGGGGGAGA
>JBDGUZ010000137.1:0-10895 GCA_039585915.1 Gemmatimonadota bacterium
GGTGGCCGGGCTGGTCGACGGGCTGGTGGGCCGACCTGCAGGCCGGGTCGCGGCCAGGACCGCGGGAGTCGGCTCCGCAGCCGCTGCCTGGACCAACAAAGACGGCGAGTCCGAGCCGCTCACGCTAACCGATATCCTCGTGGTCGCGCCCTACAATGCCCAGGTCCTGGCACTCCTGAAGGCACTCCCGAACGGTGCCCGGATCGGGACGGTGGACAAGTTCCAGGGCCAGGAAGCGCCGATCGTCATCTACTCGATGACGACCTCATCGGCCGAGGAGGCGCCGCGGGGGATGGAGTTCCTGTTCAGCGCGAACCGGCTGAACGTGGCGACGTCGAGGGCGATGTGCCTGGCCGTGATCGTAGGAAGTCCTGCGGTCCTTGCGCCGGTCTGCCGTGCCCCGCGGCAAATGCAGCTGGCGAACGCATTCTGCCGCTTTGCGGAAATGGCGGGGGTGGTGACTTGAGGGCGTAGTCCGCCCGGATTTCAGCCGTTTGTTGTGTTGTGTTTGGCCTGTTGCGAGTTCGTGAAGGTACCTTCATGAACTGACCTGGGTCTCAACACCCTGTCACACGCACGAGCCGGCGCGACGCGCGCCCGGAGACATCGATGCCCGTCAGACATCTCACCGATGAGTCGTTCGAGCCAGGGTAGGACCATACATTTTCATCGCGGACATGGCCTGATCTGTCCGCCTCCAGCGAAGTGTCCGTCTGACTTGGAGACATGATCGATGAACCAGGATATGATAGTAGCCCTGGGCCTCGGTGATCATCTCTGTACCAGAACAACGCGAGCGAGACGCAGCGAATGAACAAACGAACGAGAGCACGGGCAGTCGTCGCCATCGGAACAGTGCTGGCGCTTACGTGCACGTGGACTCCGGCGTCCGCACAGGACGCTGTCGCTCGGAACGCAGCAGCCAGCACCACGACGGATTGGGAGTCGGCCTTAGTCGCGTCAACGAGCGAGTTGCGGGACCTCGTCGCCCGCTACTCGGCCGATCGCTCTGCGCTGCTGCGCCGCTGGAATGTCGACTACTCTCCGGCGCGGCGGGAACGGATGCGGGAATTCTACGAGTCGTGGCAAACCCGGCTGGGCAGAGTCGGCAAGGCGGACCGCGGGGTCGAGGGCAGCATCGACTACGTGCTACTTCAGAACGATCTCCGGTACCGGCTCCGGCGGCTGGATCGCGAGGCGGAGACGTTCGCGGACATGTCGGCTCTCCTCCCGTTCGCGGGGCCGATCGCGGAATTCGTCGAGACCCGGTATCGCATGGAGCCGATCGACCCGGCGCGGACGGCCGCCGCCCTTGACTCCCTGATCGAGAGCGTGGAAGGCGTGCAGGAGGCGCTCGAGGCCTCGCTTTCGGAGGACGACGGAGCATCGGAAGCCACGATGGAGGTCCCGGCCGCGATCGACGCGTTGCGCGCGGCGGGCACGGTCGAGGACCTGGGCGAGAGTCTCGGGGACTGGTACGAGTTCTACGCGGGCTACGACCCCCTGTTCACCTGGTGGGTCGAGGAGCCGTACACGCGGGCCGCGGAGAAGCTGGAATCCTACCGGGAGTTCCTGCGCGAGAAGATCGTGGGGATCGAGCCGGAAGACGAGGAAGACGGTGAGGAGCCGATCGTCGGCGACCCGATCGGCGTGGACGCGATCGATGTCGATCTCACACACGAGATGCTGGTGTACTCGCCGGCCGAGCTGATCCAGATCGCGGAGCGCGAGTATGCGTGGTGCGTGGATCAACTCGAACTGGCGGCCGGTGAGCTCGGATTCGGTGACGACTGGCATGCCGCGCTCGAGCACGTGAAGTCGCTCCACCTGGATCCGGGTGAGCAGCCCGAGCTGGTACGGGAACTCGCGCTCGAGGCCGTGGCGTTCATCGAGGCCCGGGACCTGGTCACGGTACCTCCGCTCGCCGAAGAGATCTGGCGCATGGAGATGCTGTCACCCGAGAGCCAGAAGACGGCGCCGTTCTTCCTCGGCGGCGAGGTGGTGCGGGTCGCGTTTCCGACCGACGAGATGACCCAGGAACAGAAGCTCATGAGCCTGCGGTCGAACAACGTGCACTTCTCCCGCGCCGTGGTGCATCACGAACTGATCCCGGGCCATCACCTGCAGGGATTCATGACCAGCCGGTACAACACGCACCGACGAGCGTTTTCCACGCCGTTCTGGGGCGAGGGCTGGGCCCTTTACTGGGAGATGCGGCTGTGGGACCTCGGGTTCCCCGCGACGCCGGAGGACCGGATCGGCATGCTGTTCTGGCGCACGCACCGGGCGGCCCGGATCATCTTCTCGCTGAAGTTCCATCTGGGTGAGATGACGGCCGACGAGGCGATCGACTTCCTGGTCGACGGCGTGGGTCACGAGCGATCGAGCGCCACGGCCGAAGTCCGGCGCTCGTTCAACGGGAGCTATCCGCCCTTGTACCAGGCGGCCTACATGATCGGTGGGCTGCAGCTCGTCGCCCTGCACGATGAAGTCGTGGGGTCCGGTCGCATGACGGAGCGGGAGTTCCACGACGCGATCCTGAAGGGCGGATCGATGCCGATCGAGATGCATCGCGCCCGCCTGACGGGTGTGGCTCCGGAATGGGAGTTCACGCCGGAGTGGCGGTTTGCCGGGCCGTAGCTCGGAGGTAGGTCACACGTAGCTGCGAAGCAGCGAAGTGCCGCGAGGGTCCCGGATGGGGGACAGTTCGCGGGCCGTGGGGACGACGCCGTCTCACCGCCCCCGGCTCATAGCCCGCCTCACCGGCTCGCCGCCCGCCGGCTGGACGCGGATGAAAGGATTCATCCATATTCGCGGGGCCCCCAGTGACAGCCTGAAGAGGAACCGGCCACGTGAAAAAGCTGCTCCAGGAAATCCATGACCGTTCGTTGTGGCAGGTTCTCGGCCTGTATCTCGCTGGTGGCTGGGTGCTGCTCCAGCTGGTCGACGTGCTGAACCAGAACCTCGGCCTCCCGCGCTGGGTGTTCGTGTTCGCGCTCGCCCTGCTGGCGATCGGCCTGCCGATCGTTCTGCTCACTGCGATGCTGCAAGGCGTCGGCTGGCGGGCAGGGGAGGATGAAGCGGAAGACACAGCGGGCGGCCCGACATCCTCCTCCGCAACAGCCTCGACTGAAGCAGCCTCGGGCAGAGCAGCCCGCAGCGCCGGTGGAGGACTGTTCACCTGGCGCAACGCGATGATTGCTGGAGGTGCAGCCGTTCTTCTGTGGGGCGGAGTCGCCGTCGGCTGGCTGATGTTCGGGCGCGGGCCGGACGCTGCGGCCGGGATCGATGCGGTCGCGGGCCTGGAGGAGGTGCGGGAACTGGTGGAGGCGGACCGGTTCTCGGAGGCGTACTTCCGGGCGCGGGAGATCGAGCCGGCGTTCACTGACGACTCGCTGCGCCAGGAGTTGTGGGGTGTCGCCACTCGAACCGTGGACCTGAAGTCAGCGCCTCCCGGGGCCGAGGTGTGGACCCGTCCCTACGACTCTGCAGAGGAGGACTGGGAGCTCCTGGGCCGAACTCCGCTTCAGGACGTGAGAATCCCACGGGGCCTCCCCCGTCTCCGGCTGGAACTCGAGGGGTACCGTTCGATTCGCGTAGCGATGCACGGGTATATGCGGGGATTGGATAGTCTAACGTTCGATCCGAAGAATCCGAGCACCGACGGGTTGGTCCGTGTGACGGGGAGCGACATGGATGTGTTCTTGCCTGGTCTCGAACACCTCCATATCGGCTTGCCAGATTATTTGATTGACAAAATGGAAGTTACAAATAGTCACTTCAAGCGATTTGTCGATGCTGGAGGCTATGCGGACCCCGAATACTGGGAGCATGCCTTCGTGCGGGATGGGGTCGAGATCACCTGGGTAGAGGCGATGGAGTTCTTCCGCGACCAGACAGGGCAGCCGGGCCCGAGCACGTGGTCGGTCGGCAGCTATCCGAACGGGATGGCGGATCATCCGGTGGGGGGCGTGAGCTGGTACGAGGCAGCCGCCTACGCCCGGTTCGCGGGTCGGGAGTTGCCCACTTTGTATCACTGGTACTGGGCCGCGTATCCTCACGCCGGTCAGTTCATGCTCCCGCTCAGCAATTTCAGTGGTGAGGCGTCCGCTCCGGTCGGGGAGTATGACGGGATGAGTCCGTTCGGTGCGCTCGATATGGCCGGAAATGTCCGCGAGTGGACGTGGAACGAGACCGAAGCGGGTCGATTCATCCTCGGCGGGGGCTGGAACGATCCCGAGTACATGTTCACCGACGCCAACGCGCAGTCACCGTTCAACCGCGACCCGATCAACGGGTTCCGGCTGATGGTTCCGCTGGACACGACGAACCTCGCCCTGGCTCATGAGCCGATCATTAGCCCTCACCGCGACTATTTTGCCGAGCAGCCGGTGTCGGACGACATCTTCGAGGTGTACCGGCGGCTCTACGCCTACGACGACACGCCGTTGAACGCCGAGATCCTGGCGAGCGAGGAGACGGAGCACTGGACGCGGGAGGAGATCGAGCTGGACGCCGCGTACGGTGGGGAACGGCTGCGGCTGTTCCTCTACCTGCCGGCTGATGTCGAGCCCCCGTACCAGACGATCGTCTACTTCCCGGGGTCCGGCGTGATCTACCGGGACCGGAGTCCGCCGGCGGAGTACTTCGCGATGCCGTTTCTGATCCGTAGCGGACGCGCCGTGGCGTTCCCGGTCTTCAAGGGTACGTACGAGCGGGGAACCGAACTCAGCAGCGATATCCAGGACGAGTCGAACTCGTACCGCGAGCACGTGATCCAGTGGTCGAAGGACCTCGGACGGTCGATCGACTACCTCGAGTCCCGATCCGACATCTCGACGGATCTCCTGGGTTACATGGGATTCAGCTGGGGCTCCGCCATGGCGCCGGTAATGCTCGCCGTGGACG
Organism: Gemmatimonadota bacterium; assembly: GCA_039585915.1. Taxonomy (GTDB): domain Bacteria; phylum Gemmatimonadota; class Gemmatimonadetes; order Palauibacterales; family Palauibacteraceae; genus Carthagonibacter. The sequence continues at coordinate 4,909 of JBDGUZ010000137.1, forward strand.
ATCGCATCACGGCCAGCGTGCTGCTGTCGGGGGGCCTGGTGCTCCAGCCTACGCAGCCGGAGGTAGATCCGTTCAACTTCCTGCCGAGGGTCACGGTTCCGACCCTGATGATCAACGTTCCGACCGACTACTTCTATCCGCTCGAGACGTCGCAGTGGCCTTTTTTCTCGTATCTCGAAGCCGCGCCGAAGGACAGCGTGCTGGTGGAGGGCGGGCACAAGCCACCGATGAACGTAGTGGCGCGCCACACGCTGGAGTGGCTCGATCGGTACCTGGGAGAAGTGAAGTAGGGAAGCGGACATGAGCCAGCCACGAATCGATGACGTACTGCGGGTGCTGGACCCGGCGCCGGGATTCCGGCCCTGGCACGGCGGGGCGAGCCCGCTTGGTTCGCTGCGCGGAGTGTCGGAAGTCGAGGCCGAGTGGAGACCAGCGCCCGGCCGCCACAGCATCTGGGAACTCGCTCTTCACATCGCCTACTGGAAGTACGCCGTGCGCCGACGGCTCGTCGGAGGTCCCTCCGGCGCGTTTCCCCGAAGTCCTTCGAACTGGCCGGAGGTGCCGCAGACTGCCGACGCGAAAGCATGGAAGGCGGACCGGGCTCTGCTGCGGGATGAGCATGCCCAGGTGGTCGAGGCGATCCGCAGGTTCGACCCGGCGCGATATGATGAGGTCGCGCCCGGCGGTTCGAGTTCGAGCACAGGCTCTGGCTCCGGAGCCGGGACGACCTTCGGGGACCTGATCATGGGGGTCGTGATGCACGACACCTATCACACTGGCCAGATCCAGCTCCTCAAGCGGCTGTACGTTTCCCGCAGCTGAGTTTTCGTTTTCAGCCGCCGCCGGACCGTCTGATCGTACTTCTCGTCCGTGCCACCCCCGACAGATCCGGGTCTCTCGCTTGACTCCCGATTGACCTGGATCCGGCACCTCCGAAGCAGTCGAGCGACACGATGCGTGGCCGGCGTGCAGACCCGCGCCGGCCGCTCGCGTCGCCAAAGCCCGCGCCTTCGGGCGCGAGGCCGATTCGAGACACGAGAGGAGGCCTTCAATGCCGACGGGAATCATGCAGTCGCAGCCGTTCAGGCAAGTGCGATCGGTTCTTTGCGCCGTCGCCATCGGCAGTACGGTCACAGCCTGCGCCACCATTATCAACGGATCATCGCAGTCTGTCGGCTTCAGGAGTCAGCCGACGGGCGCGAATGTCTACGTCGACGGAATCCCGATGGGGCAGACCCCCGTCGCTCCCGACCTGAAGCGGATGGACAAGCACATCGTCCGCATCGAGTTGGATGGATACGAGCCCTACGAATTCATGATCGATCGCCGCGTCTCCGGCTGGGTCGCCGGAAACATCCTGTTTGGCGGACTGATCGGGGTCGCGATCGACGCGGCCACGGGAAGCATGTACAGGCTCGATCCGTCGGAGGTCGACGTCATACTGGAGGATGCGACGATCGCCGGGAATCTCGACTTCCTCGACCTGGTGACCGACTGACACTGACGACGGAACACACGAAGGACGCGGAGCCGAACCGGATGTGGTTCGCACGCGCCTCCGTCGCCGGTCCCGCGAGGGGCTCCAGGTCGGGAGGGACTCCGATGAAAAATCTACGCGCAAACCGCTTCGTTCGATCATTCCTGCTCCCGTTTGCTGCTGTGTTGTGGCTCGGATTCGCGGGCTGCACGAGCTGGAAGGATCCGGGTTACTCCGTCGAGCAGGTCGTGAGTATCGAGCGGCCCTATGAACTGCGAGCCAAGCTCTCCAACGGAAGCCAGATCGAGCTCAAGAGTCCGCGGCTCGAGTCGGACAGCCTCATCGGCGCCGGCCCGAACGACCCGGAAACGGGCAGGATGACGCGGGTCGCGATCCCACTGACAGATGTGGTGAGCGTCGAGGTCAAGAGGTCCGATGGTGTGAAAACAGCCGCTCTCGCAGTGGGCACCGGCATCCTCGTCATCGGGGGGATCGCTCTGATAGCGAGTGCGACTGAACCCGATCCGCCTCCGCCACGGGTGTCGTCCGGCAGTGGCGAGCCGATCTCCTGTCCCCTCGTCTACTCCTGGGACGGCACGGACTGGCGGCTCGATTCGGGCACGTTCGGCGGCGCGTTCCTCGAGCCGCTCGCTCGAACCGACGTCGACAATCTCGAATTCGCCCGCGCCGAGAACGGCTGGCTGCGACTTCGGCTGGCGAACGAGCTGCCCGAGACCGACCACGTCGATGCGCTCGATCTGCTGGTGGTGGACCACGCGGCCGGGACCGAGGTGATCCCCGACGGCCCCGGCCGCCTGCATACCGTCGGCGCCCTCTCGGTCCCGATCGCTGCGCACGATGACCACGGGCGGGACGCACTCGCGGCCGTCCGAAGCGTGGACGGCTGGGGCTGGGAGTCCTCGCCCACCGGCCGGGATACCTCGGTCACCACCGATATTCGAAGCGCGCTGGAGCTCGAGTTCATCCGCCCACCCGGCACGACCGAGGCGACGCTGGTGGTCCACGGCAGCAACACGCCCTGGGCCGGCTGGCTGATGCAGGAGTTCATCGCGGCGCACGAGCGCGACGCGGACACCTGGTATGCAGCGATGAACGCCGATGGCGAAGCATCCCGGGCGCTGGGTGAGGCCCTCGCTCGCGAGGCTTTCCTCTCGGTATCCGTCCAGACCACTCTTGGCTGGGAACCGCGTGGACTCGTATGGGAGGCCGGGCCGGAGATCGCCAAGCGACAGGCCCTGCGGCTGGATCTCGCGGGCGTCCAGGGAGAGACGATCCGGGTGCGTCTCGAATCGGTGCCGCTGTACTGGAACCTGGACCAGGTCGGGATCGGTTTCCCGGCGGCGTCCGAGATGACCGCATCGTCCGCGCAGTCAACGCCAGGCTTGCCTTCCACGCCCCACGTCCGCGTATTCGAGCCCAAGTCCGCGACAATGGAGTCAGACGGGCAAGACGTGCTCCGGCTCCTGTCCGATGAAGACGGAATCGAATTGATCCTCGAGACCGGCGAAGCAGCTGAGCTGGCTTTCCAGGTTCCTCCAGTGCCGGAGGGACGGGTCCGCAGCTACCTGATCGCGACGACCGGCTGGTACCGGATTCACTCCCCGGCCTCGGATGCGCCACCGCGCCCGGAAGTCGCGAGGATCGGAACCGAACCGGGTGCCGTGTCGCGGCTGTCGGTGGCCCGCCTCAACGAGGCTCTGGAGGCGCTGGACGCCCGGGCCACGCGTGCCTCACTGACGGCGTTCGGTGAGGAGGACCGATGATGAACTCGCGCGAAGTCTGGGTCACCGGATGCGGAGCAATCTCCGCTGCGGGAATCGGGACATCTGCTCTGGAACAGGCCCTGGTCGCGGAGCGGTCATGCGTCGCCCGTGTCGGAGGTGACGGAGGGCCGCCCTCCGGCCGTGTTGACGTGTGTCCGCCTGTCGGTCGGGCGCCTGATCCCGAGCCATCTCGCGAGGGACGGAAGCTGGACCGGAGCGCGAGGTTCTTTCTCGCGGCAGCCGCGGAAGCCTGGGAGGACGCGGGACTGTCCGACGACCCTCCGGACCCCTGCCGGGCCGCCGTCGTCGAGGGGGTGCCGGCACAGAGTCCGTCCGTCGGACATCGTGCGGTTCATGACTGGTGCCGGAGGGGCGGCGTTCGCCCAGTCGCACGGCATCGGGGGACCGGTGCTTCACGTGTCCGGCGGAAGCGTCTCTGCAGCCTGTGCGATCGGCGAGGCGGCGCTGTGGGTGGCTTCTAGCCGGGTCGACGTGGCAGTGGCCGGTGGGGCCGAGACCCCGCTGCACGCCTATATCATGGGCCTGTTCGGGGCAGCCGGGATCCTCGCCGGCCACGGCGGAATGCCTGCCGAGTGCCGCCCGTTCGACGTGGCGCGCAGCGGTACCTGCCTGGGCGAGGGCGCCGGAATCGTCGTGCTCGAGGCGGCCGATCGAGCCCGGGGCAGGGGACGCGCTCCGCTGGCCTTGGTTACGGGCTACGGAACCGGGTGCGAGGCCTATTCGATGACCGCACCGGATCCGACCGGCGCCGCCGTGGGGTGCGCCGTGCGCCAGGCGCTGGGGGTGCGAGATGTCTCTGATGCTGGTATGGCTGATCGCGTGGCCAGGGCGGTCGCCGAACTTGGCTGGATCAAGGCTCACGCCACGGGCACCCGGCAGGGAGATGCGAGTGAATGCAGGGGACTCGCGGCTGCCCTCGGTTCCGCGCTGAGCCGGATCCCGATGTCCGGCCTCAAGCCGCTGCTCGGACACTGCCTCGGCGCGAGTGGTGCAGTGGAGGCGGTGGCGGCCGTACTCGCTCTCGGGCGGAAACTGGTGCCCGCGACGCTCGGCACCATGATCGTGGACCCGGAGCTGCCACGCTGCCAGGTGGCGACTCACGCGTTGAACCTCGCGGCACCCTCGGTGCTGCTGCTGTCGGAGAGCTTCGGGGGGCGCAGCGCGGCGCTGCTGCTGAGGGCAGGGTAGGGCGCGTACAAGATCCGGTCTGGGCCAGCCGCCGCCGGCATGCGCTCACAGATACCGGTCGACGCCGATTTCCGCCCACACCGATGGATTGTCCTGGATCTCTGCGAGACGGGCCAGGTTCTCTTCGGTGCCCGCCCGCTCATGCTCGGGATGCCACAGGTGCAGCACGGTCGTGGCGAGACGCCCGTCCCGGCGGCGAACGCCGTGGCGGATCAGACGAATGACCAGGTCCGAGTCTTCGTAGCCCCAGCCGGTGTAGCGTTCGTCCAGGCCGTTGACGGCCACAAAGTCGTCCCGCCAGATCCCGAGGTTGCAGGTCTTGGCCCCCTGCCAGCGCTGCGGCGCGCGGTCGCGCCACGCGCCCGCCGGCAGTCGCAGCAGCGGCAACCAGCGGGTGAGTCCGCCGGACAGGCGCTCGGCAATCCATTGCCGATTTGTCCATGTCGACAGCGACAGCGCCTGTTCCAGAATCCGATTGCTGAACCTCTGGCTCAACAGAACCCGATTCCCGGCCACGAGGTGACCGTCACTGGCCAGTGCGGCATGTCGGTGGAGGAAGTCCGGCCGCGCGAGACAGTCCCCGTCGAGGAACAGGATGTATTCGGCATCGGTCGCAGCCACGGCCCGGTTTCGGATGGCGGCGGCGCGGAAGCCCGCGTCTTCCTGCCACACGTGCTTGAGCGGGAACGACACCCGTCTTCTCCACCGGTCGATCAGATCGGCGGTGTCCGGGCGGGAGCCGTCGTCGGCGATGATCACTTCGAACTGGCGATAGGTCTGATCCGCCATCGCGGCCAGCACCCGGTCCAGGGCCGCGGGCCAGTTGCACGTGGCGACGACCACTGCTGTGCGCGGAGCCGGGGTCATCGGTTGGCGTCCTCGAACATGTAGAGCAGCTTCAGATAGGTGTAGTAGCTGCCTTCCGCGTTCGACACGGCCAGGAGGAATCCCTCCCGTCCATCCAGAAATCCTGCCTTCAGCACGTATCCCCTGAAAAACGTCCAGGTCGCGTGGGAGAGCGCCTTGAGCAGGGAAGAGCGCTTCCCGCTCGCGAATCGTCGCTCGGCGCCCGCGGTGGAGTAGCGGTTCACCTTGTCCAGGACTTCCTCGAGGCTCGCGAACGAGTAGTGCAGGATGGGGTTTTCGAGGGTGCCGATCTCACCGTCCACGATCAGCCGTTCGTGCACCGGGTCGTCGCTGAACCGACCGGCCGACCGGCGGAACAGCCGCAGATGTCTTTCATTACGCCAGTCTCCGTGGCGCATGGTTCGTCCCAGGTAGCTCGACTGGAAGGGAATGGTCAGACCGTTCGCGCTGGTCTGGTTGTGCAGAAGCCGCTCGCGGATTTCGCCAGCGAGGGCCGGCGTCACCCGTTCATCGGCGTCGAGGCTCAGCACCCAGTCGCAGCGGGCATGAGACAGGGCGCGATTCTTCTGAATCCCGAATCCGGGCCAGTCCGTCTCGTACACCCGGTCCGTGAAGGTCCTGCAGATCTCCACCGTCCGGTCGGTGCTGCC
>JBDGUZ010000138.1:0-10733 GCA_039585915.1 Gemmatimonadota bacterium
CGATGTGAAGAATACCGTCCTGATTATGACGGCGAACGTCGGCGCCAGGGGCATCGTGAACAGCAAGACGCTCGGGTTCGAATCGAGCGAGGAGTCCGGGATCGACTACGACCGCATGGCCGAACGGATTCGAGATGAGATCGATCGCGTGTTCACGCCGGAGTTCCTCAACCGGATCGACGAGACGATCGTGTTCCACCCGCTGTCGAAGAAGGAAATCGGCCAGATCGTCCATATCATGCTGCGTGACGTTCAGAACCGGCTTTCAGAGGAAGAGTTGTCTCTGTCCCTGAGCGATGCGGCCGTGGACTTCCTCGTGGAGCGGGGATATGATGACAAGTTTGGTGCGCGTCCGCTGAAGAGGGTCATTCAGAGGTACGTGGAGGACGCGTTGTCGGAGAAGATCCTAATGGGAGAATTCGCCAAAGGGGACGAGATCGCGGTCGACGTGGCAGATGACGGTGAGTCTCTTTTCTTTCAGGCGGTATCGCACAGCACCGCCAAGTGAAATCGGGTCAGATTGCTCGGATCTGCGTAGCCCTCGTCATGCTGGTGGTGGCGAGGGTCGCGCCTTTGTGGGGACAGGAACAGACTCTCTACCAGGTCCGCGTCGACAGCGTCGTCGTGACGGGAGCGTTCCGGTTCTCAGAGGAGGGCGTGCATCGAATCGCCGGTCTTCGGGTCGGCGAAATCGTGAACGGACCCGATGTCCAGGCCGCAATTCAGCGCCTGTTCGCGACAGGTGAATTCTCGGACGTGCTGATCAGCGTCACGCCGAGAGAGCCCAACATTTTCTACATCGAAGTGACCGAGCGACTGCTCGTGGGAGAGTTCCTGTTCGAGGGACTTGAGCATGTGAACGCGGGCACGATCCGCGATTCAGCTGGACTTCTGGGTGGAGTCGCCCTTGATCCATCGCGGGTGGCGACGGCTTTGGCTCTCACGCGTCAACTGCTTGCAGAGGCGGGCTTTCCACAAGCGACGGTAGACACAAGTCTCCTGGCCGATCCGTCAGGCCTCGATCAGGTGAACCTCGTTTTCAACGTGCATGAGGGACCGCGCCTCGCCCTCGCAAGGGTGGAATTTTCCGGAAACCGGGCATTTACCGACTCCCAGATTCGCGGTGCGATGGAAACTTCCGAGGAAGGGTTCTTCTGGTTCGAGCCAGGGGAATTGCACCGCGAGCAGTACCGTAAGGACCTGAGCGAGAACATCCCGGGTTTCTACGGCAGATTCGGCTACATCGATCTGGAGGTCCTCGGCGACACGATCGTCGTCGACACCCTGACCGGGAAGGGCCGGATCGAGATCGAGTTGAATGAGGGCCCGCAGTATCGGGTCCGGTCGTTCGAGATCGAAGGCAACACTCGGTTCCCGTCCTCCCAACTCGCCGAGTACTTTCCGGATGTCGTGGAGGAACTCCTTGGAGGCGCACGGACCGCAGAGGCGCTGAACGAGATCAGGCCCCCGTTCGACAGGGACGCGTTCGACGAGGCGGGTCAGAAGATCGCGGACCTGTATCGCGACGCCGGCTATCTGTCGGTCAACATCATGCCCGAGGTGAACCGTGTGCCCCCCGACGCCGAGGGTGAGTCGCCGACGGTCGAAATGCGACTCACCATCCAGGAAGGGCAACCCGCTTACATACGAACGGTCCAGATCGTCGGCAACGACTACACGCACGATGCGGTGATCCGGAAGGTACTCCTTACTCTGCCCGGCGACGTTTACTCCCAGCAGTTACTTATTCAGAGCATCCGCAACCTTCAAACGCTAGGGTTCTTCGAGACCCTTCCACCCGACGAAGCGATCCAGATCAAGCCGCGGGATGACGGAGACATCGACCTGATCTACCGGGTCAGGGAGAAGCAGACGGGTAACGTCAACTTCGGGATCTCTGCAGCCGCGTCTACGGGACTCGCGGGGTTCATCGGCTACGACCAGCCGAACCTGTTCGGGCAGGCGAAGATCGGACATTTCCGCTGGTTGTTCGGTCGTCGGTCGCAGGACATCGAACTCAGTTACACAGATCCGGAGATCTTCGGTACGCGAAACAGCCTCTCCATCGGTGTGCAGAGTTCCAGGGACCAGTTTCAGAGTTTCAGCCTGGGCACGCGGCGCCAGACGGGTGGATACTTCGAATTCGGCATTCCGGTTCTCCGGTTGCGGTCCACCCGGTTCTATGTGGGTTACTCGCTGTTTAACGATGATCTTTCGGACCTCGACAGGGGCATCGGACAGGTACCACCTGGTGATCTCAGCGACGGTACCCGGAGCACGATCAGCTTACGACTCGTCCGCGACACCAGAGCCGGCGGGCTGTTCCCGGTCTCGGGAAGCCGCAACTCGCTCGCGGCGCGTTTCACCGGAGGAATTCTTGGAGGGGACGGAGACTACAACCGCTGGGACTTCACCAGCGAGTGGTTCGCTCCGGTGGGCCAGATCGGGGGGAGCGGTGGAGGCGTCCCGATCGAGCTGGTCCTGGGGCTCGCGTTCCGGTCCGGGATGATCTTCGGTTACAATCCGTTCTTCATCGAAAGATACTACGTCGGCGGGACGCAGGTGGGGCAGCAGGTCCGGGGGTACGAGGAGGCGACGATCACGCCGCGGGGACACATTCCGAGGAACGCGCCCGTAAGCAGCTACGAGCGAGTCGGGGAATCCTATTTCACGACCACGGCCCAGTTCGGAGTCAAGCTGACGGACAACATATTTGCAAGCGCGTTTATCGATGGTGGTAACGTCTGGGAAACCGCTTCAGAATTCAACCCATCGGATCTTCTTATCGGGGCGGGGTTAGGAGTTTCCCTTGTGACCCCGTTCGGTCCGATCGGGATCGACTACGCGTACGGCTTCGATCGCAGAGATGTACTTGGAAGAGCCGACCCGGGCTGGCAGCTTCACTTCCGGTTTGGACGTCTGTTCTGAAGTCACGCAGGATCGCGGGATCCGCCCACTGCCGGCGGGTCTCTTGTAGTCAGGCCTATTTCCGGAGAGCGTATCGATGTACCTGGTTCGAATGACCGCCGCAGCCCTCGTGGCCTTTGCCCTGCTGGCTAACTCGCCGGCCCATGCCCAGAATGTCCCACCTTCCGGGACGACATTCGTGTACCTCAACTCGGCCGCAATTCTCCAGGCCGCCCCCGGCTCCGCGGATGCGCAGCGGACCTTCGATCGCGAACTCGGAGAATGGCGAACTGAACTGGAATTGCAGGCGGCTACGGTAGACTCGCTGCTGCGGGACTATCAGCGTCAGGAAGTCATGCTCAGTCCGCAGGCGAAGGAACAGAAGCAGACCGAGATCCAGACCCTTCAACAGGAACTACAGAATCGCCGGCTGGAGCTGGAAAACCAGGCTCAGCAGCGTCAGCAGGAGCTGCTGCGTCCGATTCTCGAGAATGTGACCGGACTGATCGAACAGGTTCGCGCCGAGAACAATTACTCCATGGTGTTCGACATTTCGACCGAGGGCGTGGTGGCCGCGGCGCCGGAGCTTGATATTACGGATATTGTAATGCAGCGCTTGGGCGCGAGTGTTCCCGCCGCCGGTGGTACGCCGTAACCAGGCTCGGGTCAGCGCTCTCCGGCTCGGTGCGTGAGTCGCGTTCCAGGAGAACAGGTGTGGGAATGACGTTTACGGCCAGGGAACTCGCTGAACGTGTGGCGGGACTGGTAGAGGGTGATCCCGACAGGCGCCTCGCGGGTATCGCCCCCGCCGGGAGCGCCGGTCCGGAACATCTCACATACGTCGTGAATGAGAAATACGCGCGACACCTCGCCGATAACGATGCCGGGGCGGCTCTCGTTCCGCCGAATCTGGCTGTCGAATCCAACGGTACTACCCTGATCCGGGTCGAGAATCCGGAACTGGCGTTCAGCAAGCTGGTTGTCTTGTTTGTTCCCAACGAGGACAGGCGTCCCGGCGTACATCCGACGGCGGTGCTGGAGCCGGGGGTGAGTCTCGGGGCCGACGTGTCCATCGGTCCATTCGTTACGATCGGTGGGGATGCCGCGATCGGGGACCGAACGGGAATCGGTCCGGGGACGGTCATCGGCTCCGGCGTAATCATAGGGAACGACTGCGACATCGGACCATCGTGCACGCTTCTCAGGGGCGCCGTGCTCAGGGACCGGGTACGCCTTCATGCAGGCGTGAGACTGGCAGTAGACGGTTTCGGATACGCGTCGGGACCTGATGGCCCGGTGAAGATTCCGCAGGTCGGCCGATGCGTGATCGGCAGCGATGTCGAGATCGGGGCCAACAGCACTGTCGATCGGGGCTCACTCGGCGACACAACGGTCGGCGAGGGCACCAGGATCGACAATCTCGTCCATATCGGGCACAACTGCCGGATCGGAAGCAACTGCTTCATCGTGGCTCAGGTCGGTATTGCCGGGAGCAGCGTCGTCGAAGACGGAGTTCGCCTTGCCGGCCAGGTGGGCCTGGCGGGCCATCTCACGGTGGGAGCCGGAGCGGTCGTCGGTGCGCAGTCGGGAGTGATGACGTGCATTCCGCCTGGAGAGGCCTGGTCCGGTTACCCGGCCCGGCCCCACAGAATGTGGCCTGCACAGCGGTCAGCCCGCATACGCGGAGGTGTGCCCTGCCGACGCCGACACAGGCATCGTATTTCGTCGCCTGGACGTCCGTGGAGAGCCCGAGACCAGGGCAGATGTCGAACTCGTGTCTGGCGTCGAGTGGGAGACCGTATTGGGACCGGACGATAGCTCCGTCCGAACGGTCGAGCATCTTCTCGCAGCTCTCGCCGCGCACCAGATCGACAATGCAGAAGTCCTGCTCAGGGGATCCGAGCCCCCGGCGCGCGACGGGAGCAGCGCTGACTGGTGCGACTCGATCGAGCGTGTTGGAATCGTCGAGCAGGAATCCGAAGCATCTTTCATCGAAGTTCGCGAGGCCTTCAGCGTCGACGATGGGCCGTCGCGGTACACCGTATCACCATACGATGGCTACAGAGTAAGCGCGGGAATCGATTTCGATCATCCCGTAATCCGGCGCCAGTTCGCTTCAGCTGAGATCAGCGCCGAGACCTTCTGCGCGGATGTCGCGCCGGCGCGGACGTTTGGGCTCCAGAGTTGGGCCAAGGCCCTGCATGCTAGAGGCCTGGCTCTCGGAGCGAGCTTCCAGAACACGATCGCCCTCACCGATGACGGGATCGCGGAAGGAATCGAGCTTCGCTTTCCCGATGAATTCGTGCGACACAAGATCATTGACATCGTGGGCGATCTCGCCCTGGCAGGAGGCCGAATCCGGGCACACGTAGTGGCTGAACGTCCCAGTCATCGCGGAAACGTGATGGTCGCGCGTCGGCTGCGCAGGGTACGGTTCAAGCCCGCGGACGGGGCTCCGGTGCTGGAAGCGGAACGTATCTTTGATTTCCTGCCACACCGGTATCCGTTCCTGCTCGTCGATCGGATTCTGGAATTCGAGCCGGGCCGCAGGATCCTCGGACTGAAGAACGTCACGATCAACGAACCATTCTTCAACGGCCATTTTCCAGGCCACCCGATCATGCCCGGCGTGCTGATCGTGGAGGGAATGGCCCAGACGGGCGGACTCCTGATGATGAACGAGGTGTCCGACGCGACGAGCAAGGTAGTCTACTTCATGTCGATGAACGACGTGAAGTTCAGGCGCCCGGTGCATCCGGGAGATCAGCTCCTGTTCGAGGTGGAGATGCTGCAGTTCCGAGGCCGTGTGTGCAGGATCCGCGGCGTCGGCACGGTCGCCGGGCAAGTTGTCGCCGAGGCGACCCTGATGGCCCAGGTAGTGGACAGATGAACGCCCCCGTCGATGCAGGTGGCACGCCCGTGCATTCGACGGCGATCGTTCACCCCGATGCTCGGCTGCACCCGAGCGTTTCAGTCGGTCCGTCGACGGTGATCGGCCCCGGGGTCGAGATCGCAGCGGGAGTGCGCATCGGCGCGCACGTGGTCATCGACCGGGACACCAGGATCGGAGAGGAGTGTCGCATCTTCCATGGGGCGAGCGTCGGTGGAGATCCCCAGGATCTAAAATACGCAGGCGAATCGACACGCCTGGAGATCGGGGAGCGAACCACGATCCGGGAATTCTGCACGATCAGCCGAGGGACGTCCGCTACAGGGGTCACCCGGGTCGGGTCGGACAGCCTGCTCATGGCCTACACTCACGTTGGGCACGACAGCGTCATCGGGGATCACGTGGTCCTGGCAAACCTCGCCCAACTCGGCGGACATGTGGAAATCGGAGACTGGGCGATCTTCGGGGCAAGCGTGGGAGTGCACCAGTTCACCCGTATCGGAGCCCACGCCTTCGTCGGGGGCATGTCCAGGGTGACACAGGACGTGCCACCCTATCTCCTGGTGGTCGGCAGTCCGTGCACGGCACGGGGCATAAACGTGGTAGGGTTGCAGCGACGCGGTCTCCCGAAGAGCTCGATCGATGGACTTCGCGCTGCGTTTCGCGACCTGTTCAAGAGCCGGGACCACAACCTCGGTCAGGCACTCGACGTGCTCGACTCACAGGATGATCTGGTACCGGAAGTCATATCTCTCATCGCGTTCATCCGTGAGAGCGAGAGGGGAATCACCACTTGACGGATCTGCGCTTCGGGGTGATCGGGGTCGGGCGGCTCGGCAGCGCTCATGCGAGAATTCTCGGGGGGATCCCCGATGTGGAGCTGGTCGGAGTACAGGACAGCAACCCCGAACGTGCTCGTGAGGTCGCGGAGACGGTCGGGACAAAACACTTCGGACAGTCAGACGACCTGTTCTCCTGTACGGATGCGGTGATCGTCGCCGTCACCACGTCAGCTCATCATTCGGTGACGAAGGCTGCGCTCGAGGCCGGCTGTAACGTCCTGGTAGAGAAGCCTCTCACATCGTCTCTTGAGGAGGCGGACGAGCTTGTCGAACTGGCCGAGGCCAGAGAGCTGTTTCTGGGAGTCGGTCACGTCGAACGGTTCAATCCTGCGATTAGAGCGTGTCGTCCGTATCTCAAGGACCCCCGATTCCTCGCGTGCCAGCGCCTCGCGACCTTCCAGCCGCGTGGTACCGACGTGCCGGTGATGCTCGACCTGATGATTCACGACATCGACTTGGTGCTCGGACTGGTGGACAGCGAGGTCGATTCGGTGCACGCGATCGGAGTCCCGCTCCTCACCGATTCCGTCGACATGGCCAACGCGCGGATCGTGTTCCGGAACGGGGCTGTGGCCGACATCAGCGCAAGCCGGGCTTCGGCGGAGCGAACGCGGCAACTCAGGCTGTTTCAGCCATCGGGGTACTTCAGCCTCGACCTCGCCGCGGGGCAGGGGGAATTCCTGCGTCGCAAGGAAGATGTGGACGCAGCCGCCCTGTTCAAGATGGGGGGTGGAGACAACATGTCGCTCGCGAGCGTGGTGGAACGAGTGCCTCTCCATGCGGATACTGGTGAGCCGCTGCGTCTGGAACTCGAGGCGTTTCGAGACGTATTGCTCGGGCTTCCAAGCGACGCGGCAACTGCAAGAGATGGTCGAGCCGCCCTCGAGGTGGCACTGCGGATCGGACACGAGATCGAGCGTTCCAGCCATGTCCCTGCGTGATATCCGTGAAGAACGAAAGAAGCTGGGCTCGGGTGTAAAACACGGGCCCCGCACGATCATACTGATCCTCCTGCTAATCTTCGTCGTCATGCTGATCGGTTACCTCGACCGTGTCGGCTGATCCGACGATCTTTCTCTCAGCTGGCGAGGCGTCGGGCGACCAGCACGGAGCGGAACTCGCCAGGGCGCTTCGCCGCCGGATTCCAGGTGTTCGACTCGCCGGGCTCGGTGGAAGTGAGATGGCAGAAGCCGGCGTCGAAATGCTCGCCGGACTCGATCGACTGGCGATCCTCGGCTTCGCCGAGGTCGTACGTCATCTTCCCGATATTCTGCGGCTGAGGGGGGAAGTCAGGAGTTTCGTCCTCCGAGAGAACATCGACCTCCTGGTCCCGATCGACTATCCCGGCTTCAACCTCCCGCTTGCGGAGTGGACACAACGGCGGGGGATTCCGGTGGTCTACTACATCGCCCCGCAGGTATGGGCCTGGCACGAGTCCCGTGCCCGCCGACTGGCTCGGATTTCGGACGAGGTGTGTGTCGTTCTGCCGTTCGAGAAGGAGTTTCTCGAGGCGTACGGAACGAAAGCCCGGTTCGTAGGCCACCCGTTGCTCGATCGAGATTCATCGGAAGGCGCCGCGCACCGGGCGGGGAAGGGCAGAGAGGGTCCGCCGATCCTCGGCCTGTTTCCCGGATCGCGCGCACAGGAAGTGCGGCGCATGCTACCTGTATTCCTTGACGCTGCGGGCCGGCTCGCAGCGGTGATTCCGGAAATGGGAGTCCGAGTAGCCCGTTCGGCCGACCTTCCCGCATCGCTATTCGAGTCCTGTCCACGGGGATCGGTCGCAACTCCGGAGACTGTGGCGTTCGAAGCGACGGCGGCGATCACCAAGTCGGGGACGATCACTCTCCAACTCGCATTGGCTGGCGTTCCGATGGTCGTCGGCTACCGGGTCAACACTCTTACCGCCTCGATCGCACGAAGGCTGATCCGGGTTCCGCACATCGCTCTCGTGAACCTCGTGGCCGATCGGGGCGTCGTGCCTGAACGAATCCAGGACGAAATGACCGGGGAGGAGCTGGCGGCGACCGTGGAGCCGTTGCTCGCTTTCGGCTCAGAGGAGCGTGAGGCAATGCTTGCCGACCTGGGCGAGGTTCGGTCCCTGCTCGGCGAACCTGGTGCCGCTGACCGGGTCGCTGACTCGTGTGTACGGGCGCTGCACGGCGGGACGGTCCCGTGAGACGCTGGTCGTCCGGTTCGGCAATTCGCGTCGGCCCGCCCGTCCTGAGGGCGCTGGTGCGCACATGGCGGTTCACCGAGGTGAATCCGACGGACGGCAGCCTGGGACCTCCGATCCGTCGGGCAGTCCACGAGTTGTATGCGCTGTGGCACCAGCAACTCCTGATGCTGACCTTGCGACATCGCGACCAGGACATAGCGGTGATGATCTCCCGCAGCAGAGATGGCGACGTCACCTCCCGCATCGTCGCGCAGCTCGGGTTTCGTGTCGTCCGGGGGTCCAGCTCCAGCGGTGGCTCCGAGGGGCTACGCGAGATGATCGAGGCGACAGGGAACGGGCACCCGCTTGCTCTGACGGTCGATGGACCCAGGGGCCCCGCCCGCAAGTGCAAACCGGGTGCGATTCTGATCGCAGCACGGGCGGACGTGCCAATTGTCCCGACGGTGGCGATTCCCGTACGTGGAAGAGCCCTCAACAGTTGGGACCGATTCCTCGTACCAGCGCCCCGCTCGAACATCTTCGTATCCTATGGTGAGCCGATCCGGGTTCGGACCGATGGTTCTCCTGAAGATCTTGCCATGTGGCAACGCCAGGTGGACACGGAGATGGAGCGCCTGGTCGGGATGTGTGAAGATGCCGCCGGTACCTCGTGGCCCAGGACACGGGACGGATGAGCGGCGTCGCCTGGCAGGAGATCGGGACGTCCGGTATCGAGACCCGTGTGAGGAGGGCGTGGACGGAAGAATCCAGAATCGGGTTCCGGATCGCCTCGACGCTGTACGGGCTCGGACACGACGCGCGCAATCTCATGTACGATGCCGGGATTCTCGAGAGCCGGGGAATGCCGATCCCCGTGATATCAATCGGGGGACTGACTACCGGTGGGAGCGGGAAGACACCGGTCTCCGCGGCAGTTGCCGGGTGGCTCGTGGAAGGAGGTCGGCGCCCCGCAGTGATCACCGGCGGCATCCCCGATGAGGCTGCAGTACATCGGATGTTGAACCCCGATCTGACCGTCGTGGATCTGAGAGACCGACGCTCGGCTGTACTGAGAGCAATGCGCTCGGGCGCGGGCGTAGCCGTACTCGATTCCGGTTTTCAGCACCGTCGGGTACGGTCTGAACTGCAGATCCTCTGCGTGGACCTTCACAGTGCTCTGCTCCCCGGTCGCCGCAGGCTCCCGGCGGGGCCGTTCCGGGATCGCTGGTCCGCGCTCGATCGAGCAGATGCAGTCGTTCTCGTTCGTCGGGACGCCGGAGCAGATCCGGCTGGACGAGAGCTCGAGGCGCCTGCCTTGCTGGCGGATATCAGCAGCGCGGCCCCCGGTATCCTCGCGTGCAGCTGCGTTGTTCGTCCGACCGGAATTCGGGCCGCAAACGCGGTGGCGGAGGGCATGGCACCTTCCGGCGCTCCGGTCGCGGTGGCGGGAGTGATGTGGCCCGGGAGCTTCTTTGATGCGTTGAATGAGCTCGGTGTATCCGTAGCAAGTCAGCTCGCGTTCAGAGACCACGAACCATACGGACCACGGCAATTGGACACGATTCGAGCTGCTGTTGCTGACGGAATCGTCTGCACATTGAAAGACGCCGTGAAACTGGGACCGTTGCTCGCGGACGACGTCCCGGTGTGGTATCTGGAAGAAGACACCGTATGGGATTCGGGCGGAAGACGATTGCGCCGGGGCGTGCTCCGGACAGCGTTCGCGCGATCGCGCGGGGGCCAGTTCGACACCGTCCAGGGAGAGTGAGCTTGAGCGAGTCAGGTCGGGTTCGGACGGATGTACTCGTAGTGGGCAGCGGAATCGCCGGTCTCAGCTTTGCCTTGAAGGCGGCAGGTTACGCCAACGTGCTCGTGGCGACCAAGAAGGAACGGGTCGAGTCGAACACGAACTACGCCCAGGGAGGCGTGGCTGCGG
>JBDGUZ010000139.1:0-6270 GCA_039585915.1 Gemmatimonadota bacterium
CTCCGCTGGTCGGCATCTGCTCGCACTGATCAACGACATTCTCGATCTCTCGAAGATCGAGGCCGGCAAGATGGAACTTCACATCGAGTCGTTCGATGCTCAGAACGTCATCGACCAGGTCACGACGACCATTCAACCACTGATCGCGAAGAACGGAAACGAGCTCGTTGTGCGCGGCGCCGACCGTGTCGGTCTGATGCGCAGCGACGCGACAAGACTCCGGCAGGTGATCCTGAATCTCCTGTCGAACGCCAGCAAGTTCACCGAAAACGGGACGATCACGCTGGAAGCGGAGCGCCGCACTCCACCAGGTGGCGACGCAGAGTGGATCGAGATCTCGATCCGCGACACCGGGATCGGGATGACCGATGACCAGCTCGGTCGTCTGTTCGAGGCGTTCAGCCAGGCCGAATCGTCGATTGCCAGACGATATGGCGGTACGGGGCTCGGCCTGGCGATCAGCCGTCAGTTCTGCCGGATGATGGGAGGCGACATCTACGTGGATAGCGAGCCCGGAGTCGGATCCACGTTTTCGGTCCGACTGCCGGCAGAGATCAACGCGACGGTACCGACCTCCGACACCAGTCAGGCCGACAGCGAAGCGCGCGCCGACCTTGAACCGGAGGACGCGCTCGGAACCGTCCTGGCGATCGATGACGATCCGGAAGCGCGAGCCCTGCTCCGCCGGGTGCTGACGAAGGAACGCTTCCTCGTCGCCGAAGCGGCGGATGGCGCCGAAGGGATCCGGATGGCGCGCGAACTTCGGCCAGATTGCATAACGCTCGACATCATGATGCCGGGCATGGACGGGTGGGCGGTTCTTTCGGCACTGAAGGCGGATGTCGAACTGGCGGAGATCCCGGTCGTGATGTTGAGCATCCTCGATGAGCGAAACCTCGGATTCTCGCTCGGGGCGTCCGACTATCTCACGAAGCCGATCGATCGAGAACGGCTGAAGGATGTGCTGCAGCGGTTCGCCGGCGCGTCGGAAGGTGACTGCGTGCTGATTGTCGAAGATGACGCCGGGACCAGGGAAGCCTTGCGCCGCGTGATAGAGCGGGAGGGCTGGATATCCGCCGAGGCGGAGAATGGACGGGCGGCGCTCGAGGCGATCGAGCTGTCGCCACCCGCTCTGATTTTACTCGACCTCATGATGCCGGAGATGGACGGGTTCGAATTCCTCGACAATCTCCGGGACAGACCCGCTGTCGCCGCGATCCCGGTCGTCGTGCTCACGGCGATGGACCTCACGGATGAGGACCGCGCTCGCCTGAACGGCGGAGTGGCGCGCGTCCTGTCCAAGGGCGGAGGGAACGCCGACGAACTGAGTCGTGAATTACGGCGACTCGTGGGTCGACCTGGCTGACGGCGGAGGAGTCCGATGGCGACTGACTCAACAGGAACATCGAACGGCGGAGACGGTCGCCGCAGACAGGCTGCGCTCCTCCGTCTTGGTACGGCGATCGCCTCGGCGGGAGAAGAAAACGAAATCTGCCATGCAGTAGCCGACGGCCTGTACGACGAGGCTCTGGGCTACGACTTCGTAGCCGTGCTGCTCGTCGATCGTGCTACGGGCGACCGGATTCTCGTCGCGAGCCGCGGACGGGCCGACGCACCCGAAGGTCTTCGTGTGAAACCTGGTGTCGGGCTCAGTGAGCGCCCGTTGCTGGACGGGCGTCTGCACTACACCCCGAAAGTCACGGAAGACACCCGATACCTTCCGACCAGAAACGAGGGATCAGAGGTCGATCTTCCGTTGCAGGTGAACCGGGAGCTGGTCGGAGTGCTGGTCGTCGAAAGCGATCAAGCGGAGGCGTTCGGCGCCGATGACCTGGAGATTCTGCAGGCGGCAGCGAACCAGACCGGGATCGCCATCGGAAGGGCCCGACTGCTGCGCGAGACGAAGCGAAGGGCTGCCGAAGAGGAAGCGCTGCGCGCCACCATGGCGGACCTTTCGGCGCAACTCGAGTTGTCCACCCTGCTCCAGTCGGTGCTGGAGCGCGCAGTGGGGCTCCTGGGCGTGAGCCACGGAGAACTCGCGATCTACGAGCCCGAGTCCGATGAACTCGTGATCGCAGCCAGCCACAACGTCGGCAAGCAGGACACGACCGGTACCCGCATGGCAGTCGGCGAAGGCGCGATGGGACACGTCGCCAGGACCGGCGAGCCGCTGGTCATCCCGGATTACGGGGAATGGAGCGGTCGGTCCGATCAGTACGAGAAAGTGGAATTCGTAGGCGTCATGGTAGCACCCCTGCTGATCGGTGGCCGGCTGGTGGGCGCCCTGGCGTTCATGGACAAGGACCCGGAACGTCGATTCGACGACGAGGACGTCCGGTTGCTGAACATGTTCGCGCGCCATGCGGCGATCGCGATCGACAACGCCCGGTTGTTCACGGCCGAGCGGCGACGTTCCACCGAGCAGGATGCCCTGCTCGAGACACTGAAGGACCTCTCCGGCGAGCTGGAATTGTCAAAGGTCCTGCACCGCGCTCTGGAGCGCGCCGTGACCCTGCTGGGCGTCGCCGGCGGTGAACTCGCTACGTGGGATCCTGTTCGCCGCGATCTCGAGATTATGGCCAGCCACAATATGGGCACGAACGCTGTCGGCACGCGGATGGCGATCGGAGAAGGCGCGATGGGCAAAGTGGCTGAGACGAACGAGCCACTGGTGATCCCGGACTACCAGGAGTGGGCCAGTCGCTCGGCGAAGTACACCCAGAGTGTCGTTCAGACCGTGATGGCCGCGCCTCTGATGATCGGCAATCGGCTGGTTGGCGTCATCGCAGCGGTACACTCCGACCCGACTCGCGAATTTGGAGCCGAGGACCTCCGCCTGCTCGAGCTGTTCGCACCGCAGGCCGCGATCGCGATCGAGAACGCCAGGCTGTTCACGGAGTCGAAAAGGCAGCAGAAGTACTTCGAGGAACTCGTTCAGAACAGCCCGGTCGCGATCGTCACGCTCGACACGTCACACGACGTCTTGAGCTGCAATCCGGCGTTCGAGAAGATGTTCGGCTACACGCAGGACGAGATTCTCGGTCACAATCTCGACGACCTGATCACGACCTCCGAGACACGGGTCGACGCGATGGGCTACACCCGCCAGGCACTGGCACGAAATCCCGTTAAGATCATCTCGCGGCGGCGCCGAAAGGACGGCCGCCTGCTCGATGTGGAGATTCTGGGTGTTCCCGTTCTGATCGATGGCGAACCGCAGGGCCTGATGGCCTTGTACCACGACATAACGGAGCTCCTGCAAGCCCGTGAGGCAGCAGAGACCGCCAACAGCGCCAAGAGTCAGTTCCTGGCAAACATGAGCCATGAACTCCGGACGCCGCTAAATGCGATCATCGGTTACAGCGAGATGCTCGCGGAAGAGACCGCCGACGACGGGAACGAAGAGTACGTACCGGACCTCGAGAAGATCGGCACCGCCGGGAAGCACCTGCTGGCCTTGATCAACGAGATTCTGGATCTCTCCAAGATCGAGGCCGGGAAGATGGAGCTCTTCCTGGAGGACTTCGACGTTGACGCGATGGTGGACGAGGTCCTCACCACGATCCGACCGGTGTCGAGCGGGAATGGAAACGAGCTGGAGCTCAGGCGCGAGAAACCGATCGGTCTGATGCGGGCCGACGTCGTCAAGGTTCGGCAAATTCTGTTCAACCTGCTGTCCAACGCGTGCAAATTTACCGAGAATGGAAAGGTAAGCCTCGAGATCCAGGGCATTGCCGCGGACGGACGAAAGCCTGATCGGATCTCTTTCGCGGTTCGCGACACGGGCATCGGGATGACGGAAGAGCAGCTTGGACGATTGTTCGCGGCGTTCAGTCAAGCGGATGTCTCGACCACGCGCCGATACGGCGGAACCGGCCTGGGCCTCGTGATCAGCCGTCGCTTCGCCCGGATGATGGGTGGCGATGTTGACGTATCCAGCGCTCCCGGCGAGGGCTCGATCTTCTCCCTCGTGCTCCCCCTGCAAGTCTCCGAACTCGAGGCTGAGCCTGCCGACGGGGTAGAGCCCCAGTCCGGTATCGAGAGCCTGGCCGAAGCCCTGCGGCAGGGGTCCGGTCCGGGGACGGCCGGAACGGTCCTCGTGATCGATGACGATCCCGGGACCCATGATCTCATACGGCGTGCCCTGTCCCGTGAGGGGGTCCGGGTAGAGGGCGCCGCCGAGGGGGCTGCCGGACTCGTACGGGTGCGCGAACTCAAACCGGACGCAATCATTCTCGACATTCGAATGCCGCGGATGAACGGCTGGTCCGTGCTCGCCGGGTTGAAGGCCGACCCCGAGTTGGCGGAAATCCCGGTCATTGTACTATCGGCGTTGGATCTCTCCACGGAAGAGCGGACCAGGCTCGCCGGGTCCGCCGATGTCGTTTTGCAAAAGGGCAGCGGCTCTCTGGAGGAATTGCTGCCCGAGATCCGACGAATACTGAATTCGGACGGCCGACAGGACTGAACGAAATCAACGAAAGGAAAGCCGCGTGACGAAGATCCTGCTGGTAGAGGACGACGAAATGAACCGCGACATGCTCTCCCGGCGGCTGATCAAGCGCGGGTACGAAGTCGTGATCGCCGTTGATGGCGAGCAGGGAGTCGCGATGGCAGGAAGCGAGAGCCCCGACCTCATCCTGATGGACATGAGTTTACCGGGGATCGATGGCTGGACAGCGACTCGCCAGGTTAAGGTCGACGCCACGACACGCGGGATCCCGGTGATTGCCCTGACCGCTCACGCGATGGCCGGCGACCGGGAAAAGGCGCTCGAAGCCGGCTGCGACGACTTCGACACGAAGCCCGTGGAGTTGCAGAGGCTCCTCGGTAAGATCGAGGGGTTGATCCAGGCGCCCTGAGCGGCTGTCCTCAGCGGCTCAGCCGGTCAGCTACCCGCCCTCAGCCGGCCGTCGGGTCACGCACCATTCCGACGAACAGAATCGTCCCCGACAGCCGCTCGCGGATCGCGAACAGGAACGGCCGGTCCGCGGTGAACATCGGCGGCGCCGAGGTGACCCCGACCTCGACCGACGTCACGGCCGCGGCTTTAGTGCCCTTCTCGTCCACCTCGACGTAGGCCTTCTGTTTCACCCGGCTGATGTGCAGTTGCAGGGCTAGCGCGTCACGGTGCATGCGTGAAAAATCAGCCGTGAACGGGTCGAATGCCGGCTCCATCCCGAGCGCCTTCAACGCTTCGTTCAGTGACCGCTCGTACTCGAGCTTGAACTTCGGCAGTGCGACCATCGTCTCGGACGGTGTCATGCTCTCGAGGATCGAATTCCAGCTGTCCGCGTTGAATCCGGCAACGAAGTCGTCGAGTGTGAAATCGTGGCTCGGAACGACGACGACCATGGCGAACGCCTCTCCCCCGTACGGCAACTCGACAGCTGCGTAGTCCTCCGTCCAGGCGAACGGGAACTCCCCTTCGGACTGGTGCATGAACGGCACCGAAGCGACCGAGCCGTCATCACGTCGGAAGTCGCCGGGACGCGTGTTGGCCGGGTCGAACTGGAGCGTCCAGTCTCCCTCGAAGTAAATCGCGTTGATCAGGAAGGCGACCGTCATCGGGTCGATCGGTGGATCCACCATCCCGTCGATCAGTCCATCCGTCGCGTCGGACACCCAGGCGTTGATCGTATCCGCCGCCGTCGGGTCTTCGAAGTCGAGCGTCGACACCCGGGCATCGAAATATGTCTCTACATTCTCGACGTATGCGTCCTCCGGCTCGAACTCGGTGCGAAGCCACACGGAGTTCCCGATCTCCATGCGAACGCTCGGATCCAGACCCGTGAGCAGCGCGATCAGGCTCTGATATGACAAACCGATCGCTTCGCGCGACATCCCACCGAGCCCGAGTGCATCGCGCATCGCCGTGTACGTCTCGTTTTCGGCCCCGGCGAGCGCCATCCCGAGAGCCATCGAGGCGCTGAGGGGAGACACGAAGACGTTGTTCCCCGCATCCTCTTCAGCGGCCACCTGCGCTAGGAACGCAAACGCGAACCTCTCGCCGGCCACGACCAGTTCCCGCTCGGCATCCGTGAGCGCGCGTGGCAGTTCCCGGATGGTCGCGACCGGCTCGGGCTCGTTCGGGTCGCTGCACGCGGCACCCGCGAGCGGCAGGAACAAGACGACGGAAGCGGAAAGGAATGCAGATCGGGCGTTTAATGCCGGAACGCTCATTGTTCTGAATCCGGATCTGGTCGGTTGGCGGGCCGGTGCATAGCGGACCCCGCGCGTCAGCGTATGTCTACCCGACGCGCGAGGGGA
>JBDGUZ010000140.1:0-7974 GCA_039585915.1 Gemmatimonadota bacterium
GGCTGACCGTCGTCGCTGTCGTGCCTGGTGATGCGACGCTCTCCGGTACCATCGAGCCGTGAAACGTAGATGTCCCTGTTGCCGTTACGACCCGTCGAGTAGGCGATCCATTCTCCGTCGGGTGACGGCCGAGGGGCCTCGTCGGCGGCCGGGTTCGGGGCCACGAACACTGCCGTGTCCCTCTCGAACGACATGCGATAGACACCGGGTTCTGGCCTGCGCTCGGACAGGAAGTAGAGCAATTCCGGGCTGGCGGCCCAGCGCGGGCCAAAGTCGGGCTCTGGCGCGAACGTCAGCCGGCGGGACCGGGACCCCGAGATGTCCATCACGTACAGGTCGCCCTGGCCCGTGCGCTCAGACATGAAGACAAAGGCGGGCGGGGCTTCACCGCCCTCGGCCCACTGACCTGCAGTCGGATCATCCTCCAGAGGAGCTCCACCGCAGCCCGTGGCCGCCAGGGCCAGGACACCGGTCGGGGGCAAGAGACCCATGATTGTGTTGAATGTGCGGAATAACCGTGCAGCTGTGATCATGAAAGCCAGTCCCACGGAAAGCGTTCACGAACCGGTTGTCAGCAGGATTAATCTAGGAGTGGGAAACGGTTTAGGCCACGGCGACGACAGAGGGCACGTTCCTGCGGGTTTGCTGCGGGGGGAGACGGGCGGCCGTGTCGGCGCCGCCCGCCTCCTGGGGAAGGCTCCCGTGGACCGGGCCGTGGTCAGGCCCGATCGAAGTTGACTTCGCTCGGTGGCGCGATCGAGACCCGGGTGAGCACCGCGTCTTCGAGTGCGAGTTCAGGTGCGTCCAGGCGCGGCGCCTCGACCCCCACTACCCGAGCGGGCGCGGGCAGCACCAGGACGACGGATACGAACTCTGCGTCGAGGAACGGATCCTCGAACGGTTCGGGATCCCGTACGTCGATCGCGGGCGTCGGAGCGAGCGGAATGAGAAAAGCCGACACGAACGGCTCTTCGAACACCACCCCCGTCGGGACGAGTGTGGGCGCCTCGACGGCTATCGCTTCGGGGGCCGCGGGCACCGAGTCGGTGGCGAGGTCGGTGACGACCACGCCTGCCGGCACGGAAGCGGCGCCGAGTACCAGGGCTCCAGTCAGAATCGATTTCACGGTGAGCATCTTCCCCTCCCATCATCATCCACGAATCACTTCGGTCGCCATGATAGAAGGCAACGCCCGTGCCAGACAGGCGTTGCCCCTGTAAAGTTCTACAATACCACGTGTTACGAGGCAGGCCGAATTATCAGAAAACGGCGAATCTGTCCGAATCCGGGATTGCCGATTCCGGATCCGGACGCCTGGGGCCCGAACTCAGCGGCTCTCCGACTCTCCCTCGGCGTGCCACACGACCTCGCCACCGATGATCGTGAACACGGCGCGTGTGCCGGGGATCTCCTGTTCGGGCACCGTCAGAATGTCGCGAGACAGCACGGTGACATCCGCCAGTTTGCCGATCTCGATCGACCCACGGTTCGCTTCCTCGTGCGCCCCGAATGCCGCAGCGATCGTGTACGCCCGCAGCCCCTCCTCCCGGGTCATCAGGTGGTGGGGATTGAACACCTCACCATCGACGGTGCGCCCGGTGACGGAACCGTAGAACGACGCGATCGGGTCCACGCTCTCGACCGGGGTGTCGGTCCCGTTCATGACCACGACCCCATCGTCCAGCAGGTCCCGGAACGGGAAGGCCCTGACGTGCGTCCGCTCCCCTCCGAGTCGGTCCGGCGTCCACGGACCGTCGGAGATGGAGTGGATCCCCTGCATCGCGGCGATCACCCCCAGCGGAGCATCCGGATTCGCCGCGAACGCCGCTTCGTAGATGTCGAGTGTCTCCCGGTTCGCCCGGTCACCGATCGCGTGCGTACACAGCTGGTAGCCGTGCACCAGCGCGATGTCCGCGACCTCCCGGATACGCTCCACCGGCACAGTATTATGTCCCGTGCTCCCGGGTTCGTCTTCGTACGGCTCGAGCAGCCAGGCGCTCCGCGTGCCGAGCGCGCCGTCCGCGTACGCCTTGATCGCCCGGACCGTGAGCCGGTGGTCCAGTCCGTCCACAACTCGGAGCGCCTCCAGCGTGTCGGGGGTGGCATGTTCTTCGGATAACATCACCCACAGCCGCACGTTCACGTCGCCCTCGGAGATCGCGGTCTGGAACGCTTCGATCGTCGCCGGCGACGCGCCGGCGTCCTGGAACGTCGTGATCCCGAACCGGATCGCCTCCATGTCCGCGAGCCGGATCGCCTGACGGGTCCGGGCACGCTGCTGCTCTTCCGTCATCGACTCGATCCAGCGGCTGTATGCGCTGTCCATCATCAGCTCGGCGTTCTCCACGAACACACCGCTCGGCCTGCCGTCCGGCAGGCGCAGGATCTCACCGCCCGCCGGAGAAGGAGTGTCCGAACTAACCCCGGCTTCGGTCATCGCCCTCGAATTGGCGAAAACCGCGTGACCGCTGGCATGGCTCAGGAGAACCGGGTGATCGGGAGACACTGCGCTCAGGGCGTCGTGCACCGGGAATCCCCTGACGGATGGCTCCGGGGCCACGTCCCATTTACTCTGGTGCCACCCGCGGCCGACGATCCACGTCCCGGGTGGAACCTCCCGGGTCGCCTGCTCGACTCGTGCGATGACCTGGTCCCACGAGCGTGTGTTCATCAGGTCGAGGCCGAGGCGAGCCGTGCCCAACCCCAGGAAATGAGCATGTCCCTCGATGAGGCCCGGGACCGCCAACCGGCCCTCGAGGTCCAGGATCTCCGTGTCCGGACCGATCCATGCGTCGATCCCGAACTCGTCTCCGACCCACGAGATTCTATCGCCCGTCATCGCCACGGCGGTCGCGCGCGGTCGGTCCTCGTCCATCGTGACCACGTTTCCGTTCCGCAACACGAGATCGGCGACGAGATCCGTGCCTGATGGGGCGTCGCTCGAGACATCGCCGCACCCGGCCATGCCCGTCGCGAGCAGCGCGAGCGGCACGCTCACCGAGCGTCCGAACGTCAGTCGGGCGAGCATCCTCGTGTCAGGTTTCATATCAGCGCCTCAATGCTCATTTCAGTTCCTCGATGGTAGCCATTCACGGAAGCAACCAGACGATTCCGACGGCGATCGCTGCAAGTCCAAGTGACATCAGCAGTGCCCGATATGCCCGGGTCCCGCTCTTCGAGCTCCGGCTGGCGAGCTGCCCGATCAGCACCGCGAATCCGGTCATCGCTGCCACGGTCCCGACTCCGAAGAACGCGACGTACGTCACGGCCGCCGCCCGTGTCGGAAGAGCGAGTGCGGGCAACACGCCCAGGAAGTGGGCGCTCCCGGCCAGTCCATGAAGCACACCCACACCCAGCGCCGCCCCCGAGGTCCGGGCGTGCACGTGGGATCCGCCGTGCGGGTGATCGGGCTCCACGGCGTGTGGCCCATATGAAGCGCTTCGGGCCTTCGGGGTGTGTCCGTGCACGTGCAGGTGCGCGTGCTGCGTCCCGTCGTGCGCATGCTCGTGACTGTGGACGCTCTGGCTCGTGGCCCGCCACACACCCCAGGACCCGATGCCGATCAGCACGAGGCCGACGATCCTCTCGCCCCAATCGGACAGACGATCCAGGGGAAGCAGTTCGCGGACCAGGATCGCCACGATGCCGACGAGCAGGACCCCGCCGGCGTGACCCAATCCCCAGTACAGTCCGGACCGCCACGGGCGGACCTCACCGTTTGCCGCGAGCGGCGCCACGGCCGCGAGATGGTCGGGGCCGGCCAGCACGTGTACTGCGCCCGCCGTCAGCCCCGCGATGATCGTCTGCAGCAAACGCGTCTCGACCCGAAGTCGTTTCGTCACGCGATCCCGGCCATCGGGAGCGCACAGGTGGACGGAGCAGTCTACAGGCCGGACCGGATATGCCGCCACGCCTGGTACAGCCAACCGAGCCAGAGCATACCGAACCAGAATCGAGACCGGTTGCTTGACGCGCGTACCGCAGTCGGCGCAGACTGCCGGGAACCTCCACGAAGAGGACTCCGCACATGCCCGAGTATTCGCTGACGGTCAACGGCTCCCTTCATACCGTGAACGTGCCTGACGACACGCCCCTGCTGTGGGTGCTGCGCGATGAGCTCGAGCTCACGGGCACGAAGTACGGGTGCGGCGCGGGTCAGTGCCGATCGTGCACCGTCCTGCTGGACGGGACAGCGACGTTCGCCTGCGTGATCCAGATCAAGAGCGTCGGCGACCGGGCGGTTCAGACCATCGAGGGCCTGTCCGACGATCTCAGCCACCCGGTGCAGAAGGCATGGCTCGAAGTGGACGTCCCGCAGTGCGGCTGGTGTCAGTCGGGTCAGATCATGACGGCGGCCGCGTTGCTGGCCGAGCATCCCGACCCGACCGACGAGCAGATCGACGAGTGGATGTCGCCGGTCCTCTGTCGCTGCGGCACCTACAATCGGATCCGCAAGGCGATTCATATCGCGGCGAAGGAGGGCGGACGATGAGCGGCCGCGAGGTTTCGAGGAGAACGTTCGTCCAGGTCAGTGGAGGAGCCGGCGCGGGGTTGATTCTCGGCTTCAACCTGGCTTGTTCCGGCAAGCAGGCCGCCGCCACGGGATCGCTGGATCCGGGAGTTCTGAACGCATGGATCCGGATCGGCAATGACGAGTCCGTCACCTTCCTGATCAGCGAATCGGAGATGGGACAGGGAACCCACACGGCGCTGTCGATGCTGCTTGCCGAGGAGCTCGAGGTCGACTGGTCCCATATCAGCTCCAAGCACGCTCCGACCGACCGGTCGCTGTACGGCCGGCAGAGCACCGGCGGGTCCACCAGCATCCGCACGAATCACGAGCGCATGCGCGTGGCGGGTGCATCGGCGCGGGAGATGCTGATCGCGGCCGGTGGGGCCCGGTGGGGCGTTCCGGCGTCCGAGTGCCGCGCGGAGGCCGGGCAGGTGGTGCACACCTCTTCGGGCCGCAGCCTTTCGTATGGCAGCCTGGCCGACGAAGCAGCGCTGCTGTCGGCGCCTGACGAGCCATCTCTGAAGGACCCCGCAGACTACCATCTGGTGGGCCGGCGGATGCCACGGCTGGATTCCCCTGAGAAGGTCGACGGCTCGGCCGTATTCGGACTCGACGTGAGCGTGCCCGGCATGCTCACGGCCCTCGTCGCCCGCCCCCCTGCGTTCGGGGGCTCGGTCGGGAGTTTCGATGCGGCCGCCGCGCTCGCCGTACCGGGAGTCCGCCACGTGGTGGAGATACCGGCGGGAGTCGTGGTGGCAGCCGACGGCTTCTGGGCGGCGAAGAGGGGCCGGGACGCGCTCACGGTAGAATGGAATCCGGGTAAGTTCGGAGGCGAGTCGGACGACAGTATCCGGGAGTTGTGCCGGAAGCTCGCGGACCATGGAGCTGTCGTCACGGACGAGGGCGACGTGGCGAAGGCGGCCGCAGGCGCGAAGAAGAGAATCGACGCGGAATACGACGCACCGTTCCTCGCTCACGCGACGATGGAGCCGGTCAACTGCGTGGCAGACGTCCGCGACGACGGGTGTGATATCTGGACCGGTACGCAGGCCCCGACGTCCGCCCAGGACATCGGGGCGGACATTACCGGACTGCCGATCGAGCAGATCCGGGTGCACACGCAGATGCTCGGGGGTGGTTTCGGTCGCAGGTCCCGCAACGATTTCGTGGGCGAGGCCGTGCACGCTTCGAAGGCCCTCGGCGCCCCCGTCAAGATCGTGTACACCCGCGAGGACGACATGCGGGCGGGGTCGTACCGGCCGGTGGCGTACAACAGATTCACCGGCGCCGTGGACGGGAACGGGAATCCGGTCGCGTGGGAGCACAGGATCGTCAGCCCGTCCATCCTTCTGAACATCGGCGCCCGGCTGCAGGAAGGCATCGACCCGACCTCGACGGAGAACGCAGGCGACCTGGGCTACGCGATCCCGAACATCCACGTCACCTACGCCGACCCCGAGCTTCCGGTGAGCGTCCATTTCTGGCGCTCCGTGTCGAACTCGCAAAACATCTTCGTCACCGAGTGCTTCCTCGACGAACTCGCCGCCGCCGGCGGCCGGGACCCGCTGGAGCTTCGCCTGGCACTCCTGGGAGAGCACCCGCGACGGGCCCGCGCCCTGCGGCTCGCGGCGGAGAAGGCGAACTGGTCGACGCGCGAGGCGGATGGACGGGCGCTCGGCTGTGCCGTGGCGGAGTGCTTTGGCAGCGTCGTGGCGCAGGTGGCGGAAGTCCAGCTCGTAGATGGCGAGGTCCGCGTCCTTCGGGTCGTGTGCGCGATCGACTGCGGCACGGTGGTGAATCCCGACACGATCGAAGCGCAGATGGAGAGCGGGATCGCGTACGGACTGACGGCCGCCCTGTACGGCCAGATCTCGATCGAGCGGGGAGGGGCCGTCGAAGGGAACTTCGATCGCTACCCGATCCTGCGTATGCGCGACATGCCAGAGGTCGAGACGCACATCATCGCCGAGGGCGATCCCGTGGGAGGGATCGGTGAGGTCGGGCTGCCGTGCATCGCCCCCGCCGTGTGCAACGCTCTGCTTACGATCACCGGCGAGCCGATCCGCCGACTCCCGATCGGGGACCGGTTCAAGACCTGATCAGCCGCCGCGGCGCGCCGTCACCTGCGCCTCAGGGGCTCGTCGTGTCGCGGCGGGCCCCGTGGTCGTAGACGCTCTGAATCTGTTGCTGTTGCGTTGTGGTTCGCTTGCGTTCCCGGGTGCTCGTAACCCGGCCCGATCGCTCCACGTAGACCTTGTACCTGCGTCCGCCGTAGTCGGCGCTGTCGATCGGGACCCGGATTCTCCACGATCGAATGATCCAGCCGCCGGTCTCGATCTGGTCGTACACCACCAGCCCGGACGCGTCCGGGCCGATCCCGAGTTCCCTGCGCTCCCGCAGGCCGGCGTATTCAAACTCGATCGTCCGCAACTCCGAAGTGGCCGCATCGAGCCACAAGGTGCCGCTGATGTCTGCCTTGAGCGGTGCCTGCGCGGGCTCAAACGCGAGGCCCACGAGTCCGTCGGCTCCCCTGACAGCATGGAAGCAGTGTGACTCCTGGAAGGTATCCGACAGCAGGACCGTGGCGTCGGGTCCGTAGAATGCGAGCCGGCCTCCCGCCGAGTCACGCACGAATCCATGTTCCTGCAGATCCTCGGCGGATGAAACGCCAAACGGGCTGCGCCCCGCTGACGTGATGAAGTCCGTGTACTCGGTCCCGATCGGAGTGTCGAACGGATCCGTGAACCGCTCGTGCACCTCCGTCCAGAACGTGATGTCGCCTGCCACGATTTCGCTGACCTGCAGGGCCTTCCGGGCCTCGTCCCACAGGCGCCATACGGTCTCCCCCTCCTCGGGGTCGAGCCGGCAGGTTCCCCCTTCGCTCTCCACGGTGATCGCGGGCAGCGCAACGGGAACACTGGACACCATCATCGGCACGGTCCGGTCGACGTCCGCCGCGAGCCGGAACGGTCCGGTGGTGGAAGACGCGAACCCGATCCTCTCGACGCGCAAACTCCATTCGCCCGGAGCGGGCGCCCTGATCACATAGGCCCCCGTGCCGCCGGAAACGGCTGACGCCGCTTCCTCTCCGTCCGGCGAGATGAGCAGCACCAGTGCTCCGGTGATCGCCGTGTCGGTTCCGTCCTCTACCACCTGCCCGCGAAGCGTCTGTGCGTCGATTCGGGCAGCGGTACCAAGCAAGGTCACCACGATGAGCACTGCGACCAGGAGGATTCGACTCATTATTCCCTCCCCGTTCCCTGCGAACGCACAACTTCGGCGAGACCCGCAGCGATGAACGTCCATTGGAGCTCCATCTGGTCCCGCACCGGCATCGCACGCAATCCCGCCAGGTGCATCTCCGCCGCGAGCCCGGTGCGATCTGATCCCGGATCCGACAGGGCTACTCGCCAAGCCTCGATCCGACGCTTCCAGTCTTCCAGCGCCGGGTCCGGTGGACC
>JBDGUZ010000141.1:0-6110 GCA_039585915.1 Gemmatimonadota bacterium
GACCTGAAGCGGGGCCACTTCGAGGCGCCCGCTCCCGGAACCGTCCGGGGTCTCTCCGACGTCCGTCAGTCGAAGGGCCCAGAAGGCGCGCTGGGAGTTGTTGACCATGTCGTCGACGGTCGAGAACTCGACGTTGTGGTGCGGATACGACGGACAGAAGCGGAAACAGGGAGAGCCCTCTACGACGGTCTTTCCGAGGCCCAGCGCCACTGCGGCTATCCCATCCGATGACGTCATGGGAGGCGTCGGATAGTAGTTGTACGAACGTGCCACCCCCGATACGTCAGGGAAGTACAGACCGCTACGATTCTGCCCGACGAGTTCCTGGACGATCACCGCCATGGCTTCCTCCTCGAGGCGATACGGGGTCGCTTCCAGGAAGGCTTTGCTCTCCGTCGTGTAGGTCGACGCGTACACCGACTTGATGGCCCGCATGAGCTCTTCGAGCCGAACCGCGGGGTCCGGGTTGTCGTTGGGGATCATGACCGTCTCAAAGATCCCGGCGAACGGCTGGTACGGCGAGTCCTCCAGCAGGCTCGAGGAACGGATCGCGAGGGGCCGGTCGCATGCAAACACGAATGAACTCAGCTGTTCCCGGGCATCTCGCGGGAAGCGGGCCGCCGCGAAGCGGTGCGCTACCTCGTCTTCGTCCTCCGAGTTCAGTGAGAGCGAACGGAGATCGTTTCCGTCCAGAAATTCCTCGAAGACCTCGGTTCCGAGAATCAGCGCTGGAGGCACGAAGATACGCACGCCGGGAAATCGGTTTTCGAGCCCGAACCGATCGATGAGCCGCGTCGCAAACGCGAGCCCTCGTCCCTTACCGCCGATGGAGCCTTCCCCGACCCGCATGATCCCGCCGACGTGCGCGAGGGCTTTCGGATCGTAGTCGGCCACCGTGCTCCTGCTCTGCTGCCTTCGGTGGGTACCGATGGATTGGATCAGGTCATCGCGGAGATCTTCGACAGTCGGGTAGTCGGATAACTGCCTCGGTCGGAGCCGATAGGCGAGTGCGAACTCGCCCCGGGCCCGGAGCCAGCTTGAGAAATCGTGCTTCTCCGCATGGTAGCCGATGCTCTCGGCCGGGACCGTCTCCAGCCTCTCGAGCAGGGAACGGAGGTCGCCTGCACGGTCCACTTCCTCCCCGGATGGCAGGTAGAACACGAAGTCACCGAAATAGGAGTGCTCTGTCAGGTACCGACGGATCTGGTCCAGCATCGTCGGCGAGCGCTTGAGGAGAAACCCGGAGGCCACTTTCGCCGCTGTCGCCTCGAAGTCCGGATTGCTGGACTGAAGGAGGATGGGAACGTCCGGACGCGCCTCTCGGATCCGCTCGGCCAGGTCCAGTCCGGCCGTTGAGGACGGCTCGCCACCCATCCCGAGAGGGAACTCGACATCCGAGATCACCCCCATCACGTTGGCCTGATAAGCCGTGAAGTACGACCAGGCCTCCTCGAACGTCGTGGCCAGGAGGATCTTCGGACGGGCCCGCATCCGGAGCAGCCGCTGGTACAGATTGACTCCCTCGGAGACGATGCTCTGCGTGAGCTTCATCACCGCCGAGTAGATCACGGGGAGGAAGGAGGAGTAATACCGGACGCTGTCCTCGACGATCAGAAGCACCGGAACACCCAGGCTCGCGTCGAATTCGACGTTGCGCCGGTCTTCCTCCAGCTTCACCATTGCGAGGAGAATCCGAGCGTCCCCCTGCCAGATGAACACGCGCTCCAGGTCGCCGAACCCGTACCGGCGCTCGAAGTCCTTCACCTCCTGGTGATCGTAGGCGAGCACCAGGACGGGGAGGTCCAGCTCCGCGGCGCGCACCGACCGGGCGAGCTGGGCCGCGTTCATGTCACCCAGCTGCAGGCTCGTGATGATGACATCGAACCGCTTGTCCCGGGCGAGCCTGAGGGCCTGGGCGCCGCTCGGGACCCGGGTGATATTCGGCGCCTGATTCAGGTTCAGGTCGAGGAACTTCGTGAGGATCAGCTCGTTGAGCTGTCCGTCCTCCGACATGATGAACGACTCGTACAGACTCGATACGAACAGGATGTTCTGCACCCGGAAGCGCATCAGGTCCTGAAGGCCACCGGCACGACCGTTCCTGGCCCCGCTGAATTTCGGGAATTCGGGGACGGTCATGATGCTACCATGCCGGTCGGGAGAGAGAACGCGGACCGGCGGAGACTGGCGGGGAGGCGCGCCGGAGCGCGTCCCACCCATCTCCGCCGGGTTCGCGGGAGGTCGGCCCCGTCGAGCGGCCGATCAGACCACGCCCTGGTCCAGCATCGCATCGGCCACCTTCAGGAAGCCTGCGATATTGGCGCCGTGAACGTAGTTCCCTGGCTTCCCGTACGCCTCGGCGGCGTCGAGACACTGCTTGTGAATGCTCTTCATGATTCCCTGCAGGCGGACGTCCACTTCCTCCCGGGGCCAGGAGAGCCGGAGAGAGTTCTGGGACATCTCGAGGCCGGACACGGCCACGCCCCCGGCATTGGCGGCTTTGCCCAGTCCGTACAGGACGTCGTTGTCGAGGAAGATCTCCACACCCTCCGGAACCGTGGGCATGTTGGCTCCCTCGGAGATCAGATAGACGCCCCTGTTCACCAGGTTCCGGGCGTCGACCGCGTTCACCTCGTTCTGCGTGGCGCTCGGAAACGCGCAGTCGGCGTCGTGGTCCCACAGCGGGTTGTGGTCGAGGCTCGCATCCACCGGAGTGTATACGGCTCCGGGGAACTTCTCCACGTACTCGCTGACCCGACCCCGGCGGTTGTTCTTCAGGTCCATGAGCCAGGCCAGCTTCTCCCGGTCGATCCCTTCCTCGTCGAAGATGTACCCGCTCGAATCGGAGAATGTGACGACCTTCCCGCCCATGTCCAGGATCTTCTCGGCCGTGTACTGCGCCACATTGCCCGACCCCGACACAATGCACGTCTTCCCCTCCAGCGTCTGGCCGCGCGTCGCGAGCATCTCCGCCGCGAAATACACGGCGCCGTACCCGGTGGCCTCAGGACGAATGAGGGATCCGCCCCAGTTCAGGCCCTTCCCGGTGAGCACACCGGTGAATTCGTTCTGCAGTTTCTTGTACATTCCGAACAGGAACCCTATCTCGCGGCCGCCCACGCCGATGTCACCGGCGGGAACGTCCCGGAACTGGCCGATGTGCCGGAACAGCTCGGCCATGAAAGCCTGGCAGAACCGCATCACCTCGCCGTCGCTCTTGCCCTTCGGATCGAAGTCCGAGCCGCCCTTGCCCCCACCCATCGGGAGAGTCGTCAGGGCGTTCTTGAACACCTGCTCGAACGCCAGGAACTTGAGGATCCCGAGGTTGACGGACGGGTGGAACCGGAGGCCGCCCTTGTAGGGACCGATGGCGCTGTTCATCTCGATCCGGAATCCCCGGCTCACCTGGACGTCGCCCTGGTCATCCACCCAGGGAACGCGGAACAGGATCACCCGCTCTGGCTCTATGATCCGCTCGAGAACTCCTGTCTTCTTATAAATAGGGTGCCTGTCGTACACGATCTGTATGGAGTCCGCCACTTCCTCTACGGCCTGGTGGAACTCGGGCTGGGCCGGGTCCTTTGCCCGGACGGTTGCCATCAGATTATCAACGTAACCGCTCATTGCCGTCTCCTGGTGGGTTGCTCACGCCGTGGAGGATCCACGGCGCTGAAATCGGGTTCGCCTGATACCAACCCGTTCGGGGAGTCGATGAATTGTGATTCGTCCATCGAAAGAGGACCCTGTGAGGGACCGCTCGTTAAGGTTCAGGTTTCCGTTCAGTCGCTGAACCTGCCTGCCCATGGCGCGCCGAGCAAGACCCCTACCGGCAGGTGGCCACAGCGCCCGATCCCACGAAGGTCAAAGCAGATATCACCCCCCGCGTGTCGCCCCCATCGGCGACCGTCCGGTCCGTTCTTTGATCGCGCGGAACGTCACCAGCGCATCGTCGAACTGGATTCGGGCCCTCGCTATGTAATCGTACGCCTCGGGTTGATATCCGTCGGTCGAGGCCGACCACACACGGTTCAGGTAGCGCTCCCCGGTCGCGAAGCGGTTCATCACCTCGGCGTAGGCCTTGAGTCCGTAACTGTGGGCGATACTCTCACGCGCTTCCACGAACGCCGCGAGGTGCTCCGGGAAATTCTCGTCGATCACGTGGCGCAGATCATAGACGTTGATCGACTCCTTCTCGTCATCGAGTCGGTCCGCGTCCGCGACGATCGCAGCCAGCGACGTCTCTATCGTGGCGATGTGGGTCTGCAGGCGTGTCTCGTCTCTGGCTTCCGCGCGCGCGGCGCTGCGAGCCACTATGACACCGGCGATGCCGATCGCGAGTGCGACCAGGTACAGCGCCGTATTCACGCCCTCCGGCTGCTCCACCGTGAGGTAGGAACCCCACAGGAAGCCGGCCGCGATCAGGAGATATCCGAAGTTCTTCATCGTTTCACCCCCTCACGATGCGCCGAAGACGATGATCATCGAGTAGGCGACTCCGACCAGGGCTTCGCCCACGATCAGACCCGCCGCGATTGGGATTCCCACATCCTCGCTCCACTGAACCCCCGCCTTCCAGTCGGCAAACACGCGGAGCAGCGTCCCCAGAGTGTAAGTCAGCACGATGTTGAACGGCAGGTAGAAACCCAGGCCCACGAGCACTCCCAGGCCACCGATCCCGCTGGCGCTGAGCAGCGCGCCGAGCCCGGCCCCGGTGAGGTACTTGTCGGCCGGGACATCCCCGCCGAGGATTCCCTGGATCACGCTCGCCAGTGCCTGCCCCTGCGGCGCCGGCAGCGCGTCGCTGCCCAGCCCGTAGGCCTTGTGCAGTACCACGATCAGGAAAATTATCACGATCGGCCCGATCCAGCTCCCGAGGAACTGCGCGATCTGTTGTTTCCGGGGAGTTGCGCCGACCAGGTAGCCGCACTTGAGGTCGAGCATCAGGTCCGTGGCCTGCGCCATCGCCACGCACATCGCGGCTCCGACGATCACGGATGAGACGATTGCCGTCCGGTCACCCAGCCCGCTGGTCACGAAGATCAGGAGCGTGATCCCGATCAGCGTCATCCCCGACAGCGGCGACCAGTTCGTCCGTCCGATGCACTCGGACAGGACCACGCCCGCCACCCAGATCCACAGGGTGCCGATTATCGCCATCAGGGCGCCGCGGGCCCAGCCGATCTCCTGGACGGAGTACACGGCGATCACGGTCAGCACGATGAACGCGCCGGCGACCCCGACATACAGCATCTGGATCGGGAGCTCTTCGCCGGCCATCTCGGTGCGGGACTTCGCCGCGTCCCGCATGCTGCGGATGGCGCTCACCACGAGCGGGAACGCAAGCACGATTCCCATTACGGCGCCACCAACCAGCATCCCGATCCCGACCGGGCGGAACAGCGTGAGCCGCAGATATCCGGTGATCGTCGTCCCCTCGGCCGCCAGCGTCGCCGGGTCCGGGAACAGGCCCACCGCGTTGAGCACCGGTGCGAGCAGCCACCAGCACACATAACCGCCGACGATGAAGAAGAAGCCGCCCTTCCCGGCGAGGAATGCCACGCCGACGGTGAGCAGCGACACGTACCAGATCCCGTTCATGTACTCGGGCATCCCGATCTGGGCCCCGATATTCCACTGCTCGAATCCAGTGGACAGGCTGAGGAAGTGAACGATCCCGGCGACCAGCGCCCCGCCGAGGAGCATCCACGCCTTCCTGATCCCTGCACCCGGTGCCTTGAGAACCGCCGCGGTCGCAATCCCGCCGGGGAACGCGAGACGGTTGAAGTCGATCATCTGTTTGCGCAGCGGGATGATGAACGCGATCCCGAGGATCCCGCCGGCGATGCAGCCGAGCACGAGCAGCGGGTGATTGAAATCCTCGAACCCGAGGATGAACAGCGCCGGCACCGAGAACATCATCCCCGCGCTCGCGCCGTTCACGGCCGAGGCGATTGTCTGGTTGATGTTGTTCTCGATGATGCTGTTCCGACGCATCACGCCACGCAGAATCCCGAATCCGAGGATCGCCGCGAGTTCGGAGCCCTCGATCGAGAACCCGAGCTTCAGGCTCAGGTACCCGATACTCACGGCGATCAGGATCCCGAGCGCAT
>JBDGUZ010000142.1:0-6054 GCA_039585915.1 Gemmatimonadota bacterium
CGCGACGACGAACACTCCGGCTTCCGCGGAGCAGAACATCGAATCCTCGTTCGTGCTACGTACTCGGCCGACATCGCTGACGGCCGCACAGGTCCACCGGAACCGCCCCATGTTCTCCTCATGATCGAATGCCGGCGACAGTCCAGGCCCGACTGATTGTTGAGGCTGTCTTCGTATTTCCTCGAACTGCAAAGGGAATAACTCGCACCTCTCGTGCCACGCCGCCACCCCCTTGCGCAAACGATCCCGTTTGACGGGGGGACAGCGAGTTCCGTAGATTTCTGCCCCCCTAAACCTCAGGAGGATGTTTCGGCGAGTCGAACGGCGGGGCGGAATGGAAGCTACACTGGCGCGGTTCTGAGATCAGATAGCGCCAGCATGGTGGACCTCTACCTGGACGATGTGAGCAGGTATCCTCTCCTCACGCCCGAGGAAGAGGACTCCCTCGCCCGGAAAGCGCAGAGCGGGGACCCCATCGCACTTGAACATCTCATCCGGGCGAATCTCCGATTCGTCGTCTCCGTGGCGAAACGCTACCAGAACAGGGGCCTCGCCTTCGGAGACCTGATTCAGGAAGGAAACACTGGCCTGGTGACGGCCGCCCGGAAGTTCGATCCGGACCAGGGGGTGAAGTTCATTTCGTATGCCGTGTGGTGGATTCGCCAGGCGATCCTGGCCTCCCTGGCCCGTCAGAGTCGATCGGTAAGGCTCCCGCTGAACCGGGCGACTGAGCTGGCGAGAGTGCTGCGCGTCTCGGAAGAGCTCAAGCAGACCCTCGGTCGTGATCCGAACGCGCC
This sequence comes from Gemmatimonadota bacterium, assembly GCA_039585915.1. Classification (GTDB taxonomy): domain Bacteria; phylum Gemmatimonadota; class Gemmatimonadetes; order Palauibacterales; family Palauibacteraceae; genus Carthagonibacter. The sequence goes on from JBDGUZ010000142.1 coordinate 798, forward strand.
AGAAATTGCGCTCAAGGCCGAGCTGAAACCCGCAATCGTCGAGATGCTCCTCGCCCTCAACGTGTCGGAGGTCCGTCTGGATGCCCCGATCGGGGAGGCAGATGACAGCAATCTGATCGAGAGATTCCTGGTGGACGAGGCGCAGGTCGATATCGGTGTCGAGCACAAGATTCTTCAGGAGCGTATCGTCGTTGCTCTGTCCGAGATCCGGCCGCGCGACGCGCGTGTTCTGCGGCTGTATTACGGCCTGCAGGGCGAGTCGGAGCACACGCTGGAGCAGATTGGACAGATTCTCGGCGTAACGCGTGAGCGCGTCCGTCAGCTACGAGACAGAGCGCTGATGGAGATCCGGCGCAGTGATTCCGGAAAGGATCTCGAGACGTTCGCCGTCGCCTGATCAGTAGCCTGGTGCCGGCATTGCTCTAGTTGACGGGACTCGATCAGGGAGTGGTTGCCGCTTCCAGCAATAGCTCAGATCGGCATACCGGATCTTCTGTCCAATCAAGCTGGCGCGACTCTCCACGGTCGATGCTCGCGGCGATCCGGACCGCGCCACTTCCGTCCCGTATGTCGACGAAGTCGATCCGTCCCACCGGTGCATCCGCGGCGTCGACGTAGGTGAAGACTTCCTTCCCCGATCCCCCCTCGTAGCGGCGAAATTCCGACCAGACGGGTGCGTAACCGCCCTGCGAATCGAACCGGGTGAGGAAAAACAATGAGACGGATTCTCCGTCCGGCGAGGGAGCTTCCAACTGGTCGTTGATCAGGTACGTCGCCGCGAATGCCGGAGTCGGGTCGCCGGGCCACGAGACGACCTGGACGTCGGCGCGCTGGGCAAGATACGGACGGTTCTCCCCCCGGCTTCGCATGAGCTGCTCGGCGAGGATCGGGCCGTACGTGCGCATCCGGTTGTCGATGTTATCCACTGGATATGATGCTGGCGCGTCCGGTCCGGCGCCCGAAAGGAATGCAAACGCCCTGATGGGAGCTGTCGATCCGAGGGAAACGAGAGATTGACCGCTCACGACCGGGAGACAGGCGTCGCTCAGAGTCGTGGTCGATCCGTCCAGCACCAGGCTCCCGATGCGCCGCCCCGCGGCATGCAACTCCAATTCGCGTCCCGGCGCCATGAATGCGGTGTCGAACCGGTCGCGCCACCCCGCATCGGGATTCTCCGGCAGATGGAGCGACGCGAGCCCGTTCTCGACCAGTCGGGCGATCGGGAATGCTCGCGAGGTGCCGTCGGACGGGTTGATCCTGACGGCGAACAGCAGCGGCCCCTCGGGCAGAGGCGCAGGCGGTGCTTCCAACTCGCCCTCGGCGACGACTTCCGGAGGTGGTTCCGGCGCCGGGTTCTCGAGCCTGAATTCCGCGCCGCCCCACTCGACATCACACGCTGCGACCACGAGTGCGAGAGCAACGCACACACCGACCCGGGCGACAGTTCTCGAAAGCTGTAGATCAGTCGGGACGAAGGTGTAGATTGTAACTTCTCCAGGCCAGTCGGGGACGTGTATGTTGACGGCCGGAAGCTAGAGCGGGACTCGGGACCGATCAACCTCCGGCCCAGCCGGAGGAGCGGAGAGGGAGCGCTGATCCCTCCTGAACGGGATGAGGAATTTGGCACCAGTCGGGCTGTTCCACCACGAAGCGTGCAGTCGTCACGATACCGGATGGGGTCACCCGGAGCACCAGGGTCGACTCCGCGCCGTCGTTCAGAGAATGGCCAGGTCGCTGCCGGCTCTTCACGGCTTCGTCGAACCCATCGAGGGAGTCCCGCTGGATCAGAATCTCCTCACGCGCGTGCACACGGTTCCGCATGTCGAGGCGGTCAGGCGGGCCGTGGATCGAGCGGAAACCACGGGTGAGATCGTCCTAATCGAAGCGGATACCGCCGTCTCTGCCGGTTCGTGGGACGCTGCCCTGGCGGCAGCCGGGTGCGCCGTCGATGCCTTGCGGGCGGTGGCGACGGGTCGCTTCACTTCAGCTTTCTGCGCGGTTCGTCCACCGGGCCACCACGCGACACCGGACAAGGCGATGGGGTTCTGCCTGTTCAACGGAGTGGCGATCGCGGCCAGGTCCGCGATCCAGGAAGGCCTGGCGGACAGAGTCTTGATCGTCGACTGGGATGTTCACCACGGGAACGGAACCCAGGACACCTTCTACTCGGATGACTCGGTATACTACCTGTCGATGCACCAGTGCCCGCACTACCCGGGGACGGGATCCGCAGGGGAGCGAGGAATCGGACCGGGTTCGGGAACCACCCGGAATCTCCCGATGCCACCCGGAGTTCAGGCAGAACGGTACGTGGAGACACTCCTCGAAGCAGTGGAAGAAGCGGCGGTCTTAGCGCCGGATCTGGTGGTGATCTCGGCTGGATTTGACGCTGCGCTGGGCGATCCGCTCGGCGGATTCACGCTCGAGCCGGACCACTTCCGCCTGCTGACGCTCGAAATCTCACGTCGTACTACTGCGAGCGCGGCCGGGCGCATCGTTTCGGTCATGGAAGGCGGATACGATCCGCGGTCGTTGGGGGAGAACGTCGATGCACACCTCCGTGCGCTGGTGGAAGCAGCCACGGGGATCGCTCCAGGTGCGAGCGATGGTATCTGACCGGCCCGCCGGGCAGCGGCAACAGGAGTTGCCCGATGGCCGGCTCACGATCCACGCGGTCGTTCGCAGCCGACGGACGGACAGGGCGCTGGACACGCTGGCGCGGCGCGCGGACACACCGGCGTTTGAAATGCTGGCGGATCGCGAAATCGCCGCGATCGTGACTCGAGAGTCTCTGACTGACGGCCCGAGGTCGATTCAGGACCACGGCCGCGTGGTATCATCCCTTCTTCGGAGAAGCGCTGTCGTGCCCATGCCGCACGGTCTCACGGCGCCCGATGATGCGGCTGTGCTCGGATTCCTGCGAGACGAGAGAATCCCTCTTCTCGAGGCACTCGAGTACTTGGAGGACTGCTACGAAGTGCGACTCCATGTCTCCGAGGCCGGTCCGGGATGGAATGCGACAGCTCGGCGCGAGGCAGGTGCCACGATCTTCGCGGAGGCGCGAACCAGATCGCGAGCGGCCCGACTTCTCGACCAGCGAGCTGGTAACGTGCTGGACGCCGCCTTCCTCATCCGCCGGGGAGAGTGGATCCATTTCGTGGAGAGTCTGTCGGACTGGGAACGGAGGATCGGTGGACTGCGCGCGGACGTCACGGGTCCGTGGCCCGCGTGGGATTTCGTGCAACTGGCGTCGTGCGACTCGAACGAACTGGAGATCGACGGATGAATCTGACCTGGGAGCACCTGTCGTTGCGGCCGGAGGTACCGTTCCGGATCAGTAGGTCGGTCCAGGAGCGTGCGGAACGGATCTGGGCGCGGGTCGAGCTGGAAGGAGTGGAGGGGTGGGGTGAGGCTGATCCATCACCATACTACGGTGAGTCGGCGGAGACCGTCGCGGACGCTCTGGATCGGATGCGCCCCGTGCTTGCTTCAGAGCCGGATCCGGACCGCCTCGAGGCAATAGAGTCTCGATTGCGTGAGACCGTGCCGGGAAACGGCTCGGCGCACGCGGCAGTTTCTGCGGCGCTGCACGATCTGTTCGGTAAGCGTGCCGGATTGCCGGTGTGGAAACTCCTCGGACTCGATCCGGCTGATGCGCCGCTCAGTTCGTTTACGATCGGGATCGACGAACCAGCCGCGATGGCGGAACGGGTACGGGCGCTGCCCGGATGGCCGATCCTCAAGATCAAGCTTGGAACCGATCGTGACCGGGAGATAGTCGAAGCGATCCGGGAAGTCGACGAATTCCGACGGCTCCAGGTGGACGCCAACGCAGCCTGGACGGCGGACGAGGCAGTCCGAAATATCCAGATGCTCGCTGATCTCGGTGTCGAGATGGTGGAGCAGCCGCTTCCCCCGGGAGACGCACCGGCCTGGAGACGGGTTCGAGACAGTTCACCGATTCCGATCTATGCAGACGAATCGTGCATTCGCTCGTCGGATGTACCGGGACTGGCGGGACTCGTGGACGGCGTCAACATCAAACTGGCCAAGTGCGGAGGAATCCGGGAAGCCGTGCGGACCTTACATACGGCGCGTGCCTGCGGACTCGAGGTAATGTTCGGCTGCATGCTCGAAAGCACGCTCGGGATCGCGGCAGCCGCTCACCTCGCGCCCCTGGCGGACCGACTCGATCTCGACGGGGCCGCACTGCTGGCCGAGGATCCGTTCACCGGACCTTCGGTTCGGGAATCCAAGCTCTACCTGGGTCCTGAGCCAGGCCTCGGCGTCCGGATCGCCTGACGTTACGGGATGAGACGGCCCGGGATACACACAGCCGCCTGGATCGCGCTGGGCTTGGTGGTTGGAGCCTGGCCGGCCGGCGCACAGACCGTGCGCGGCCGCGTCGAGCAAACCGATGGCGCCGCAATCTCCGGCGCGTTCGTCATGCTGGAAGACTCCACCGGAGTCGTCTCGAGCCGAGTCCTGTCGACCGAATCGGGCTCCTACCGGCTTCCGGCACCGGCTCCCGGCACATATCGGATTCGGGCCGAGAGAATCGGGTACTCCGCGGCAATGTCAAGCTGGCTGCACCTCGCCGAGGGAGAAGACGTTTCGTATCGCTTCGTTATCGAACCTCGTCCGGTTCGCCTCCGAGATATCAGGGTAGAAGAGCGAGCCCGCTGCGCGATCCTCCCGGACGAAGGCATCGAGCTGCAACGCGTGTGGGATGAAGCGCTCAAGGCTCTCGCGGCGACGGCCTGGACCGGCCAGCAGCCGTACTTTCGGTTTGACGCCGTGATGCACACACAGGTCCTGGACAGTCAGGGACGGCCAGTTTCCGAGGCGGTCCTCGAAGAGGCCCGGTTCTACGGGCGGCATCCATTCCGAGCCATCCCCGCGCGAGACCTGGTTCTCGGCGGATTTGTCCAGCAGCCCGCAGGACAGGTGGCCTATTATGGTCCCGACGCCGATGTCCTGCTGTCGGATGCGTTCGTCCGTCGCCATTGCTTCCGCCTGGTCCGGGGCGAGGCGGAGTCGGCCGGCCTGCTCGGCCTCGCATTCGAGGCGCTGCCGCAGAGTCGACTGCCGGACATCGAAGGCGTGATGTGGCTGGATCCGGCGAGCTCGGAACTCCGCTGGCTCGATTACACGTACGTGAACCTTGCCGCGTCCCTGGAGCAGAAGGGACTTGGCGGACTGGTCGAATTCGCGAGCCTCCCATCGGGTGCCTGGATCATCCGCAGCTGGTGGATCC
>JBDGUZ010000143.1:0-6019 GCA_039585915.1 Gemmatimonadota bacterium
CGCGTCGCCAGCTTCGGCGTCTCCCGCATCGCCAGCCTCCGCATCGGCCCCTCTGTCTCCCGCATCACGGCGACGGTCGTTCTCCTCGTCGTCGCGCCCTTTGCGGCGTCGGTCGTCGTCCTCGTCGTCATCACTCAGAGAAATCGGAACCGCGAGTTCTCCCTCGCTGAGCACGACCAGATGTCGAAGGACCTCGTCATCCAGCCTCAGCAAACGCTCGAACTCTGGCAGCGCACCGGGCTCGGTGCTGAACTGTGCCACGACGTAATAGCCGTTCTCGTGACGATCGATCGGGTAGGCCAGCTGACGCTTGCCCCAGTGCTCCACTGCCGTGATCTCGCTGCCTTCGACGGCGAGAACCTTTTCGTGGTAGCGCTGAAGTCGGGCATCGATATCCTCGGTGCCCAGCGCAGATTTGAAGATGTAGACGACCTCGTAGTCGCGCATGGTCCCTCCTTCGGTCTGGTTCGGCCACTGGCGCGCGCACCAGTGGCAGGAGTGATCCTTCGTTCAGTCTGTTTTTCCGCTTCCGTCGTGCCTTCCGACCGGATGCAGCGCGGCGCGAACATCCCGCACCGGGTCGCCGAAGGTATGCCGATCAGCTGCAGTGTTCAAGCGAGTGGCTCGCCGATCAGTTGACGAACGGGATCCACGCCGTCAATTGCTGCACTGTTTCGCCGACTCGCTCGGACGTCTGGATCCCGTGCACGCGCGCAAACCACGGGGCGAGCACGAGCGACACGACGCTGATCAACTTGATCACGATGTTCATCGAGGGACCCGACGTGTCCTTGAACGGATCCCCGACCGTGTCTCCCACTACGGCAGCCTTGTGGGGCTCCGACCCCTTACCGCCGTGCGCGCCACCTTCAATGTATTTCTTCGCGTTGTCCCAGGCTCCCCCTGCGTTCGCCATGAACAGAGCGAGCATCACGCCACTGAGGGTCGCGCCCGCGAGCACGCCACCCAGCGCTTCTACGCCGAGGAACCGACCGACCAGAACGGGCACGAGGATCGCGACGAGGCCCGGGATGACCATTTCCCTCAGAGCCGCGCGGGTTGAGATGTCCACGCAGCGCGCAGAATCCGGCTTGGCAGTGCCCTCCATCAGCCCCGGGATCTCACGAAACTGCCGACGGACTTCGGCCACCATTCCGGCTGCCGCCCGGCCGACCGCCGTCATTGTCAACGAGGCGATGAAGAACGGAGTCATACCACCGATGAACAGCCCGATCACGACGTACGGGTTCACGATGTTGATGCCGGTCACCGTGAGGCCCACCGCGTTGGCGTATGCCGAGAACAGGGCGAGCGCCGTCAGTGCCGCAGACCCGATCGCAAATCCCTTTCCGATCGCTGCTGTCGTATTTCCGAGCGAATCCAGGCTGTCTGTGATCTTGCGGACGTCGGGACCCAGCCCGCTCATCTCGCTGATCCCGCCGGCGTTGTCGGCAATTGGTCCGTAGGCATCCACGGACATCGTCACCCCTACGGTCGCCAGCATACCGACCGCCGCGATTCCGATTCCGTACAGCCCTGCGAACTGGTAGGCCAGGAATGTCGCAAGGCTGATCAAGAGCACCGGCACGGCGACCGACTCGAGCCCTACGGCGAGTCCCGTGATGATATTCGTCGCGGCACCTGTCTCTGAGGCGCGAGCGATCGCTTTAACCGGCCGGCCGGCTGTGTAGTACTCCGTAACCAGCCCGATCGCGATACCCACGAGGGATCCGAACAGCATGGCCCAGAACGGCCCTGCGGCCGGATTGACCCAACTCCAGTAGGAGCCACCCGAACCACTCAGAACGTCGAGCTGCAGGGTGACGAACCATGCCCCGATCCAGAACACGATCGCCCCGACAAACGTCGTGTTCCGCAGCGCCGCCGCCGGGTCCATCTTCTCGAGAATCCGCATCGAGAGGATTCCTACCACACTCGCCACGAGCCCGACCATGGCGTACAGGACGGGCAGCGAAGCGGCAGCGAATCTTTTGTCCGGCAGAATCGCGATCGAGGTAACGCCGAGCACGATCGTTGCCACCACCGATCCGACATAGGACTCGAAAATGTCGGCGCCCATGCCGGCCACATCTCCGACGTTGTCGCCGACGTTGTCTGCGATCGTGGCCGGATTCCTCGGGTCATCTTCCGGAATCCCGGCTTCCACCTTGCCCACCAGGTCGGCCCCCACGTCGGCGGCCTTGGTGAATATTCCGCCGCCGATTCTGGCAAACAGCGCGATGGACGAGGCGCCCATCGCGAACCCGGAGACGATCTGACCGAACTCGCGCAGACCCACCGTTTCGGGCTGGAACATTACGTAAACGGCGCCCAGCCCGGCCAACCCGAGACTCGCGACCGCAAGGCCCATAACGGCGCCGCCGCTGAACGCGACGCGCAGCGCCTTCTCCTGGCCCGAAGACCGGGCGGCTTCAGTCGTTCTCACATTGGCCAGTGTGGCCGCCCGCATGCCGATAAACCCGGCCACGATGGAGCAGAACGCGCCGAACACGTACGCCGCCGCGGTCTGACCACCGATGAGCCACCACAGCATCCCGGCCACGACAGCTACGAACGGAAGCAGCACCGAGTACTCACGGCGAAGGAAGGCCATCGCGCCGGATTGGATCGATTCTGCCAGATCCGTCATGAGCTCGTTGCCCGACGGCTGATTTCGCACGTACGCGAATAACGCGAGGGCGATCGCGAGTCCACCCAGCCCCAACCAGAGGGCCCAGTCTATCCAGTGCTCCACGGGACGTTCTCCCCTGTATAGTTCCTGATCAGCGGTTCCGCCGGGTCGCCGCTACGACCGATTGAACCGGTTCATCGCCATCTCCGCTCCGTCCGACAACCAGCACTCCACTGCCTCCGACATCCGGTCGAATGCCGTGAGGACCGCTTCTTCTTCGTCCTTCCTGGGAGGTGCCAGGACCCAATCCGCCCGGTCCACGTCACGATCTTTCGGTGATCCGACACCGACCCTCAGGCGCGCGAACTCCTGTGAGCGCAGAACTCCCTCGATCGAGAGAAGCCCGTTGTGGCCACCGGCCGAGCCGGATGCCCGCAGCCGGAACTTTCCCGGCGCCAGATCCACGTCATCCACGAGGACCAGCAGATCACTCGCCGGACGGAAATCCTCGTGATCCCGAAATCGTCGCAGAACGCGCCCGCTCCGGTTCATGTAAGTCAGGGGCTTGACCAGCAAAACGTTTTTGCCGGCTACGCCCCCGTGGGTCTCCGCTACAGGACCCTGTCTTCGAAACGGATCGAGAGACCACCGGACCACCAGGTGATCTGCAAGCCACCATCCCGCGTTGTGTCGGGTGTCCCGGTACTGCTCGCCCGGGTTTCCCAGGGCGATCAGCAGCTTCACAACTACTCCGGCCCGGGGTGGAGATTCAGTCCTCGCCACCCTCCTCGGAATCGTCCTCGCCGCGCGCCGTAATGACCTCCGGCTCGGCATCTTCCTCGTCGAACTCGGCCTCGAGGTCTTCCTCGTCCACCGGCTCTTCCACGACTCTCGGCGCAGCAACCGTGCAGATCGTCCGAGCGCCATCTTCCATTACTTCGAGTCCACCCGCATCCACGTCACTGATGTGTAGCGAGTCTCCGATTTCAAGCTCGGAAATATCGATCTCGAACGACGGCGGGATTTCGGAAGGGAGACACTCGATCTCGAGCTCGTGTCGGACCTGCTGCAAGGTGCCACCGTTCCGGACTCCGATCGGCGTTCCGACCAGGTGCAGAGGAACGTTTACTTTCAGTTTCTCTCCGGCGCGGATCTCGTAGAAATCCACGTGGAGATAGTCCGGTCGCACCGGATGTCGCTGAATTTCCCGAATCAGCACGCGTCTCGGAGCGTCCCCGTCGACAGACAGCTCCACGATCGTGTTCTCGACCGAGATCGCGCTCACCAGCGCCGCAAACTCCCTGGTGTCCGCCTGGACCGAGATCGACTCGATCTCCCGCCCGTACAGATTGCCCGGGATGGACCCGGTGCGCCGGAGCTGCCTGGCGGCTCCCTTCCCGCGCGTCTCCCGCGACTCAACCTTCAGTTCTGCCTGTTTCGTCATCATTACGCCTCTTCGCCCCGGCCGCTCACTCTTACATGGCCCTGTCGGGCCCTCAGTCGAACAGCTTGCTCACCGAGCGATTGTAGTGCGTGCTCTCTATGGCTCGCGCCAGCAGCGGCGCGACCGAAACTTCCACCAGATTCGGAAGCGACGTACGCTTCTCTTCAGAAATCGCGACCGTGTCGGTAACCGCGATCTCGACAATGTCCGCGCCGCTCAGGCGTTCTACCGCCGGACCCGAAAGCAACGCGTGTGTCGCAATGCAGTACACCTCAGTCGCACCGCGTTCGTGCAGGGCTTCCACCGCGTTCACCATCGTGCCTGCCGTATCGACCATGTCATCGGGTATCAGGCACTTCCGACCCCGGACGTCTCCCACGACGTTGACCACCTCCGCGACGTTCGGCCCTGAGCGGCGTTTGTCGATGATCGCCAGGCCGGCTCCCATCCGCTTCGCGTATCCACGGGCCATTTTCGCAGCGCCTACATCCGTGGCCACGACGACAAAGTCCTCCTTGTCCACGGACCGATAGTAGTCCATGAACACGGGAGACGCGTACAGGTGGTCTACCGGAATATCAAAAAAGCCCTGCAACTGGTGCTGATGAAGATCGATCGTGATCAACCGGTCGGCGCCGGCCGCCACGATCAGATTCGCCATCAGCTTCGCCGCGATCGACACTCGCGGCTGGTCTTTCCTGTCCTGCCGGGCATACCCGAAGTACGGCACAACGGCTGTCACCCGTGCGGCCGATGCTCGTTTCGCGGCGTCGATCAACAGCAGCAACTCGAGCGTGTTCTCGGCCGGAGGGCTCGTCGGCTGAATCACGAACACGTCCCGTCCACGGACGTTTTCATCGATGCGGACGAAGATCTCCCCGTCCGCGAATCTCTTCACCGTAACGTCGCACAGCGGCTGTCCGAGCTCTTCGGCAATCCGTTCCGCGAGGGCGGGATTCGCCGTTCCGGTCAGCACCATCATCGGCGTTCCGGTTGCCGATACTTCGGTCATGGCTCCGTGTCGCTCCCTCGCTTCGGGCCAGCTGCGCTCGAAATACAGCCGAGCATCTTACTTATCGTCCCGGGGACCGTCAACTGAGTCGGCCGCCGTCCCCGACGTCGAGTCATCGAAACGGTCCGTTCCACCCACGGTCTCCAGGAACACGTGCTGCGTCGGGTACGCGAACTCGATTCCCTCGCTCTCGAAACTATGCATCACCGCGAGATTCACCTGCTGCTGTACGTCCATGTAGGCCTGATAGTCCGGAACCGTCATATGGTACACCGTCTCGAAAGTGAGAGCCGAGTCACCGAATTCCTTGAAATGCGAGCGGTCGAAGCGGGTCTGGTCCTGACCCTCGACCGCCGTCTGGATCATCTCCGGGATCTTCTGGAGCACGTCGGATGGAGTGCCATAAACCACACTAATCCGGAACAGGACCCGCCGCTCCTCCATCCTGCCGTAATTCCGGATCCGACTCTGCAGAAGATCCCTGTTCGAGAACACCAGCTGTTCGCCCGTGAGACTCGTGAGACGAGTGGTGTTCAGCCCTATCGTCTGCACGGTACCGCTCAGATCGTCCACCGCGAGGTAGTCGCCGATCACGAACGGCTTGTCGAGCAGAATCGACAGCGACGCGAACAGGTCACCCAGGATGCTCTGGAGGGCAAGGGCCACCGCGATTCCGCCGATACCGAGCCCGGCCACGAGCGCCGAGATGTCGACTCCCAGGTTCTCCAGCATCAGGAGCAGAATAACTGCCCACACCCCGACGTTCACCGCGTAGTGAACGAAGTTGAACGTCGATAAGGCTTGCGGGTCGTCCCCCCACTTTAGCCGCTTCCACTTGAGCAGCAGCACTTCGACGTAGGCGACGGTCCAGAATCCTACCTGGATCAGGGAGCCAGCGATCGCCAGGACTTCGACCCATGACTCGACGCGC
>JBDGUZ010000144.1:0-8960 GCA_039585915.1 Gemmatimonadota bacterium
CAGGAACGAGAGTTCGTTCCGACCGGCCCAGACCTCGAGGTTCTCCGTCCGGTAGGACAGATTCCAGTAGTCGAAGTTGAATTCGTACGGTCCGTTGGCGCCGCCGTCGAAGTCATAGATCGTGATGTGTGGGGATTGCTGCGACTTGTGCGGCCCGCTGCGCGCCTGCACGCGGGCCGACCACCGGTCGCTGATATTCACGCGGAGGCCGGCTCGCAGCCGGAATCGCAGCCGCAACCGGTCGTCGAGTTCGCTGCCATCACCCTGGCGTGAATCCCAATCCTGCTCCATGCGCAGACGGAAATCGACATTCGGATCGAACAGGGCGGGCTTGGCGTCTTCCTCTGCCGCTTGTGCCCGAGCCTGCGGCGCGACCCCGCCGAGCAGCACAATCGTCCCGAGCAGCCACGTCAGCGGACGTCGTCGCGACACAATGGATGGACGATTCGGCGTGATCGTCAACACCGCCTCTTCGAGTCCGCGGGCCGGCTTCACTTCCAGCTTGAGTCAGACCGATGTCGGATCTGGTTCACCCGCATCCGACAGGTACCTCTCCGGCATGGCCGGGTCGAGTGAGTCGCGCACCGCCCGCACCGACGGCGTCATGATCTCGATGCCCGACTCATTGAACACGTCCTGGATGTTCTGGCGCAACTCGGTCAGCGTCTTCGGCTTCTGCTTGGGATCATCGGCGAACGCCGCGAGCATGTAAGTCACCGCGAAGTCGTCCAGGCTCAACTGATGAACATAGGGCGCGGGATCCTCCAGGACGTTGTCCGTCGAACGGGCCGCCTTGATCAGCAGTCGGTACACATCGCGCCACTCGGTATCGTACCCGATCCCGACCGTTACTGTCAGCCTCAGGCCGCCGAGGGCCGTCGCATCGGAGTAGTTGACGATCTCTTCCGCCAACACCTCGGTGTTGGCGATCGTCACCTGTTCATTGTCCAGGGTACGGAGTTTCGTGACAATCATACCGATCTCGAGCACGTCTCCCACCTGGTCGCCGATCCTGACCCTGTCCCCCTCGCGGAACGAGTGCGTGTACGTGAGCACGAGGCCGCTGAAGAAGTTATTGGTGGTGGTGGTGGCGCCGAACGTAACCATCGCGCCGATCAGTACCGAGAACCCCCTGAATACCCCACTGCTCGAGCCGGGAAGAAACGGATAGATCGTCAGGATCGTCGCCATGACAATCAGGATCGTCATAAGGCTGTAGGTCTGGTCGGCCCAGTCCGGGTCGAACCTGCCGAGCGTGACCTCGCCCGCTCCGACGGCCTTCATGTACACACGCAGCCCATGCAGAATCCACCTCGCGATCACGACGATCAGAACCACGATGACCAGGCGCGGCATGTAACCGATGATCGCCGCCGCCAGGTTCCAGAGAGGATCGAACACCAGCGGCATAACCTGGTGCGCGATCGGACGGGTGGCCGGGAACGCGCCCAGAAACAGGGGGACGAACAGGTACAACAGAAACAGCGAGACCGCGGCCCTGAGAATTCGCAGTCCGAGTTGAGCGAAGTGCGGAAACGCATCTCCCGTGAGAAAGGCCGCGTCCTGAACGTGGAGTCCGTCATACCGCCCGCGCCAGCTGTCGATCCGAGCCGTCAGGACCTTATACGCTTGTTGAACTCCGTACAGGAGAACGCCGAGAATGGCTACATACGCAAGGGCTGCCGCGACTCCCGGAAGGTGATGGAACGCACGGGGACCCGTGGCGGAGGCTCGAGCCTTGATCACGGATCCGTAGGTGCTCCATGTCACGCCGACTGCAACGAGACTCGCGAGAATCGCAACATAGCGTGTGACCCGGCGCCACCGGTTCTGATTGTCTGTCACGCTTCCGAGATGGGAGGCGATCCACAGGATGATCTCCCGCAGCGAGAATATGAGCAGCACAGTGAGCGACGGAAGGAGAAGCAGACCGACGAACCAGGAACTGAGACCGAGCTCCGTCGTGAACCACTGTCCCAGTGCTGTCATGGAACCTCCGCGTGAAGCGATCCGGGGTGTGAAGTGAGCAGAATACGATTCGCGTGGCACGAGGGCCACTGTGAGGTACTCTCGGACTCCTGCCACCCTTCACGCCGCTAACGCGGGCTTGCATTTATTGTTTTTCAACAATAGTTTATTGATAAACGATAAGAAGAGAGGTGCGAGATGACAGCGCGGGGCACGAAGGCGGCAAAGGCAGTCAATCTGTACGTGAACTTCGGCTGGTGGCTCTGCGCAATCGGTCTCGTAGTTGTTCCGCTGGGTCTGGTCGTCGTGCTCGGCGCTCTGGCTCAACCCGACCGCCCTGCCCCGGACATGCCGGTCCTCGCCCGTATCCAGGTGGACGAGGCAGCCCTGACGCCTCCGCCACCGGGACAGGTTGCCGAGCCGTCGACCCTGGTCGGGGGACAGGGAGAGCTGAGGATTCGCACACGCAGCAAGTCCGCCTGGACACTGCTGTTCCTGATGATCGAAATCACTCTGGCGGTATTGCTCTACGTGTACGGTCAGCTTCGGGCACTCATGCGATCCGTCCTCGAGCGCCAGCCATTCCTTCCCGAGAACTCCGCGAGAGTGCACAGGGTGGGTCTCGTCGTCGTCGCGTGGAGCCTCATCGTACCGATACTGCAGCTGCTCGTCGGCGTGGCGATGGTGGATGAAGTCTCGGTTCGGGGCCTCATTCTCGAGCCCCCGTTCGACTTCCGTATCGAGACGCTGTTCTTCGGGCTGGCGATCCTGGTGCTGGCCGAGGTGTTCCGGCAGGCCAGCGAACTGCAGGCCGACCAGTCGCTGACGGTCTGAGGCCCGGAGCATGGCAATCAAGGTGAACCTGGACCTGGTGCTGTTGCAGCGCGGGATGACGCTGACGGAACTGTCGGAGTCCGTCGGACTCACGCTGGCGAACCTGTCGATCCTCAAGACCGGGAAGGCGCGCGCGATCCGGTTCTCCACGCTGGAGGCGCTGTGTGAGGCGTTGGTCTGTCAGCCGGGCGAGATTCTGGAATACGTGCCGGACGACCGACCGACGGGAGAGTGATCAGAACTTCAGGCCGAAACTCACCCCGTAAACCCAGGTGACATTCCCACCAATCAGGTCCGCGTTGATCTCCGGCGTGATGGTAAACCGTTCCCCCAACTCGAACTCGTATCCTGCCCCGAGACGCAGCGCGAATTCCGTCGTGCTCTCGCTGTCGGCACCTTCCTCTGATTCTTCTTTCGAGCCCTCGAGACCCGGTCCGGCCTTGACCCCCAGGCCTTCCGTCACGTGGAAGTAGACCGGAAAGACGACCAACCAGTTGCGGGTGACATCAGTGGTCGAGAGTTCGATCGCTTCGACCCCGACGCTCCAGCGACGTGAGAGCCGTCGATTGTACTCGATACCAATCCCGAATCCCGAGGCAGACTCCTCAGTCTCGGTCACCCCGCCGACGAACAACTCGACGGCATTTGGCCGCGCTCTTTCCTCGGGTTCACCATCTGCTTCCTGCGCCATTCCGGCGGCGGGCACCAGTGTCAAGGAGCCGGCAACGAGGCAGATCGGAAGTATTCGCATCATCTCAGTCGTGCAGGATCCGCTCGGGTGGGTCGTCGAGATCGTCGAACTGCCCGTCCCGAACCGCCAGGATGAATAGCACCGCGAAGATCCCGCCGAGGACCAGGGCGAGAGGCACGAGGAAGAAGATCGAATTCATGCCTTCACTCTCTCCATCGACGCTTCCACTCGTGAAGCGCCCCAGATCACCATTGCGCTCGACGCCGGCATGAGGATCGCCGCGATCAGCGGGTTGATCAGGCCGGCCGCGGCGGCGCTCACCGCCACGATGTTGTAGCCTATCGACCTCACCTGATTCCAGCGAATCGCTCGGCTGGCAGCGTTCGCGGCACGGAATCCCGCTACCAGCGGCATCAGGGACCAGTTGGAGATCACACCGTCCGCCACCAGCACGCTGCTGGCCGCCCCCGTTCCCATGGCGATGCCGACATCGGCGGCCGCGAGCGCGGGACCGTCGTTCAGGCCATCGCCCGCGAACGCGACCTGCATCCCCGCTGCCTGCCGGCTGCGGACCCAGTCCGCCTTCCCTTCCGGATCGACCCTCGCCGCGACTTCCGGAATCCCCGCCTGATTCGCGATCCGACGGGCCACGGTTTCGTGGTCCCCGGATAGAAGAACCACCTCCAGGCCCTGCTCGAGCAGTCGGGAAACCGCTTCCGCCGAGTCCGGGCGTACCACATCTCCCAGCTCGACTCGTCCCATCTCTCCGTCGTCCCCGTGCAGGACGACTTCTCCGGGACTGCCGGCCAGGAGTCGCCAGTCCCGCCCGTCTACCCGGCCCGAGATTCCGCGCCCGGCTTCTTCCCGCACATCCTCGCCCTTCGGCAGCGGGATGCAGCGCTCCACGGCTTCCGCCACGATCGCCCGGGCGATCGGGTGCATGCTGAATCGCTCGAGACCGGCGGCGAGACGCAGGATCTCGTCGTCCGCACTCACCACGGTCAGCTCGCCCTCCGTGACCGTGCCGGTCTTGTCGAGCGCCATCGTCTGCACCTCGTCCAACTCCAGCAGTCCGTCCGCGGAGCGGAACATCAGCCCGCGACGTGCGGCGGCGCCGAGCCCGGCTGCCGAGGCCAGCGGTCGGGACAGCGCGAGAGCACAGGGGCAGGCGACGACGAGCACGGCTACGGTGGCGCTCAGTGCCGTTGCGCTGTCCCCGGCCAGCAGCCAACCGGCGGCGGTCAGCGTCGCCACGAGTAGCGTCGCCCCGGTGAACCAGGGCGCGATCCGGTCGGTGGATGTGAGCCGCACCGGCCGGTCCGCCGCCGCGCGAAGCTCCGCCGCCATCCGCTGCAGCGTGGTCTCAGCGCCGACGCGCTCCACCCGGACCGTGACCGTCCCATCCAGCAGTTCGGACCCGGCGACCACCTCGCTGCCGGCGGCCATCGGAACCGGCTCCGCTTCCCCCGTGATCAGGGCCAGCCGGACCGCCCCTGCACCCTCTGCCACGATCCCGTCGGCGGCGAACTCCTCGCCGGCTCCGACATCAATCAGGTCTCCTTGAACGAGGTCGTCGGCCGGGACCGTCTCGACGCCTGTCTTCGTTCTCCGGCGAACCGTGGCCGGGACCGAGGCGGCCAGCGACAGCGCAGCCTCAGCAGCTCGCCGCCGGCCGCGACCCTCGAGCATTCGCCCGGCCAGCAACAGCGCGACCAGCATGGCCAGCGAGTCGAGATAGGTATCGGCCCCCACGAAGGTCGCGATCAAACCGTGCACGTACAGAACCGTAATCGCGATCGCGATCGGCAGGTCCATGTGCAGCACCCGGTTCCTGAGGCCCTGGATCGCACCCGAGAAGAACGGCTCGGCACACCACAGGGCCACAGGCGTGGCTAGCAGCAGCGAGGCCCAGCGAAACAGCGCTTCGTAGCGCGGTTCGAGATCGGTGATCCAGCCCAGGTACAGCGGCACCGACAGCATCATGATGTTCATGGCGCAGAACACGGCGACACCGAGCCGGATCAACAGGCCCCGGTCGGGCTTTCCTTCCTCTCCGAGCAGCCTGGGCCGATACCCGAGTGCAGCGATCTTTCCAGCCAGGTCCCCGAGGTCCACGGCCTCCGGGTCCCACCGGAGGCTCGCGCGCCCGGTCGCATAGCTCACCGTTGCCTCTTCGACTCCGGGAGTGGCCTGAAGCAGATGCTCGGTCACCCACACGCACGAGGCACACCGGAGCCCGTCCACCACCAGGCGCACTTCGGAAGTCCCATCTGCGCGGGTCGTTACCGGTACGGACTCCCACCCGCGCCCGGCCGGGCCGGGCCGGGGCGCGTATTCGGCCCGCTCGTCGTAGTAGCGCTCGAGGCCGGCACCGAGGATGATCGCGGCCGCCATCTCGCACCCGTGGCAGCACCAGGTGTCCTCGGGTCCCTCGACGGGGGTACCGCAGTGTGGACAGCGGGAAGTGGTCAGCGCGGCTCCGTCTGGTACGTCGGGGCGATTTCATCGACCCACGATGATCCCGATCGGCCACACGAGCTGGTCGAACTTACGAACCGGTTCCGCCAATCTCCGCTCCCGACTTGAAGGTTGGGGAAAGCACTACCGTACCATCTTCCGCCGCGACCTTCACTTCGAACGGCGTGGTTCTCTCCAGCTCCGCAGACGTCGGAACGCGCACGATCAACGGGATGGTCCGGGTCTCGGTGGATCCGAGTTCGACGACGTCCGTCAGCACCTGGGCGTCATCGAGTCCGTCCACTGATATTTCGTATTCGACGCGGTCCGTATCCGGGCTCTTGTTCGTGATCTTCAGCAGAAAGGTGTTCCGGGTGTACCCGTCCGCGTCCACCGTGTACAGCGAACCGGGCGCGCGATTCACCGTGGCCTCGAACGGGATTCGGCGAGCCAGCAGAACGCCGCTCGCGACCATGATTCCGACCAGGATCGCGGCGTATGCGATCGTTCGCGGGCGCCAGCGGCGGACCTTCCGTCCTTCCGATTCGGCGATCGAGCCGTAAGCCACGAGCGTCGGGTGCCCGAGCTTGTTCATCACGCTCGTGCAGGCGTCGATGCAACGCGCGCATTGAATGCACTCGAGCTGAAAGCCGTCCCGGATGTCGATTCCCTGCGGACACACGACCACGCACTTGGTGCACTCGATGCACCGTCCGTCTTTGGCCGCCTGTTTCCCGGCCTTGCGCGGCTCACCGCGCTCGGTGTCGTAGGTGATGATCAGCGTTTCTTCGTCGGCCAGCACACTCTGGAACCGGGCGTAGGGACACACATAGCTGCAGAACTGCTCCCGGAACCAGGTGAAGTCGACGAACCAGAAGCCGGTGAAGATCGCCACGAGAGCGTATTCGACCGGTCCGGCCTGGCCGGTCCACAGTTCGCGCGCCCCCGCGAAGATGCTCATCCCGCCCATCGACAGGAACAGGGCCACGGCGAAGAAGACCGTCCACTTGGCGAGCTTCCGCCACGCCCGGTCGAATGACCAGCCCTGCGAATCTCGCCGCTTGCGGGTCAGGCGGTCTCCTTCGATCCAGATCTCGACGGGTCGGATCCACGACTCCAGGAATACCGTCTGCGGGCAGGCGTAGCCGCACCAGATTCGCCCGAATACCGCCGTGAAGAAGAACAGCGCGAACGCCGCGAACCACAGCAGAAGCAGCAGGAAGATCGTGTCCGAGGAGGTGAAGATGCTGCCGAACAGATAGACGGTGCGTGCCGGAAGGTCCACCAGCAGCGCTGGATTGCCTTTGATCGTGATCCACGGCGTGACCAGGAGGAGCACGTGCAGCCCGAGGAAGGTCCAGCGCCGGATCGTGGTGAACCGGCCGCGGATGGACTGCGGGTAGACCCATTCCCGCGTATGTGAAAATCCCAGCACGTCTATCCCTTACTCCGGCAAGGCGCCCGGCTCGGCATCGGGCAGCCGGAACCTTGCTCTAATTGCCGGTCAGTTCCGCGTTCTTCGCCAGGACGTAGGCTGCCACCTGGTTGACCTTCTCCGGTCCCAGGATCGGGCCCCAGGTCAGCATGCCCTTTTCGGGTACACCGTCGGTGATGATCCGGATCACGTCCTCGGCTTCGCCACCGTGAATCCACTCATCGTCATTCAGGGGGGTGCCGATCCCACCTTCCAGCTCGGCGCCATGACACATCAGGCAGTTCTGCGTATAGATCGCCTCGCCGGCCGTCACGGCTTCCGGCGTGATCGCGAACGCGACCTCGGGAGTCGCCTGTTCGGGCCAATGGAATTCGGCAGCCTGCATCTCGGCAGCCAGGAATCCTTCCTGTGACTTGTCGCCGATGAAGTGGTACCAGGCGGCGTATCCCACGGCCCAGATGACCGTCAGCCACAGCAGGCCGACCCACCAGTCGGGAAGCGGGTTGTCGAATTCCTCGATTCCGTCCGCTTCGTCGGCATGCCCGAGAACTCGATTCGTTTCCTTGCTCACCTGTCGCCTCCATCCTCGAAGGGCAGCATGGCTGCTTGTTCCCACTTCTGTTTGTTCGCTGGGTTGTAGGCGTA
The DNA here is from genome assembly GCA_039585915.1 of Gemmatimonadota bacterium. Lineage (GTDB taxonomy): Bacteria > Gemmatimonadota > Gemmatimonadetes > Palauibacterales > Palauibacteraceae > Carthagonibacter. Next base: position 8,031 of record JBDGUZ010000144.1, read on the forward strand.
CCAGATCCAGCCGAAGTAGGCGATCATGAACAGCAACGTCATGACCACCGCCATCCCTCCGAGTCCGATTGCCTCCCGGGCCTGCTCGATGAGCGGATTCATCAGTACTCGACCCCTTCCGCTTCCAGCGCCGCCTTGCCCTCGACCCCCAGCCGCTGCAGGTAGGCGATCAAAGCGACGATCTTCCGGTCGGGCGTCGTCTCGATTCCGGCGCCGGCCAGCCGGCTGACGATCTCGCCTCCCTGGCGGGTCAGGCTCTCCTGGACCCCGGCGACGTCGGCATCACTGTACGGTGTACCGGTCTTCCGCAGGGCCACGACCGAGGCCCGCACGTCATTCGCATCGATCCGCCCGTTCAGCAGCCAGGGGTACGGCGGCATGACACTGCCGGGCGTGGTGCTGCGCGGATCGCGCATGTGCTCGTAGTGCCAGGCGTCCGGATACTTGTTACCGAGTCGGTGCAGGTCGGGTCCGATCCGTCGCGATCCGAGCTGGAACGGCCGGTCGTACTGGTACTCCCACGCCCGCGACCACGGGCCGTATCGCAGGATCTCGGCCCGCATCGGCCGCACCCACTGCGAGTGGCACAGGTAGCAGCCCTCGGCGATGTAGATGTCCCGTCCAGCCACCTCGAGTGGCGTATACGGCGTGATCGCTTCCGAGTGCTCGGGCCCCGCTGGTGTGAACATCGGGACGATCTCGACGATCCCGCCGATCAGGATCGCGATCGTCGCCGCGACCGCGAACAGCGCGGCGTTACCTTCGAATACCCGCCGGTGCCACTGTCCGTAGCCCTTTTCCGAACCGTGGTCCATTCCGTTGTCTGCCATTGGTCCCTCGCGCTCAGTTGGCCGGAACGGCCGTCGGGTCGCCTGCCGTTACCCGCTCGGGTCCGCCGATGGTCTTGAACACGTTGATCAGCATCATCAC
>JBDGUZ010000145.1:0-5764 GCA_039585915.1 Gemmatimonadota bacterium
GGCCCGGCGACACCCGGGCCGCCGTTCGTACGACACTCAAGTAAAGCGACCCATTCAGGGCCGTTTAGAGCCGATTCTGAAACCCTGTACCGCTGAGCTCAACAGTAAAGCGACCTCACTTTACCTCTTGCCGTGCACCCGCCTGAGGAAATCCTCGACGATGGCGTGGGTCAGACCCCAGATCACAGCTCCCTCGTACTCTATGGTCGGGAACGTGCGCGGTGCCGGTTCCGGGCGAACCAGGGTCGAGCGTCGTTCCGGTGCCGAAAGGTCATGCAGGGGGACCCAGATGTGGCCTGCGAGCTCGTGGCTGGCTCGAATCTCCGGGCGAGCAGGGAGCCAGGCGACGAACGGGGTAACACCGATCGACGGGAGATGGGAGCTGCGGGGATGGATCTCGTTCAATCTGCCGAGAAATGAGTGGCGCCCCAGCCGGATGTCCGTTTCCTCCCGGGTCTCGCGGCGTGCCGTATCGATCAGATCGGCGTCCGACGATTCGGCCCGTCCACCGGGAAGCGCCACGTGGCCGGACCACGGATCTCCTTCCCATTCCGCTCGAAGCACGAACAGACACGACACAGCATGGTCCACGAGGTCAGCCGAACGAGCCGGATCGGCGTCGGGAACAGGATCCTGGGAGAGCAGCAGGGTTACGGCGGCCCGGGTCTCGCATTCCGCATCGGGCAGCCGAATCGCCGGCGGGTCTCGCAGGACGTCACGTATCAGCCGGGGTAGCGAAGAGCGTGAATCCCTGTCTGCTCCTTCGTAAGTAGCGCTCAACGGAGGTCAGGGGCCCTGGCGATTCCACGGACGGGACGCCCGTTCCGCGGTCTCGAGCAATGCCAGGTAGCTTTCGTGCCGTCTGGCGCTCACCTGGTGGTTCTGCACGGCCTCACGTACTGCGCAGCCCGGCTCGTCCCGATGCCGACAATCGGCGAATCGGCAACTGTCCAGGAACGGCCGGAACTCTCGAAACACGGCCGGAAGCTCCCCCGGCTCGAGCGCCGCCGGCTCGAAGTTCTGTACTCCGGGGGTGTCGGCCAGGAAGGAGTCCCCGCCGAGCGGGATGAGCAGTCCCGCGGTGGTTGTATGCTTGCCTCGACCGGAGCGCTCACCCACGTCACCGACGCGCAGATCGAGGCCCGGGACAAGCGTGTTCACGAGGCTGGACTTCCCAACGCCTGAAGACCCTGCGAGCACCGTGATCCGGTCTTCGAGTCGCTCGCGCAAAGCGTCCATCCCCGTCCCTGACTTTGCGCTTACCTGGAGCACCTCATAGCCGGCGTCCGCGTACGGCTGCAGCAGATCAGGGAGCGATTCAGAGTCGGACAGGTCGCTCTTGTTACAGATGATGAACGAAGACAGATCGTTGAGCTCGGCCACGGCGAGCAGGCGGTCGAGCAGGAACGGGTCCGGATCGGGGCGCGCCACCGCGACCACGGCGGCCACCTGGTCCACGTTCGCGGCGAGCACCTGTTCCTTCCGCTTCGCGAAGGACCGGCGCGACAGGACGCTGCTCCGGGGAAGCACCGAATCGATTCGGCAGCTTCCGTCGTCCAGCTGCTCGACCTCGACCCGATCGCCGACCGCGATCGAGCCCTCTCCCTGTTTGATGCGACCACGAAGGCTGCAGGAGAACTCGGTGTCGCCCACCAGCACCAGGTAAGCACCGCCTGCACCTCGCAGAATCCGGCCGATCACGGAAGCGTCACGAATCCTGTCCGACCAGCTCTTCGAGGCAGTTCCATGCGAGAAGAGCGCACTTTACACGAACCGGAAATTTCGCCACACCGGCCAGGGCCCTCAAGTCACCGAGGTCCTCGTCGGCTGCCGCGTCCGCGTCGCCGCGCAACATCCGGGTGAAGGTCGCATCCATGGCCAGCGCCTCGACGATCGACCGGCCCTTGAGGCGTTCCGTCATCATCGAGGCGGACGCCTGGCTGATCGAGCAGCCGTGACCCTCGAATCCCGCGTTCACGATCCGGCCATCGTGCACCGTGAGCAGCAACTCGATGACGTCCCCGCACAACGGGTTGTTCATCGTGATGTTGTGAGTCGACTCATCGACCACGCCCTTGTTTCTGGGCTTGCGATAATGGTCGAGAATGACCTCCTGATACAGCTGGTGCAGCGGAGCCTCGGTGTCGTGGCCCTTCATACTCGAATCGTGCTCGTTCATCAGCCAGGGGGGTAGGGGTTCAGGACCGGTGCCGAAGTACGGGCCGGGTGCTCAGGCGAATCCACCAAACAGGGTTCGCGCAGCCAGCAGTCCCTCTACCAGCGCGTCGATCTCTTGGTGCGTGTTGTAAAGGTAAACGCTGGCACGCGCAGTCGCATCCACACCCAGGTGATCCATCAGCGGCTGATTGCAGTGATGCCCGGCGCGAATCGCGATCCCATGCGCATCGAGAATAGTGGCGAGATCGTGGGCGTGAATGTCACCATACCGGAAAGAAATCACGCCGACCCGGTCCGTGCGGGGCCCGAACAGGTCAAAGTCGTCCAGTTCCGTAAGCCGATCGAGAGCGTATTCCGTGAGCCGCGTCTCGTGCTCGTGGATCTCGTCGAGCCCTACCTGCTGCAGGTAGCGCACTGCTGCTCCCAGGCCTACGGCGTCTCCCACACTCGGCGTTCCCGCCTCGAATTTGTGTGGTACGGCGGCCCAGGTGGATCCACTGAGGTGGACCTCGGAGATCATCTCGCCGCCCCCCTGCCACGGTGGCATGTCGTCCAGCAACTCGCGTCTTCCCCACAGAGCACCGATTCCTGTCGGTCCGCACATCTTGTGGCCGCTGAATGCGTAAAAGTCGCACCCGATTTTCGCCACGTCGACGTCCAGGTGCGGTGCGGCCTGCGCTCCATCGATGAGGCACAGGGCTCCGGCCTCGTGCGCCAGGGCCGTGATCTCCGCCACGGGGTTCACCACACCCAGCGTGTTCGAAACATGGGTCACGGCGACCATGCGGGTGCGGGGCCCTATCTTCGCCGCCAGGTCCGCCAGGTCCAGCCGTCCGTCCGGCGTGAGTCCGGCAAATTGGAGCCGGGCGCCGGTGCGATCCGCGATGAGCTGCCAGGGCACGAGATTCGAGTGATGCTCCATCACGGTGAGGAGGACTTCATCTCCCTCTCGCAGGTTCGAGCCGCCCCAGCTTGCGGCCACGAGGTTGATCGACTCGGTCGTGCCGCGAGTGAAGACCAACTCCCTCGTACGGCCACCGATGAAGTCGGCCACGATCGCCCGCGCTGCCTCGTAGGCATCGGTTGCCTCGACGCTCAGCTGGTGGGCCCCGCGATGGACGTTGGCGTGAGACGTGAGGAAGTACCCGGAGACTGCGGCGACCACCACGGCCGGTTTCTGCGAACTGGCTGCATTGTCGAGGTATACCAACGGGCGGCCGTGGACTGTCCGGTGCAGGATCGGAAAGTCGTTCCGGATCTTCTTGACGTCCAGCGAACCGATAGGGGTCATGGCCTCGCCCTGGGGTTGGTCAGTCGAGGTTGACCTGGATCTCGTCTCCCTCGACCCGACACTCATAGACCCGCACCGGCTTCACGGCCGGCAATGCCCGCGCGGCACCGGTATCGAGATCAAACCGGGCCCCGTGCAGCAGGCACGTGACCTGATTTCCGTCGAGTTCTCCGTCGGAGAGGGGAAACTCCTCGTGCGAGCACCGGTCGTGCAAGGCGTGGAACCGGCCACCCGCACGGGCGAGGACGAGCTTCACGCCATTTGCCTCGACCGGGAGCAGCTTGTTCTCGGGCACGTCCGCCACCCGGGCGACGGTGACGAACCCGCTCACCGGGAGAGTCCTATCTTGCGCTCGATCGCCTCACGGATCCGTTCCCTGGTGCCCTCCAGCGGCACGCGCGACAGAACCTCGTCGAAGAAGCCGAGCACGAGGAGTTGCTCCGCTTCCGGCCGCGACAGACCGCGACTCATGAGGTAGAACAGCTGGGTCTCGTCGACCTGGCCGACGGTGGCCCCGTGCGAGCACCGTACGTCGTCCGCCTCGATCTCCAGGTTCGGCAGGGCGACCGCTTCCGCCTCTTGGCTCAGCAACAAATTGCGGTTTGTCTGGTAGGCATCCGTGAGCTGTGCACCCTCGGCCACCCGGATCAGGCCCCGGAACACGCTGTGTGCCTGTCCCGCCAGCGCTCCCTTGAACAACAGGTCGCTGCGCGCGTGGGGAGCCGCATGGTTCTGAAGCGTGTGATGATCGAAATGCTGCTCCCGGTCACCGAACCACAGCGCCAGCATCTCGCTCTCCGACCCGGGGCCGAGCAGGTGGCCCGAAACGTCGCACCGCGCGAGGTCCGCACCGAGCGTCACGTTGAACACGTTTAGCGTGCTCTCCCGACCCGTGTTGGCGTGTTGCATGCTGAAGTGCTTGACGCCCCGTCCGTAATGCTGCAGGGCGAGATAACGGACGATCGCGTTCTCATCGCCGAAGATCTCCACACCGTTCAGGCTCAATGACTCTTCGTCGAGATCCGGAGACAGATACTCGTCGATACAGGTGATCTCGGCCCCGGATTCGGCGATGATCAGCGAATGCGAAGAGAACAGTCCACCGGCCTCGTCGACATAGCGCAAGGCGTGAACCGGGTGGGGAAGGGCCACGTTCTTCGGCACGTACAGCACGTAGCCACCCGACAACATCGCCGAGTGCAAGGCCCACAGCTTGCGCTCGCATGGCGCGACATCGCTACGAAACAGGAATCGCTCGAGGATCTCCGGGTGACTCACGGCGATTTCGTCGATCGATGCGTACACGACGCCGCGTTCGGTCAGCTCAGGATCTACCCGGACATGCTCGACGGCCCCGTTGTGCTGGATGAACACCGCGCTGCGCTTGCGATCGCTGTCCAGTACCTCCCGCACCGGACCGGGCAGATCGTCCTTCGAGCGAGCCCGGGAGCCCGTAGAGCTGGCCGGCGCGTAGGCCTCCGGATCGAGGCCACTGATGTCGGTGTAGCGCCACTCTTCCATGCGGCGCGTCGGCATCGGTTCAGCGAGCCAGTCGGCCCACGCTTCGCGGCGACGAGATGCCAGAAGCTCGGGCTCGGCACGACTCTGAAGCCAGCTTTCGAGAGAGCCCTGTACGCCGCCGCCGGCGTACGGCTCCGTGATCGTCGTTCCCTCGGACAACTTCCCGCTCCTCATGTCTATTCGCGTGGCTGCGGTCACTGACGGACCGTGCTCAGCCGACGCTGCCTTCCATCTCGAGTTCGATCAGACGGTTGAGTTCGATCGCGTACTCGAGCGGCAGCTCTTTCGCGATCGGCTCGATGAATCCGCGCACGACCATCGTCATCGCCTGCTCTTCCGACAGGCCGCGGCTCATCAGGTAGAACAACTGCTCCTCGCCGACCTTCGACACAGACGCCTCGTGTCCAATGGTGGACTGGTTCTCGTCGATCTCGATATAGGGATACGTGTCGGTGCGCGACGTATCGTTCAGCAGCAGCGCGTCACACTCGACGTTCGATTTCGAATTGACGGCCCCGTCGTAGACCTTGCACAGGCCCCGATACGACGACCGTCCGGTACCCTTCGAGATCGACTTGGAGACGATCTGCGAGGTCGTGTTCGGGGCCGCGTGGACCACCTTCCCGCCCGTGTCCTGGTGCTGTCCGTCTCCCGCATAGGCGATCGACAGGATCTCGCCGTGTGCCCGTTCCCCTACCAGATAGCAGGACGGGTACTTCATCGTCAGCTTCGAGCCCAGGTTACCGTCTACCCACTCCATGTTGGCGTTCTCGT
>JBDGUZ010000146.1:0-5671 GCA_039585915.1 Gemmatimonadota bacterium
GGGGCAGCGTGTCGGCGTCTGCGCCGAAAGTCCCGGGCGAGACGAGGAGCGGCCTGAAGAATCTCCGCCCGGCCGCCTCCACCGCCTTCAGGTGGCTCGTGACCGCGTATCGATCCTGCTCCGCTCGCGGAATCTCCCATTCCTTCGCCATCTCTTCGGCGTGTTCGCCCATCGACTTGCCGGTCGCGCGCTCCTTCACCGCCGGGATGGCGAGGCGTACGTCCTTCAAGTGCAGCGAGCGGACCTGCCCGAGCACGGCTGCTGCGCCACGGGCGGACCCGGCCCGACGGATCGCGCGGCTCAAGCCTTCGGACAGGCCGATCTGCGTGTTCGACATCGAGTCGACGCCCCCGCACAAAACGAGCTCTCCACGGCCCACCCGGATCGAGGCAGCTGCCTGGGTCGCCGCGGCGAGGCTCGTAGCGCACTGCTGAACCACCGACTGCGCGGGGACGTGCGGATCCAGCCCGGCGTCCAGCCAGACCTCCCGAGCCCAGTTGCTGACGCGCAGACTGGGGATCACAGCGCCCCACAGGACCATGTCCACCTCTCCGGATCGCTCCACGCCCGTGCCTCTCGGGCCCGCGACAGTCTGCTGCACGACTGGAACGGAGAGCCTCAGGGCATCGAACCGTACGAGTTCGCGGTCGATCCGGGTGAACGGGCTGCGAAGACCGGGGAGCACATATACGGGGCGTGAGTCGGACATGCTGAATCCCTCGTTCTCGCCGGTCTCGTTTACCCACGGGGTGGCCAGCCGCCGCAGGCCTCGAAGCCGGCCCGGCGCGCTGGCGCGCTGTTCGATTCGCCTGCAAGATGAGACTCTGGCTAGTGGCTCGCCACTCGGCTGGCGGAGTACAGTCAGGCAGACGGCGTGCGAGCGGAATCTCGCGTATCGGGATACTGATGATATGAGAAAGAACATGATGTAAATGATGCTAAACGAAAATATTAGAAGCGATTCACCGCGTGTTCGCTTCGCTCCAAGCCCGACGGGGTACCTGCATGTCGGGGGTGCTCGGACCGCCCTGTTCAACTATCTGTTCGCACGAAACCAGGGCGGGAGCTTCTTGCTCCGCATCGAGGATACCGACCGGGAGCGGTCGAGCGACGAGATGACTGGGCAGATCCTGGACGCGATGGAGTGGCTTGGTCTCGAGATCGACGAGCCGCCGGTCCACCAGGCGGACGGGATCGAGCGGCACCGGGCGGATGTCGAGTCCTTGTTCGAGGCCGGCAAGGCGTGGCGGTGCTTCGCGGACCAGGACGAACTGGCTGAGGTGAGAGCCCGACTGCGGGAACAGGGCCGACCCCTGCGTCGCGGGGAGGTCCCCGGGCACGGAGACGCGGAGACGGAGGCGAGACTCGCTGCCGGAGAGCCGTTTGCCCTGTTCTACGCGATCCCGGATGGAGCTACCACGTTCGACGACATCGTGCATGGGCCAACGACGGTCGAGCACGCCCACATGGATGACTTCGTGGTCCTGCGCTCCGACGGTACACCCGTGTACAACCTCGCGGTCGTGTCCGACGACATCGACATGGGCATCACGCACGTGCTCCGCGGTGACGACCATCTGTCCAACACGCCCAAGCAGGTGTTGATTTACGAGGCCCTCGGCGAGACTCCGCCGAGATTCGTGCATGTGCCGATGATCCTCGGACCGGACGGAAAGCGCCTGTCGAAGCGTCACGGAGCCGCATCGGTCGAGGCTTATCGGGTGGAGGGAATCCTGCCGGAGGCGCTGGTCAACTTCCTCGCGCTGCTCGGCTGGTCGCCAGGTGACGACCGGGAAGTGATGGACCTTGCCGAGCTCGTCGGGGCGTTCTCGCTCGACAGGATCCTGAAGAAAAGTTCCGTGTTCGACCCGGAAAAGCTCGAATGGCTGAACGGCCGGCATCTGCAGCTGAAGTCCGCGGAGCGGCTCGCGCCCGTGTTGCTGGATCGGTTGCCGGTAATCGAGCGCGGTCGGGCTGAGGAAGAGCGGGAGCGGCTGCTCGCGGTGACAGACCTGGTGAAGACACGCGCCCGGACCGTCGAATCGATGGCCGACCAGGCGCGACCGTTCTTCACTCCGCTCGAAAACCTCGGGTACGACGAGAAGGCCGCGAAGAAGCACTGGAAGAACCCGGCGGAGGCCAGTGAGCGGCTTGCGGCGGCGCGCAGCGAGATCGAGGAAGCCGAGCCGTTCGATCACGACTCGCTGGACGCGGCGCTGCGCGCGTCAGCCGAGCGCCTCGAGATCGGGGCCGGGAAGATGTTTCAGCCGTTGAGACTGGCGCTGATGGGTTCCGCTGAAAGCCCTGGCATCTTCGATGTATTGACGCTGCTCGGACGCGAACGCTCGCTCGAGCGGATCGACCGGGCGCTCGGCGCCCTGGCCGTGCGGGCAGCCGAAGGGCCCGACCCCACGGCCGCTGCCGGCTCTCCCGCCCCCCCGCCCTCTGACCGCCAGTCGTGACAGAGCCGTTCTTACCGCTCGACCGGCAGCACATGGAGCGAGCGCTCTCGGAAGCGCGCCTCGGGGCCGAGCGCGACGAGGTCCCGGTCGGGGCAGTGCTCGTAGCGCCGGACGGAACCGTGTTTGCCGACCACAATCGCACCCGCCAAGCGGCCGACCCTACGGCGCACGCCGAGGTGCGGGTGATTCGCCGGGCCGCTGAACGACTGGGCGACTGGCGGCTACTCGGCCACACGCTGTTCGTGACGCTCGAGCCGTGCGCGATGTGCGCGGGCGCGATCGTCCTGGCCCGGATACCACGTCTCGTGTTCGCGGCCCGCGATCCGAAAGCGGGGATGTGCGGGTCGCTGGACAACCTGGTGGCGGATGAGAGACTGAATCACCGCGTAACAGTGGAAGCGGGCCTGCTGAGCGATCAGGCCTCGGCACTGTTGCGGGAGTTCTTTGGGGCACGGCGGCGGTCGGCCGCCACAAGCCCGATCCCAGGATCGGAGCCAACCACATGAGCGAGGAATCGATCGTCCTGGTCGCGCCGGAACTGCGCGAGCTGTCGGGCGATGCGCCGGACTGGCCCGACGGAGCCGGGACGATGTTCGTTCCTCCGGCCGACGGACCGGGGGCCGGGCTCGACGGCCGAGTCGTGGCCGTGGTTCCGCTCGTCTCCCAGTCGGTGGGGAAACTGGAACTGAATCGGTACCCGGCGCTGCGAGTGGTGGCCAACTACGGTGTGGGCACAGACAACCTGGACATCCCGTCCATCCGATCGCGCGGCGTCGATGTAACCAACACGCCCGATGTGCTGACCGATGCCACTGCGGACCTGGCGATCGCGCTTCTGCTGGCGGCCGCGCGCCGGATGCGGGAGGGACTGGACCTGGCGCGGAGCGGCGAGTGGGAGGGCTGGCACCCCACGCAGCTGCTGGGCCTGGGTCTGCAGGGAAAGGTGCTGGGAATTCTCGGGGCGGGCCGGATCGGCGTGGCCACGGCGCGGCGCGCGCGCTCGTTCGGGATGGAAATCGTCTACTGGGATCGGTCTGCCTCCGTCAGGATGGAGGCGGAGGCGGGAGCCAGACGCCTGGAGCAGCTGGATTCGCTGCTGGCGATGTCCGACGCGGTCAGCGTTCACCTGCCGCTGACGCCTGAGACGGAGGGCCTGTTCGACGCCGAGCGACTCACCGCGATGAAGCCCGGCTCGATCCTCGTGAACACGGCACGCGGTGCCGTGTTGGATCAGGTCGCCGTGGCGGATGCCCTTCGATCGGGCCACCTGGGGGGGGCCGGACTCGACGTATTCGAGGACGAGCCGGAGATCCCGACCGAGCTCAGAGACTTGCCGACCTGCTTCGTGCTGCCCCACCTCGGAAGCGCCACGCACGAGGCGCGGCAGGCGATGTGGGCCCTGGCGGCCGCGAACGTGAGGGCGGTTCTGGCGGGATTGGAGCCGCTTACTCCGGTGTTCGCTTGAATCCGGGTCGTCAGTCCCCGGTCGTTCTGTTCACTTTCTCCTCCGCCCACTGGGGCGAGTCGAAGTCCTTCTTCCCGTAGAATAGCAGCAGCGCGACCAGAATCGCCGCCCCCACCGCCAGTGAAACCCACACCGGGAAGCCGTACGCGGTCGGGATGTTCCCGATCACTATGCCCACGACGCCCACGACCAGGGCATACGGAAGTTGCGTCCGCACGTGATCCACATGATCACAGGCAGACGCCATCGAGCTCATCACAGTAGTGTCTGAGATCGGAGAGCAATGGTCTCCGAAGATCGCTCCCGCCAGCACCGAGGCGATCGAGCCCAGCAGAATCACGTAGGCCGTCCCTGCCTCCGGGGCTGCCGTTGCACCGAGAGCCACGGCCAGCGGAACAACGATCGGGAGCAGGATTGCCATCGTTCCCCAGGACGTCCCGGTGGCGAAGGCGATCGAGGCGGCGGTCACGAATACGAGGGCCGGCAGAAACTGCACCGGGAGGTTCCCCTCCAGCAGGCCACTGATGTAGGGGGCCGTACCGAGGATCTCGGTCACCAGGCCGAGCGACCACGCCAGGATCAGGATGATCCCGGCGAGAAACATCGCTCGCATACCGCCGACGAGGCCGTCGATCGCCTGGTGCACCGAGAGTATTCGCTGCCCGACCGCGAGCGCGATCGCGACGATGCAGCCGCTGAGAGACCCCCACAGCAGGGCATCGAACGCGCTCGCCGCACCGAAGATCTCCCAGATCGTTCCCGGCTGCCCCAGGTTCGAGCGCCCCTGGAAGTACAGACCGAACAACACCACCAGGACCACGGACAGGACGGGTAGCACCGCATTGTACCAGCGCAGCGGAGCTCCCTCCGCGGGCTCCATCTTGTCCGAACCGGCTTCGGACATGAGCATGGCGCCTTCCCTGTACAGACCCTCACCCCGCGAGGCGCGGCGCTCCGCCTGCAACATCGGGCCGAAGTCGCGCTGCAGAAACACGATCAGCCCTACCATCAGCAGTGCGAGCAGGGGATAGAACAGATACGGGATCGAGTGGATGAAGAGCGTGAACGCGTTCGCCGACTCGAGCGCCGCCACCACTTCGGGAGCTGTCCCCGATTGTGCGGCCGCGGCAGCGAGACCGTCGTCGATCAGGGAGATCTCGAACCCGACCCAGGTCGAGACGAATACGATCGCGGCTACCGGCGCTGCCGTCGAGTCCACGATGTAGGCCAGCTTCTCCCGCGACACCTTCATGCGGTCCGTGATCGGTCGCATGGTGTTTCCGACGATCAGCGTGTTGGCGTAGTCGTCGAAGAAGATCGCCAGGCCGCTCAGGTATGTCGCCAGCTGGGCCCGCCGGGGGGTGGTGGCGAGTGGCCGAACCGCTTCCACGATACCCTGGGTCCCTCCGCTCTTGCTGATGACCCCGACCATGCCTCCAAGCAGGAAAGAGAACACGAGGATCGCGGCGTGGTCGTAATTCACCAGGACCGGAGTGATGAACGTGTCGATCGTCCTGATCGTCCCGGCGATCGGATTGAGACCGGCGTATATGAAGGCCCCGAGCCACACGCCCACGAACAGAGAGGTGACGACTTCCTTGAACACGAGCGCCAGGATGATCGCCAGCAGGGGCGGCAGCAGGCTCGTCCAGCCCGGAAGGAGCTTTGGGGAGACGGTCGCGACCGCCGACCGGGAGGACGGATCTCCGGCAATGATCGACAGGGGAAGCTCCTCCCGTCCATC
>JBDGUZ010000147.1:0-5631 GCA_039585915.1 Gemmatimonadota bacterium
TGAGTTCCCGAGAAATTCGGTATTCAGGAAATCCAAGATCGCACTCCGATCATTATTGCAGTGCCACGAACACCAGCGAGTCTGCGCGAGTCAATCTGCTTGGCCGAGGGCCCGGCGCAACCGAGGGAGTACCGAGAGAATGAAGGCAGCCTGCATTGAAGGTCGGGGCGCCTCGGCCCTACGTTGCCTGTTCGTATCGTGAGCACCGCCGGCAGGAGCTGTGAGTAGCCATGAGAAATGCCTGGGAAGAAGATGCGGCCCGGGAACTCGAATTGCTGGTCAGATCCCGCTACCCCCTGATCGTGGTGGACACGGTAGAGGAGGACCGGCTCAGGGAGTTGCTGGGTCGCACCGCGATTCGACTCGACCTGACCCTTTTCAACTGGACCCGGACGCGTGGCCTGGTCCGCGACGGGCTGGACAGGGGTGCTTTCGATCAGTCAGCGCGTGCGTACGGACTCGAGCAGGCGATCATCGCGGCCCTTTACACGGCCTACTCGCGGAAACAGGATCTCGACACCAAGATTCTCCTGGCCGATATTCAAACAGCGGTTCCGCTCTCCCGCACCATGGCAGAGCGCGTCCGGGATCTCCGCGACTGGGCTCAAGGACGAGCCGTACCCGCAACGTGAGCATTCGTCACGCCTTCACTGGAAATCCTCTCGATCGAGCGGCCGCGGAGCGGCGCGATCGGGGCTGGATTGAAGCACGTCTCGAGGACCCGGAAACGAGATTCCTCCTGTTCCGTGGTTTGCGACCTCTCCTGCGGCAGACAGACCAGGGCGAGAGGATCGCATGGCTTCGCCGGGCCGATGCGGAAGGCACGCATTCGCTCGCCCCGGACATCGATAAGAGGGCGGTTCTACTGGGACTGGATTCTGGCGGAATCGCGCACTTTGCGCTGTCTATCGACGACACGGTGAACGGGAGCGAGACTCCGGACTCGGCAGCATTCAGGGACACGCGGGCAGCAGCAGCGCTCCTCCCGGCAGCCGATTCTGCGATCGTCGCTCAGGCCCGGTCGCTGGTGTCGTGGCACGGCAGCCACCCGTTCTGTGCCCGCTGCGGAGGAGAGACCGTGTCCGTCGAAGCAGGCTATTCGCGTCGCTGTGCACGGACTTCGTGTGGCGCGATGCACTTCCCCCGGACGGATCCGGTAGTGATCATGGTGGTCAGTCGGGGCGACAGGGCGCTGCTGGGTCGCTCCGTGAGGGAACCGCGATACCCTGATGGCCTGTTCTCATGTCTGGCGGGCTACATCGAACCGGGAGAGTCGGTGGAGGAAGCAGTCAGAAGAGAAGTCCGGGAGGAGGCTGGCATCGAGATCGGCCGGGTTACGTATCACTCCTCCCAGCCGTGGCCATTCCCGTCCACCCTGATGATCGGCTGTATCGCGGAAGCCGTGTCGGATCAGATTCGAATCGACCCGGAAGAAGTGGAGGCAGTGCGCTGGTTCACCCGTCCTGAAGTTCGGACTGCACTCGAGCGGTGGAACGAGCCGGGCGGGATTCGGCTGCCACCGCCGATCACGGCCGCACATCGGTTGATCGCCGCATGGCTCGGGCTCGACTTCATCGATTCGGAATCTGAGTCAGGGAATGAGGTGGCCAGGTGAAGGACTCCGTCATCGAGCCGCATCTGAGAGCACCTGCCGTCTCCGGTGACCTTCGTGCGCTGCCGTACGAGATCCTCGAACAGACCTGCAAGCGTGTCGGGATCGCCAGCGTGGTATTCGCAGGCATCTGGGCCTGGGTGCTCCTGATGAACACCGTGGTCTGGCGCATCACCGGTCCCACGCAATCACACTACGACGGCAGCCTGCTCAGTCCCGTCAACCTGATTGCTGCGACCGGCATCGCGGTGTCGGTGGCAATGGTGTACGTGGCCGGTGCCCTGCACCATCGACCCGGCCTTCTGATCAACATCGGTCTCGGGTACGAGGTCCTCAATGCGCTGCTCATAGCGCTGATCAACTGGTTCGTCATCCCACCGGGTTGGTATCCGTCTGCCGGCGTATCGTTCGTCTGCATAGTCATTCTCGTCTATCCCTCGATTGCCCCGGCAGGCCCCTACCGTACTCTGACCGCCGCCCTCCTGGCAGCTTCGATGGATCCGCTCCTGTTCGGTATCTCGGTTGGAAGAGGAACCGTGTACGAGATCGGGAGATTCGACGCCCTGTGGGTATTCGGTCCGGCTTACCTGTGTGCTTTCATGGCAGTCGTCCCGGCGACTGTGATTCGAAGTCTCGGCAAGCGAGTGTCACGCGAGCGTGAACTGGGCAGCTACCGGGTAGGGGATCGGATCGGACATGGCGGCATGGGTAACGTCTACCAGGCGACGCACAGGCTGCTGGCGAGGCCCGCGGCGATCAAGCTGATTCGGCCCGAGGTGCTGGGGGCCGAGGGGCCGGACCGCGCCCACGTGGTCGTCGAGCGCTTCCGACGCGAGGCTCGGGCAGCCGCGAGTCTGAGGTGTCCACACACGATCGAACTCTACGACTTCGGCACTGCGGAGGCTGGCACCTTCTACTACGTCATGGAGCTGCTGAACGGCCTGGATCTGAGGGAGCTCGTCAGCCGCTTCGGTCCGCTGGGCGCGCCTCGCACGGTCCAACTTCTCAAGCAGATTTGTCTGTCGCTCGCGGAAGCCCACGATCGCGGGCTCGTGCACCGCGACATCAAGCCGTCAAACCTGGTCGCGTGCCGGATGGGCGTGGCCGTGGACTACATGAAGGTGCTCGACTTCGGGCTCGTGAAGTCGTCGAGCGATGAAGACTCGGCGGGTCGAGATCTGACCTCGCCCGATGTGACGACCGGCACGCCGGCGTTCATGGCTCCGGAGATAGCCGTCGGCGACCGACCGGTCGATCATCGGGCGGACCTGTACGCGCTTGGCTGCGTCGCATTCTGGATGCTTACGGGGCGAGACGTGTTCGAGGGGGCGACGCCGATCGCGGTCCTCACCCAGCACGTGCGGGATGAGCCGCCGCTCCCGTCGAGTCTCAGCGAAACCGGGATCCCGGCCGGGCTGGACCAGATCGTGCTCGACTGCCTGGCCAAGGACCCCGCGGAGCGGCCCGCGTCAGCGATGGACCTGCTCGGACGCCTGGCCGCCTTGCCGGTCGAGCCGTGGGGCACACAGATGGCTCGAGACTGGTGGCAGATGCATCTGCCCGAGCGAATGACTCAGGGGTGGGAAAGCGTATCCGTTGCGCAGAGCGAATCAGAGGAGGCTCGGTCGCTCAGGCCGGAGACGTAGTCCGGGAAGACTGGCCCTCCAGGATTCGAACCTGGATTACCGGCTCCAAAGGCCGGGGTCTTGCCATTAGACGAAGGGCCAGGGTCCGTCCGGCGGCGCATCCCGATCCGATCGGGCGGACGATGCGAACATGGCCGGGAGGTCCGAAACCGTCAACCTCGGTCCGACTCCTTCGTCGCAGTGCGGATCGCCCGTACTCCGGCCCGCTGTTCGAGCTCCGTCGCAGCCCGGTCCCGGATCTCCTCTGAGTCGAAGATCCCCGCCACGCAGGAACCGCTGCCGCACAGGAAGGCGAGTGCGGCCCCGAACTCGAGCCGCCCATCGCGAACGATGCAAAGCTCCGGGTGCCTCCTGAATACCGGGTCCTCGAGGTCATTGCACACTAGAGGCTCCAGGATGTCCCACTCGGCCAGTGCTTCGGGCGGCGGAAGCACGAACCCGGCCACCGTATCTGCGGCTGACTCCGAGCCGGGATCCGCGGCCTCTCTGTCCGCCGCCAGCCACCGGTAGGCGTCACTGGCCGACACACCGAACGGAGGAACGGCGATCAGCACTGGCCGAGCGGACGGGGGGCGGAGAGGAATCAGCCGGCGGCCGCGCTCCCACCCGAGTGCAAGCGGGCTGCTGACGAGCCCGAACGGTACATCGCTGCCCAGTTCGCCGGCGATCCGCAGCAACTGCTCCCGCCCGAGCGGCAAGCCCAGCATTTCATTCAACGCGACAAGCGTCGCGGCGGCATCCGAACTTCCTCCCCCGAGACCCGCGGCGCTCGGTATGCGCTTCTCGAGCTGAATGCTAACGGCGGGATCGATTCCCGCCGCCTCGCACAGGGACTCGACCGCACGCCAGCAGAGGTTGGAGGAGTCAGCGGGCACACCGGAAGAGTCTCCGTCCACTTCCAGCTCGATTCCGGCGGATCCCGGGACCAGGCTAACCCGGTCCGAAAGGTCCAGCGCGACAAGCAGGGTCTCGATTCCGTGATACCCGGTTTCGTCCCGCTGCAGGACGCGAAGTCGCAGGTTCAGCTTCGCAGGAGCGAGCCTTCGCACGGTCTCCGGTGGGTGAATCATGCCGACGCTTCGGGGCCCGGATTCGACCCCGCCGGCTCCTGAACGGACGATCCCGAAACCTCCTCGGACCTTCCGACGTCCTTCCACGAAAGTCCGATCCGTTGCAGGTACCAGAGTCCGAGCACGGTTACCGGAATGAACGTGAGGACATGATAGCTCGTCGCGAAACTCACGATGCGGGCGGGTGTGACGCTCCACAGACTGAGCCCCAGCCGAGCTGCCGCCTCGAACACACCGAAGAACCCGGGACTCGACGGTGCCGCCACCGCGAACGCGATCACCGACTGCAGGAAAAAGGAGCCCGATATACCGGGACCGGTGATCCCGAACGCCATGATACCAGCCCAGATCGACAGCGACAGGTCGATCCACACGATGAAGCTCCAGAACAGCGCTCGCAGGAACACGCGAGGCCGCGCCAGCGCTCCGAGCCCGGCCACGAACGCGCCGGCGACGTGGCTCGCCCTGTCAGACAGCCTGTCAGGAAGCCAGCGTCCTATAGTCCGATCGAACAGGTCGACTGCCCCGTCGGGGCTTCGCGCCGCGAGCCACAGCAGACCCAGCCCCAGCCCGAACACCACCGCCCCGACGTTCGCCGTCCGACGAATCAAATCCGCGGTCGTCCCTTCTCCAAGGGGGAATCCAGGTGCCGAGATCGTGGCGAACAGGAACAGGGCGAGCACGACGCCGTCGAGAATCCGTTCGACGACCAGGGAGGCAATGGAGGCGGACAGCGGGACCGGCTCGGTCCGGGAAATCGCGAACGCCCGGGTGATCTCACCCAGCCGGGCCGGCAACAGGTTGTTTACGGCAAACCCGATGCACACGGCTCCAAACCGGGAGTCGAATCTGGTATTCGGCTCCATCGGCTCGAGCAGAATCCGCCAGCGCATCGCCCGGAGCACCATGCTGAGCGTGGCAAGCACGACCGCCAGCCCCAGCCAGACGAGATCCGCTTCGCGAAGTTCATGCCAGACTTCTGCGGCAGACACGTCGCGCAGCACCCACGCCAGCAGGGCGATCGTGATCACGATCCCGATCAACGTTTTCCACCGGTGCTCGCGCATCAGTCGATCTTATGGTCCATCAGGCGCGGGCCCGCCTCACCCGCTCCTGCATCTCCCGCACGGCCCGTTCGATCCCGACGAACACGGATCGACTGATCACCGAGTGTCCGATGTTGAGCTCCTCGCACGTCTCGAGAGCAGCCACGGGATCGACGTTTTCGTACGTCAGTCCGTGTCCCGCGTGCACGCACAGCCCCAGATCGCGGGCCAGGTCCGCCGCTTCACTCAGGCGTGTG
>JBDGUZ010000148.1:0-6618 GCA_039585915.1 Gemmatimonadota bacterium
GGCCTCGACGTTGTGGATCGGACCGAGCCGGAGGTAGAAGTCGTACGCGTCCTGGTTCGGAAACTGGTACCCCCTCAGGTTCTGCCGCGTCGGCTCGGGACGCGGCCGCCCGAACGACGAATAGAAAGAGAATGCGTCCATGAGGAAAAAGGCGCCGTTGTGGTGGAAGTCGTCCCCGATGAACCAGTTCGTCACCGGCGCCTGCGGGGACACCGCCTTGAGCGCCTCGTGCGCGCCGGGCAGCGACATCGTCGCGTAGAACCCCGGATACGACACGCCGAAGATCCCCACCCGGCCGTTGTTGTTGGGAACGTTGTTCACCAGCCAGTCGATCGTGTCCCAGGTGTCGCTGCTCTCGTCGATCTCCTGCGGCGTCCGCTTGTCCGGGTCGTGAGGCCGGACGTCGACGAACTCGCCTTCACTCATGAACCGCCCACGCACGTCCTGGAACGCGAGGATGTACCCCTCCTCGACGAAGTGGGAGCTCATGTTGATCCAGAAAGTGAAGCGGTCCTCGCCGCCCGGCTCGATGTTGTAGGGTGTGCGCCGGAGGAGGATCGGGTAGGTGCGCGTCGTGTCTTTCGGCACGTAGTAGGAGGTGAACAGGTCCACCCCGTCCCGCATCGGGATCATCACCTCGTGCTTGGCAACACGCTCGCGGGCCCACTCCTCGCTGCCCACCGGCGCCGCCAGCTGCGTGCGCCCGAAGTTGAGCGGGAACGTCTGGCTGCCCTGCGTGAACGTGCCGTTGATTCTAGCGAACGCCGGATCGGCGAACCCTTCGTATTCCACGTTCGCGGGACCGAATTTCCAGTTGATCGTCCCGTCCTCGACCGTGAACGGATCGAGCGGAACTCCGTCTGCCCCCTGCTCCGGGACGTCGAGGGTGGCGGAGTACACGCCGTCCGCCTCGCTCACATGCAGATTGAAGCGCATCTGGACGGCCCCGGCATCCATGATCCCGTACCAGTCACCGGTGGCGTCCTGGGCGAGGGCGGGCGCGGTGGCGAACGCCAACGAGACGAGGCCGAGCGCGAGTGCGATTGCCGGTGCGCGGACGCGGGCGAGCATGGGAGGTCGAACGGGCGGCCGGTGCGCGGACGCGGGCGAGCATGGGAGGTCGAACGGGCGCGGCCGCCCGCAGGCGTGATCGCCTCGGGCTCCTTTGGGGCCTGCTTTTCATTGTGATGGCTCCGTGGTGGGCATGGTGGACTGCGTTTCGGCGGCACCCGGAGGGATTCGGGGGGAAGGGAGCCCTCCAGGATACCAGTCTACAGGAATGTCTTACGTGAAGCGTCTCTCCATCGTTTCAGCGGCGGCGTTCGGTCTGTGTCCGAACCCTACACGAAAGTGGGAAAGTGGGAATCGATCGGCAGGGTCTGCTGTGAGTTCATGAAGGTACCTTCACGAGACTGTCGTCCCCTCCTGATATCGTTGGAAAGACAGACGAGTCAGCTGCACGATCCGGAGGACGAGCAGGAACAAGGCTGAGCAAGGCTGACTGGGGGGAGGCGCAAAAGAAAGGCCCGGGAACCACTATCGGTCCCCGGGCCAGTCCGGTTTGCTGAGGGACGTCCGCCCTCCGGCTGCTTTCTTGCAGCCAGGGCGGGCACACGCCCGCCGACGACTACATCGCCGCCAGGTCCTGCACCGTCCCAGCCAGCATGTTCATCTTCGCCGGGTCCGCGGACGAGCCCGCCATCTGCTCGAGGTGCGACGCCATCTGCAGGAGCGACTCCCGGCGATCGGAGGCCGGGGCGTTCTCCAGTTGCACCAGCGCAGAACGCGCGCGAGCCACTCCGTCCGCCCCCATGCCGCCGGACCGCTCCAGTTGGTCCACGTAGGCATGCGCCAGCGCGAACGTCGACGGCCACACGAACATCTGCTGACCCTGCACGTTGAAGTGGTCGAACCTCACCGAATTCGCCGCCTCGATCTCGTTCGCCGTCAGGTACGGGCTCGGCGTGAGCTCGAGAACGTCCAGTCCGCGGGCGATCTCGGAGCTGACGATCGCGCCGTTGTACCAGTAGACGGACCACGAACCGCCGCTGGCCATCCGCTCGGCGTTCGCGGGACCGCGGTCGAAGAAGGCGATCTCCACCGGGTTGGCCGGATCCGTGAAGTCGAATACGGAGATGCCGCCCTGGTACCACGCCTGGACCATCACGTCGCGGCCGGGAATCGGGATCATCGAGCCGTTGTGGGCGACGCAATTCTCCTCAGACGTCTGCGGCGCAGGCATCTTGAAGTAGCTCTGGAAGTGCATCGTCCCGTGCGAGATCGTGAAGATCGCGTCCGCTCCCCACTCCATCGGATCGTCGATGCGGCACTTCGGCCCGCCGCCGCCGCCCCACTCGTCGCTGAACAGGATCGACGTGCCCTGGTTGTTGAAGGTGGCCGAGTGCCAGTACGAGAAGTTGGAGTCGGACACCGCGGCGATACGCGTCGGGTTCACCGGATCGCTGATGTCGATCAGGAAGCCGTAGCCCTCGCAGGCGCCGCCCGCGAGCCCGATCTCCGGGTACAGGGTGATGTCGTGGCACTGGGTGGGTCCGGGAGCCGGACCGTCATCGTCACCGGCGTCATCGCCGCCGCCGAACCTCGCCTCGATGATTGCCGGGAGATTCTCGCGCAGCGCCGCGCTGTCGGCTGCCGTGGGGGCTCCTTCTCCGCCGCGCTCCGCCACGGTCTGCTCGAGCAGCTGATTGGCGAATCCGTCGGAGAGAGCTGCCTCTTGGCCGTTGTAATCGATGATGAACGCACCGGCCGCCCTGGCTTCTTCGAGCGCGGCGATATCCGCCGGTGCGAGGCCGTGCTGCGGCGGAGCCACCAGGTCGTCGAAGATTCGCGGTGAGCTGACGATCGCGGCCTGCTCGGGGTGTGCGAGCGGCACGCGGATCACCTCGATCCGAAACAGCGCCGAATTCGGATCCTCATCCGGCCTGGCGTCTGAACAGCCCGGGAGCTCCTCCTCGGGACGCACGGGCGCGGAGCCGGAGACGTACACGTAGACATTGTCCGTGTCGTCCGGGTCGACCAGCACCGAGTGGGTGTGCGAGCCGCGGCAGGTCTGGACGTTTGCGATGTACTTCGGATTCCGGATATCGGTGATGTCGAAGATGCGGATGCCGCGCAGACGGTCGTGGCTCACGGCTTCGTCGACGCCCTCGGTCCCGCAGTCCAGCCGTCCGCCCATGCCTTCACCCGAGACGAACAGCAGGTTCTTGTACACCGACACATCGCTCTGCGACGCGGGGCACACGTAGCTCGTCACGAGGACGGGCGCGGTCGGATTCGAAATATCCCACACGATGAAACCGTTGTAATTCCCCTGGATCGCATACGGGCCGCTGAACGCGAGGTCGGAGTTGGTGACTCCGACGAACGCCTCGGGCGGCTGCGTGGCTGAAACGAGGCTCAGGTTCCAGATCGCCTCGCCGGCGTCCAGCAGTCCGGCCGAGAGTCCGACGCGCGGGTCGGGACTCGGCGCCATGGTCGGATCGCCCGGGCTCCAATTGGCCGCGGGATCCGCTCCCAGGCCGTGCATCTCGGCGGCAGTTTCGGGTACCGGCGCCGGGGCCGGTGGGGCGCTGCTCGTGCCCGATGAGGCGCACGCGCTCACGGTGAGCAGCCCTGCCAGGCCGGCGGCCAGCCATAACGATCGAGAAAATTCGGATCTCATCTGCATTCCTTTAGTCGGTGGTTTGTTCAATCGGTACCAGCTTCAGTTCGTGTATTCTTCGAGCATCAATTCCATGCGCGCGATCTCGGTGAGCTGATCCACCTGGATATCAGACGCGAGCTTGAATACCGCGTCGTCCTGTCCCGACCCGTCAACGGCGAACAGGTCGTGGACCATCGTGACGGCCCCGCCGTGGTGGGCGATCATCCCGGTGAGGAACAGGCGGTCGAACTCGGGTCCGAACGAGACGGCCAGCTCCTCGAGCTGTGCCTGGGTGAGCATGCCGGGCATCATGTGGTCGGCGTGCATGGCGTGCGCGGGTACATTGGCTTCGGCGTCCGCCCGGTGCGCGTCGTGCTTCATGTGCCCGTCCGGCGAGTCCATGTCTCCCGGCGCGCTCATGTCGATCATCAGATTCAGTCCGTCGATCTTCACCATCGGAACCGGCTGCCCCCGATCGCGCAGCCACTGCTGCATGAGCGCGATCTCGTCCTTCTGCGCGTTGATGATGCGCGACGCAAGGACCTGGACCTGCGGGCTGGCTCCGTTTTTCGGTGCGAGATCCGACATGATAAGGGCCTGCGCGTGGTGACTGATCATCCCGGAGACGAACTCGACGTCAGCCTCGGTGAAGCGCATCCGGGCGCTGTCCGTCCTGGCGCGGTAGACCGCTTCGAACTCGGACGGTGAGAGTGACGCCGGCTGCGCGGCGTTCTCCTGCTGGGCCGCCGCGACGCCAGCGCCGGTCGTGACTGCCGCGCAGACAACAAGGAACAGGGCCGCTACCGTGCGGCGCAGGTTTAGTGCTTTCATGCCTCTCCGGGCTCATCAGAGATGTGTGTGCTCTGCGGGCTGACCGCATTCCTCGGAACGACACCCATACCGGCCGACCCTACTTAATGTTTCACCGGAGCGGAAGGTCGGCGGTTGGGGTGGGGGCGACACCTGGGCAGGGA
Organism: Gemmatimonadota bacterium; assembly: GCA_039585915.1. GTDB lineage: Bacteria > Gemmatimonadota > Gemmatimonadetes > Palauibacterales > Palauibacteraceae > Carthagonibacter. The sequence goes on from JBDGUZ010000148.1 coordinate 4,639, forward strand.
ACGGGTCGCTCGTGTCTTCGCGAGATCAAGAACGCGCCAGAGGTGAACAAGCCGCAGCTCGAGGAACGAAGGCAGCAGCTGGCGGCGCAGCGGGATCGGCTGGCGGGGGAACTCGAGGAGCGGCAGAAAGAAAAGGAGTAAGGCGCGCGAGCGACTGGATGCCGGGCAGTCGCGCGCGGCTCAGCGCCGTTCCGGTAACTCCACCTCGAACTCGATCGCCGCCAGCTGCTCGGGCGTCATCCCGAGGCTCTCGAGAAGAGGCCGCCAGCGCGGATCGTCTTCGATGTTGCGGAACACCTTCGTAGATCCGAGCTGGGCCAGTCCGGCGTCGCGATTCTCGATCGCCCTGGCCAGCCACTCGAACGCCGAGTCGGCTTCGCCGCGCATCGCGTAGGTGTACGCGATGTTGTAAGCCCAGCCTTCCCCGTATTTGTCGATCAACTCCTGCAGTGCGGCATCTGATTCTGCCGCGTGACCCATCGTATTGTGAATTCGCGACAGGCCCAGAAGTCGATACGGCTCGTACGGTTCCCGCATCGTTTCGGCAAGCGCGGCCTCCGGATCGCCTAGATCCTCGATGGCTCCTGCAGCGGAATAATGAGTTCCGATGAACTCCGGACTGAGACTCAGAGTCGTGTGGGCGGACTCGAGCGACTCTTCGTATCTCCCGCTAGCCCAGTAGGCGAAAGCGAGGGCCGCATGCAGGCTCGGATTGATGGGATCGCGAGGGACCAGGTATTCGTAGACTTCTATAGCCTCGGGGCCGCGACCCAGCACTTCAGTGAGCAGCGCGCCGCCGAGCAGGATTTCCGGATTGCCTGGATCGAGGGCCAGCGCTCGAGAGTAGTGCGCTGCGGCCGCCCCGAAGTCGAGATCGTACCAGACTTCGATTGCGCCGAGTCCGGCGAGGGCCGGGGCGAATTCCGAATCAATCTCCAGCGCCCGGTTCGCGGCCTCGCGGGCCAGCCGGTTGCTCTCCTCGAGCGGGCCGAGGTCGTATGCCGCCTGGTTACCGTAGTTCGCGCTCAGACCGGCCCAGGCCGCGGCGTAGTCGGGATCGATCTCCAGAGCGGCGCGATACAGTTCGTTCGAGCGATCGAGGCTTTCCCGGGTGAACTGGTAGGCCAGCTGTCTCGCCTGCAGGAACAGCGCGTATGCCTCCGGATCCACGGCTCTGACGACCGACTGCACGCCCAACAGCTCGACCTGCAACTGCTCCGCCACTTCGGCGGCGATCTCGTCCTGCACCGCGAAAATGTCATCCAGCGTCCGATCCCAGCTCTTCGACCACAGATGCTTGTCGGAGCGAGCATCGATCAGCTGGGCCGTGATCCGGACCTGCTCGCCTGACTTCCGGACGGATCCTTCCAGCACGTGCGCGACATTCAGTTGCGCGGCGATTTCCGGGATTTCGATGTCCTTGTCCTTGAAGGAAAAGGCCGAGCTGCGCGATGTCACCTGCAGATCGGGGATCTGCGCCAGCAGGTTGAGCAGCTCCTCTGAGATGCCGTCCGCGAAATATTCCTGTTCCGGGTCCGAGCTCATGTTGACGAACGGGAGTACCGCGATCGACTCGGGTGCCGGCTCGGTCTCCGCGGCGGGGTCGGTGTCTGCGGGGGCGCCTGCGACCCGGGCGGAATCCGGACCCGCAGGCAGGTCTCCCGACGCCGACTGCCTGCCGACGTACCACGCTCCGGCGAGCAGTGCGACCATGCCGACCAGGGCCAGAAGACCTGCCGGCCAGCGTTTCGAGGCTGGAGCCGAAATGATCTCGGTCAACTCGCCGGGCTCGGCCTCTGCGGTGCGCTGCATTCCATCGGAAGTGAGGTCGAACGCCCAGGCGAGTGCGATCGCGACGGGGAAGCCGAGCAGAGCGGTAGCGGTGATGAACGGAAGAAAACTCTCCGGCAGTCGCAGCCCGTCCTGCAGGATGTCCGCGACCTGGAGCACGACAAATGCGACGGCGCCGTATACCGCCAT
>JBDGUZ010000149.1:0-5598 GCA_039585915.1 Gemmatimonadota bacterium
TCTCACACTCGTCGGCCCCGACGCGGCAGGCACATTGCCCGGCGGCCAGGGACGCAGTTCATACGTCGTGGTCGTGCGAAACTCGACCGGTGCGCTCGAGATCAGGGGCAATCTGATTCAGTCCGGGACTGGATCCGCTGGTTCCGGCGGTATCGACGGTGTCACGGCTGGTGGATCTCCGGCAGGCGGTGGAGGCATCGGCCAGCCGGCTGAAGAACTCGCGGCCTCGTGCGACGACAGCTCGCGTGGCAATGGCGGCGGCGGAGCAACGAGTTCCATCGCCGGTGCAGCCGGCGGCGCGGGCGGAGTTGGCGGAACCATGGATACAGACTGCGCCAACTACCCGCTTACATTCGACGCGACCGCGACTCCCGGCCAGCCTGGTGCGAACGCCGAGACGTCGGGCGGCGGCTTCGGACTTGGTGGATCGAGCAACCTGGCCTGCTTGCCGGGTCTTTCTGGCCTGGCCGGCCAGTCCGGAGCCGACGGCGCGTCCGGCGGCGGCGCGATCGCGGACGGCCGTCTGATCGGCGACTTCTGGCATGCAGCCGATGGCCTGGCGGGAAGCGCCGGAACCGATGGAACCGGGGGCGGTGGCGGCAGTGGAAGCGGCGGATGTGATACGGGCACGGACTCGTACGGGGCCGGAGGCGGTGGTGGCGGAGCAGGCGGCGCCGGAGCGACCGGGGCGGGATCCGGAGGATACGGTGGAGGCGGCTCGTTTGCGGTATTCCTGATCTCGTCGAATCCGAACCTGGTATCAAATGAATTCCAGCTCGGAGCGGCCGGCGATGGCGGTGCGGGCGGAGACGCGGGTGCCGGCCAGCCCGGAGGACCGGGCGGTGCCGGTGGCTCGGGCAGCGGAGTGGACAGCGGCGATGGTGGTGCCGGTGGCGCCGGCGGGCGCGGCGGGCACTCGGGCGCCGGGGGCGGCGGAGCCGGCGGAACCGTGGTCGGCGTGTACTCAACGGCGGGCAGCGCACCGACCGTGAGCGGCAACTCCACTTCCGGAGGAACAGCTGGATCAGGTGGCGCCGGGGGCGCCTCGGCCGGCGGTGGCCAGGCACCAGGCACGGCGGGCGCCGACGGAACGGTGCAGGCGGAAGCGAACTGCGCGGCAGCCGCTGCCTGTTGACCGGCCGAACCGGGTCCCCGCATGACCCGAGGACAGTATTCTGAGCCCAGGGGGCGCGGCTGACACGCCGTGCCCCCTTCTACATAGAGTCCTCCGACTCGGATCGACGGGACTCTAATCTTCACGATTTCGTGCTTCCCTGAGGACCTACTTGCCCGAACAGCATCCGTATGTTCACCTTGAACGTGCGGGATTTCCGTACACTGCAAGAGCTCTACCCAGCATCCCAGGCGACTCCAGGAAGAGGCTGCCAGATGAACCCGTCCCTGTCCTCTGTTCTGCGCGTTCTGACGGTCCTGTTCTTGTTCTGTCCGTCGCTCGCTCCGGCCCAGTCCCGATCGGATCGACCGCCCGAGAAGGGAGGCGAGGTGTTCCAGCTCGGGATGCCGCCGGTCTGGAAGGGACACGCAGGAGCGACCGCCGGCTGGTACACTCCCGGCGACTCCACCGGTCAATCGCAGTTTCTGGCGCACGCCGGCATCCTGAAGGACCTGATGAGTCCGGTAGCCGGAGTGGCGGCGATCGGCGTCGAGGGATACGGCGGATTCCGGGGAGTGGACGGACTCGATGGTGGGGGCCGTGCCCTGTTCTCGATTCCGGCGCTGCACTTCACGACCGGTGCCGACTACAACATCCCGGACAACCGGTGGTCCGTGCTGCTCAGGCTCGAGATCCCGTTCCGCCGCAGCGGCATCTTCGGAAAGGGATCGCAAGTCCGATTCGACTACCTTCCCGGGTTCGACAACACCTTTGCCGTAGGCGTGAACGTCCCGCTGTGGGGCCGTAACAACGGAGAAACGCGTCCACAGCGGGATGCCGTCGAGCTCGACCAGCCGCCGGTTCAACTGTATGAGCTCGAAACCCGGCCGGCCGGCCTCGACGAGTCGATCGGGTACATCCGCGAAGGAGCTCTGTGGATCGCGGAACTCAGCATGCCACTTACCGACCAGGGCGGAGACAACCCGAACGAGAAATACGCCGGCCAGATAGCACGTATCCGGGAGCATTTAGCGACGCCGGACGGCCGGTTCCCGGACGGTCGGAACCTCCTCGAGGAGATTCAGGCGTACCACGACGAGATCGACCGGGCATTCTCGATCGCGGCGGCAGGAGACAGCACTGTCGTCAGCGGCAGCACCGAGCAGGGCCGGGAGATAGCGGCGGCTGCCCGCCGCATCCTGCTCGAAGACGTTCTCGTGGCGTACGACCGACTGCTCGGACAGCGCAAGGCGCATGACGGGCTGGATCAGTTCGCCTCCATCGCGCATGCCGAGTTCGGCCGTTGGATTCTGCAGAACGAGCAGCTGGCCGAAGCGAGCTACGACGAGGTGTACTGGACCTTCCAGACGCTCGTCCAGATCGTCGAAGAGGTCCGGGTGTTCCAGTTGGACCGCTGGGACGACAGCCGGCTCGTGTGGCTGCCGCTGCAGCTCGCACTTCGGGCGGAGGACCACGACACCGATGAAGAAGTCCGCGCGATCATCGAGCTCGGCACGCAGCAGAAATTCTCGAGCGGTAACCGTACCCAATACGTGATCAACGAGGAGTTCCAGCTCGAGTTCTTCCGTTCCGTGCACGAGGCGCGAGACTACCACGTGCTGTGGATCCACGACTTCCGCGGTAACAACGCCGAGGGCAAGCCCGACGAGATCGCATTCAAGCAGACAGTGCGGGGATATCTGCGGGCGATGGCCGAGCGGATCGAGGAATACGACCAGACAGGCAAGATCCCGGAGTACTTCATTTTCCTCGACCAGAACTACTTCGAGGCGAACAACTCGCGGCTGTTCTTCCGTGTGCTCCTCGACCCGATGAATTACGAGCTCGATCTGCCCGACGGGTACGAGGAATGGGAACAGGAGCTGTCGGAAGCCCAGGATCGGCTCCGGACGGCGGTCGCCAACTCGAAGCTCCTGCGGACCGAGGTATTTCAGTACGGCGAGGAATGGCTGAAGAAGCGGATTCGGGTACACATCAATATCACCAACCCGTCCGACTTCTCGTTCACGAGTCTCCACGTTGCCGGCATCCTGCCTATTCCGGACAACGTGATGCGCGACCACCGGAAGATCGCGTTCTACGACATTACGGAAGAGGATCCGTACCGGGGCCTCGCCATGTTCACGGGGATGGGGATCGGCGAGCACTATGTGGGACCGAACTGGGAGGACCGGGCGGTAATCATCCGGGGCCCGGCGGCGCTCCGTGTGAAGACAGCCGCCCGGGAGCTGCTCGAGCAGCAGGGGTTCAGACCCGAAGAGATCCCGTTCCCACTCCGCCAGCTCGACAAACCGGACGACTACCAGGCCCGGGTCGACTCGGTAACGGCCACCCTGCAGGAGCGGATCGGACGGTACGACGGGCTGGTGCTCCAGTTGCACAACAAGACGGGGTTCGCGGCCAAGCCGATCGACTTCGAGAAGGGGGTTTTCTATACGCTGATGCCTGCAGGGTCGATCCTCAAGGTCCCCGACTCGCTGTGGCAGAGCTATGTGTACGCATCGATGCTCGCGGGAAGCGCGTTGCGCGGCTCCCAGGTCCTGTTGATGGTCCCGTCCCTACGTTCGGCGCCAAGCTCGGCTTCGGTGACCATGGCCCGCGCGCACGATCTGTTCGCGGCCCTGATCGTCATGAAGAACGGACTGAACGAGGAGATCGAGTCCCAGGGAGGTCGCCTGAAGACGGGTCTGTATGCGCCCAACGTGGGTGTGGGTGATCTCGCGGGTAAGATCAGACAGGCACGCGAGATCGAGGATCCGTGGCTGAGGGAAATTTACGTCCCGAATCCCGCGTTCAAGAGCGCTGTCGACAGCGTGGAGCACATCCTCGAGGATGCCGGCTACACCGTGGAGTATCTGACCACGGCCAACTCGGAGGAATACCCGAAGCTTCACATGAAGGCGAATTTCTTTATCACGGGCCCGATCTGGTACGAGCTGATCGCGCTCCCCGAATGGGGGCCGTTGATGCACCAGTACTATCGGTATCTCGCGGTCCAGATGGGACCACCAGAGGGCCGGCCGGCCGGCCGGGACGTGCCGGAGGAATTGGTGGAGGCCGTGCACGAGCTCGCCAGGGCACTCGAGGCCAAGACCACGGAGGAGGAAGCCGAACATGCCATGGCCTTCTTCACCGTGGGATCGACCAGTATGGACTACCGCAGCATGGTGATGGACCGCGAAGTCCAGATCACGATGACGGGCTGGGGCTCCCTCGCCGGGCTCATCGACTTCATTTTCATCGTCGGGCTGACCGACTGGGTGGACACCCTGGAGGAGCTGGATGAGCTGTTGCCGCCGCCGGGCGGCATGACACGAACGATGGCCAACTTCATGAAGCTGGCGTTGTAGCGATCGCGCGTACGAACCGGTCCAGCGTGGCCGGTGACTGCCGCAGGTACAGGGAAGGCTCGATGAGTTCCAGTTCGGAGACCATCGGGTCTCCCTGCGCGTCGGGCATCAGGTCGACCCGGGCGTAGAGTGGGTTTACACCGGTTTCGGCCGCGGCCACGGCTACGGAACGCAGCGCCACGTCCCGCTCCGCCTCCGATGCCGTGACCGCCTGCGACACCGCCTCGACATCCCCGGCGAAGCGACGCGCCTTGCGGATCGCGTGCGTGACTTCGCCGTCGATCCACATGACCGCTCGCTCTCCCGACGTCTCGACTCCCGGTACGTACGGCTGAATCATCGCGTCGCGGTCGCAGAGGAGGTCGTCGAGCGCAGCCTGCGCTTCGCCAAATTGCCCGTCACCGAGACGAAACCGATGTGTCCGGTACGAGGAAGCCGATATCGCGGGTTTCACGACGATGTCAGACCACTCGTTTCGTTCCACTGTCTCACGCAACGGGGCGTCGTTCCCGTTCGGGAACCAGGCGGTCGGGACCGTGGGAAGCCCGGCCGCCGCCAGTGATTCGAGATATCGCTTGTGCAGATTCCACGTCACGATGGGCTCAGGATTCCACAGGCGGGTTAACCGGGCGGTCGAATGGACCCACTGGCGGAATTCACCCGGTGACTCGTGATAGTTCCAGCAAGAGCGCAGCACACAGCAGTCGAACGAACTAATCCCGTGAGCAGTCGAACCGTCCCACGCCACGAGTTCGGCATCGACGCCGGCGCCTTGAAGAGCGGCGAGGAGCAATTCCTGATCAGGATCGGGTTCCGGCAGTTCCCGGCAGGTGACGAGTCCGACACGAACGGACTCAGTCATCGGACGATCGTCAGCGTGACTCCGTGGGTGCGGCTGGAGTCGAGCATAACTCTGTTGGTTCGTGCCAATCCATCAGGCCCCGTTCCATCAAGCGTGACTTCGAGGATGGCGGCCCTGCGACGCTCGACCGGATCCTTGTGCAGAATTAGCTCGGCGTTCGATACGGCCAGCCGCACCTCTAATCCTGCCGGACCCTCCGCCGAGGACGTACAGTCTCTGGCCCCCAAGCTCCTGAGCAGAAGTTCGAGATC
>JBDGUZ010000150.1:0-10113 GCA_039585915.1 Gemmatimonadota bacterium
TGACCAGGCGCCTCGATCCGAACACGAGCCTTCGCATCTCAGGCCGGCGAAACGTCATCCGACGGTACCGAGGCGACTTTGCCACGGCCGAGCAGTCCGTACGTGCGGATGCACCAGAGCGCACGCATTCCATCTTTCCAGCCGATCTTCTTTCCCTCTGCGTATGTGCGTCCACTGTACGAGATACCGACTTCATATATGCGCCAGCCAGCTCTCGCGACCTTGGCCGTCAGTTCGGGCTCTACCCCGAACCCGCGTTCCTGGATGCTCAGCCCCTGGAGCACCTCCCGTCGGAAACACTTATAGCACGTTTCCATGTCGGTGAGATTCAGGTTCGTCACCATGTTCGACAGGATCGTAAGGAACCGGTTCCCCACGTAATGCCAGAAATAGAGGACGCGATGTGGCTCGCCTCCCAGGAACCTGGAGCCGAACACCACGTCGGCTTTCCCATCCAGGATGGGCTGCAGGAGCTTGCGGTACTCGGCCGGATCGTACTCGAGATCCGCATCCTGAACGATGATGATGTCGCCGCCAGCTGCCTCGAATCCGGTCTTGAGCGCGGCGCCCTTGCCCTGATTGGACTCGTGGACGATCAATCGGTCTATGCGGCCGGCTTCCTTCAGCCGCTCGAGAACTTCCAGCGACCGGTCGGTCGATCCATCGTCGACAGCTACGAGCTCGATCTTGAGTGAAACATCGTTTACGCGATCGACTATCTGTTCGATCGTCCCACTCTCGTTGAAGACCGGAATCACCACGGATAGCCGTCGCGCGCCGTCCGGAAGCTGCCGGGTCAAAGGGAGACCTCGGCAGTCTCGGTATCACCGGTGAGTACTGGCGGAACTCGCAGTGCGCCAAACGCATGCAGCTGCCTGAAATAGTCGATCGTCGTGGCCAGCCCCTCAGACAGTAGTACCGTCGGCTCCCACTCCAGAAACTCGATCGCTCGGGCAAGGTCCGGCTGCCGGATCTTCGGGTCATCGGTGGGGAGAGGCAGGTACCGGATCCCCGCATCCGAGCCGAGCCGATCGAGCACCATCCGACCCAGCTCCAGGATCGTGAATTCCGCCGGATTTCCAATGTTCACCGGGTCCGTCTGATCACTGTGGAACAGACGGTAGATCCCCTCGACTTCGTCCGATACGTAGCAGAAGCTCCGGGACTGACCTCCATCGCCGTACACCGTCAGAGGCTGATCGAGCAGGGCCTGAACGATGAAGTTCGACACCACACGCCCATCGTACGGACGCATGCGCGGCCCATAAGTGTTGAAGATCCTCACGATGCGCGTATCGAGGCCGTGATACCGGTGATAGGCCATCGTTATAGCCTCCGCGAATCGCTTTGCCTCGTCGTATACGCCTCGCGGACCGATCGGATTCACGTTGCCCCAATAGCTCTCCGGCTGCGGATGAACCAGCGGGTCTCCGTACACCTCCGAAGTCGATGCCAGCAGGAAACGCGCGTCCCTGGCGCGCGCCAGCCCGAGCGCGTTGTGAGTCCCGAGGCTTCCGACTTTCAGCGTCTGAATCGGCAGCTCGAGATAGTCGACGGGGCTCGCTGGAGACGCGAAGTGAAGCACCCCGTCGAGCTCTCCCTTTACGCCGATGAACGTCGTCACGTCGTGCCTGACGAAGTCGAAGCGTGGCTCACGGTCCAGGTGTGCAATGTTGTCCAGGTTTCCCGTAATCAGGTTGTCCATTCCGATCACGGAGTGCCCGTCGGCCAGAAATCGATCGGTGAGGTGAGATCCGAGGAAGCCGGCCGCGCCCGTGATCAGGACTCTCATCTGACCTGCTCCCTTCCAATCGGATAGTACTCGAAGCCGTGCCGGCGCATTCGCCATGGTTCGAACAGGTTGCGTCCGTCGAATACGATCTTCTGTTTCATCGCACTCTCGATCCGCTCCCAGTCCGGCCGCCTGTACTGCAGCCACTCCGTCGCGATGATCAGCGCGTCCGCATCCAGACAGGCTTCGTACTCGTCATCCGCGTAATCCACCCGATCACCGAGGTGGAGCTCCCGGGCCACGTCCTGCGCGACCGGGTCGTGCGCGACAACCGAGCCACCCGCCTCGAGCAACTCGTCGATCACAGTGAGAGCCGGTGCCTCGCGCATATCGTCGGTCTCGGGTTTGAACGCCAGGCCCCAGATCGCGAAGCGCACTCCTGACAGGTCATCCCCGAACCGTCCTCTTACCTTCTGGCCGAGTACTGCCTTCTGGCGTTCGTTTGCCTCGTGGACCTCACGCAGGATCGACAGGTCGACACCGAATTCCTGGCCCGTGAGAATCAGCGCCCGCACGTCCTTCGGGAAGCAGCTTCCCCCGTATCCAGCTCCGGCGTACAAGAATGAGCGCCCGATACGCGGGTCGCTACCGATCCCTTTTCGCACCAGCGTTACGTCCGCCCCCGAGGCTTCGCATAGAGAGGAAAGCTGGTTCATGAAACTGATCCGGGCCGCGAGCATCGCGTTTGCCGCATACTTCGTGAGCTCGGCCGATGCGATGTCCATGAAGATCAGCGGATTGCCACTTCGAACGAACGGTCCGAACAACTCCTCCAGCGACGAACGGGGAGCATCCGACTCGATGCCACACACCACCCGATCCGGACGCATGAAATCGTCGATCGCCGCGCCTTCCTTGAGGAATTCCGGGTTCGAGCACACGTGGAACTGCAGGTCGGTGTGACGCTCGATCTCGGCCCGGACCTTCCCGGCCGTTCCCACCGGGACCGTGCTCTTGGTGATGACGATCGTGTCATCAGCCAGATTCCGGCCGATTGTTCCGGCGACGCTCAGCACGTGCTGCAGATCGGCGGAGCCATCTTCTCCCGGAGGCGTCCCGACAGCGATGAAGATTACCTGGCCGTGTCCGACGGCTTGATCCACGTCGGTCGTGAATCGGAGCCGTCCTTCTCCGAGATTTCGCTCAATGAGACGGTCGAGGCCCGGTTCGTAGATCGGAACCTGCCCCTCGTTCAGGCGTCGGATCTTGACCTTGTCGATGTCCGCGCATACGACCCGGTTTCCTGTCTCGGCCAGACATGCCCCGACCACGAGCCCGACGTATCCACTGCCTATGACCGCAACATCCATCAGCGGCGTCCCCCCTCCTCGTTGAGTTCGGCATCACTTCTCTCCCAGCGACGCGCTGTCCAGCGATAGACCTCCCGCACCGACGTCTCGATCGAGCGCTCTGGAACCCAGTCCGTGTCCGCCCTCAGACGCGACGCGTCTCCCTGAATGCGAGGTACTTCGTTCTCACGCAAACGCGAAGGCTCAACGAGGATATCCGGTTTAATATCGGCCTCGTCGAGAATCCAGTCGAGGATCCGCCTGATGCTGATCGGCTGGCCCGACGCCACATTGTATGCAGCCTTCGGGTCCTTCATCTCCATCACCAGGCGCAGCGCCTGAACTCCATCCCGCACATCGGTGAAATCCCGCTCTACATCCAGGTCTCCGACGCGGATCTCACCGTTTCCATGCCCTGACACGATCTCGGACACCTGGGAGCAGAAGTCGGGCACGACGAAGTTCGGTCCCTGGCCGGGTCCGACGAGGTTAAAGCTCCTCAATACCAGGATCCTCAGACCATGAGCGCGCCGGTAGGTGTGAGCCGCGAGTTCCTGCGCGGCTTTCGAGAGGCCGTACGGAGACACCGGCCTCAGGGGCATATCCTCGGCCAGAGGCACTGCGTCGCGCGCAGCATCCCCGTACGCATCCCCACTTCCCATGACGAGGATTCGCGGATCGAACTCAGGCGAGTCGTCCCGCACGGACATTACGGCCTCGAACAGGTTCACCGTGCCGCCCGCATTCACGTTCAGTGACAACGCGGCGTTCTCCCGAGCGAGCGCTCCAGACGCGAAGCCCGCGAGGTGGTATATCTGCTCGGGTCGAACCGCGGAAATCAGTCGGACCAGTGCGTCGTGGTCCCTGATATCGGCGGCCTTCCAGTCAATGGATGATGCCTCCGCCGGGGTGAGGGTGTCACGAACCGGTGGAAGGTTGAGAGTAGAGCCCGCAACGTCGTATCCGTTTTCCAACAGCTCGGCAACGAGATGCTCGCCTACGAAACCGTCAGCACCGGTGACGAGGACCTTCATGCGCGGATCCTCCCATGGGGTTCAGAACCGCCGGAAGTGCCGGGAACGATGTAGCTTGACCCCCGGCCCGGACGACCGACACAAGAAAGGCCCCGCCTGACGGCAGAGCCTTCCCGGCGCCGGGATTCGACACCCCTGACGCCGTGAAATCCGGTCCCGGGCGTCAGGACGCCTTCTGGACCTTGCCGGCCTTGAGACACCGGGTACAGATCCGGACCCGAACGGTGCGGCCATGTTCCAGGATCCGGACCCGCTGGAGATTCGGCATGAACCTCCGCTTGGTCCGGTTGTTCGCGTTGCTCACGCGATTCCCGGTCGCGGGGCCCTTGTTGCACACGTAACAGAAATTCGCCATTGCTCCGTCGACTCAGTTTATTGACAGCGAGTCGGCCAGAAAGAACCCGGGCGTCGAGGGAATCGCATCTGCGTTCGCCCCGTCCACTGCTTCCTGGTTCACCCACTCATTCCGGATCGAGTCGTTCAGCACGAACAGCTTGCCGAACATACTGATCCTGTCATTCCCGTAAATGTCGGTTCCGCGCCGGATCAGGTCCGGTGCGAGCAGGACCGGAAGATTGTTCTCTGCATCCAGGCCGATCGTGAATGCCGCCCTGCCGAGCCGCTCGTTTACCGTCACGAATCGGATCCAGCCCTCCTGGCCGATCGAGCCCTCAAGGTCCGCGGCCATCGCCGCCGTATTGAGATCGATCGCCTCCGCAACCACTTCTTCTTCCATGACGGGCTCGACCACCGTGTCGAGTGCCGCTGATTCCTGGCTCAGCCAGTAGAAGAAACCCACGATCGCGACGATCGCGATGATCGCGAGAATCGGAGATACGCCGGAACGCCCCATCGCTGCCTGCCTTTCTCGATCCGAATGCCGGAGTTACTGACTCCGCTCGGTCAGCTCGATAATGGCCAGGTGTAGCCACCGGGACGCTCCCGGAACCTCGGTCCGATATCGTCAAACAACTTGTGCAACGCGGCACGGTCCCCGATATCGCGCCGTGCAAGTCGGCGACTGTGCACGTCATCGCTGCCACCAAGAGTGATCAGCTTCTCGACGAACGGACGCAGTTCCTTCGCCTTTGCCTCCGTCGTCCGGATCCGCTCGTGCAGGAGCAGACTGGTCGCCATGTTCCTCAGCGTCGCCGTGCGGTGCGAGGACGTCCGACTGAGCGCCCTTCCCTTCTTCCTATGCCTCATCGGAATTCCCGCTCTCCTCCTCGGCTTCCGATTCCGTCACCCAGATGCTGCCGGCGTCGTCCCGCTCGAGGTTCATGTCAAACCGGAGTCCGTTCACCGCCAGGACCTCGGCGATCTCCTCGAGCGACTTCTCACCGAAGCTCGGGACATTGAGGATATCATCCCGATTCCGCGTGACGATGTCGTACAGTGTCCTGATATCCGCCTTGTCGAGGTTGTTCCTCGAGCGGATCGAGATCACTTCGAACGTGTCGAGCGTCGAACCAAGAAGCTCCTGCATCTCTGCCGGAACCGGTCGGCGTCCAGGTGCGGCCTCGGGCACGGGAGCCGCGTCTCCGTTACCGCTACCGAACTGGAGCAGGTACTGGAGGTGCGCCCTGCCGATCGCAGCCGCGTAAGACAAAGCGTTACCGGGATCGACGGAGCCGTTGGTCTCCACCTGGATCGTGAGCTTGTCGAAGTCGGTACGCTGTCCGACCCGAGTCTCCTCGACGATGAAGTTCGCGCGCGTGACCGGATTGTAGATCGAATCCACCTGGATCAGGTCTACCGGGGCATCGCTCGGTCGCTCGTGTTGTTCCGCAGACACGAACCCGCGACCACGATTCGCCCAGAACGCGAGGTTCAGGGGCCGACTCTCGGGCTGATCATCCTGCAGCGTAAACAGCGCCTGCTCCGGATTGACGATCGTGACGCCGCCTGCCTGCTCGATCGAGGAGGCGCGAACCGTTCCCGCCTTCTGGATCGCCAGGCTCAGCTGGGCCTCCTCGACGCCCGGATCGAGCACGATGACGAGCTTCTTCAGGTTCTGAATGACCTGGTGCACGTCCTCGACCACTCCGGGGATTGTCTGGTGCTCATGCTGCACGCCGTCGGCCCGGAAGGCCCAGATGGCCGATCCGGGGAGCGAAGAAAGCAGTACACGCCGAACGGAGTTGCCGACGGTATGCCCGAATCCGCGCTCGAGCGGCTGCAGGACGTACTCAGCCCTGCGACCGTCCTCCGAGCGATTTCGCTCTTCGACGGTGCTGGGCAGGACCAAACCGGTAAGATCTAGCATGTTTTGCGTTCCGCCTCGATTACTTGCTGAAGAGCTCGACGATCAGCTGTTCCTGGACCGCCAGCGGGATATCGGCGCGTGACGGGCGTTCGAGCATCTGGCCCGAAAGCGCTTCGTAGTCCACACCGAGCCAGGACAGAGTATCCTTGCCTTTTCGATCCGCGACCGCTTCGCGAACCACGGGCATGTCCTGCCCGTTGACCGCAATCGCGATCTGGTCCCCCGGAGCTACCTGGTAGCTCGGGATATCCAGAGTAGCGCCGTTTACCAGAACGTGCCGGTGCCGTACCAGCTGGCGCGCCGCCTTGCGGGACGGAGCGAAGCCGAGACGGTAGACGAGATTATCGAGCCGGGACTCGAGCTGAATCAACAGGTTCTCGCCCGTGATTCCCTTAATGCGTGCCGCACGCTCGAACATGGTGCGGAATTGCCGCTCCCCGATTCCATATATCCGCTTGACCTTCTGCTTTTCGCGGAGCTGCGTCGCGTATTCGGACTGCCGGCGCCGACGCCGTCCAGTACCATGCTCGCCGGGCGGATACGCCTTGCGCTCAATCGCGCACTTCTCCGTAAAACAGCGCTTCCCCTTGAGGAAGAGCTTGTCGCCTTCCCGGCGGCACAGCCGGCAGACCGGTCCCGTGTATCGTGCCATGAACGTCCCTTTAGCCTCGCTACTGTTTACTTCGACGGTCGGCCCCGAGCCGAGCCGTCAGACGCGTCGCTTCTTGGGCGGACGACAGCCGTTGTGCGGAATCGGCGTCACGTCCCGGATCGACCGGATCGTGAGGCCGGCGCTCTGCAGCGCCTGGATCGCGGACTCCCGGCCCGAGCCGGGGCCCTGAACGCGCACGTGCACGCGTTTCATCCCCATCGACGCCGCCTCGCGGCCTACCTGTTCCGCTGCGATCGTCGCCGCGAACGGTGTAGACTTCTTCGATCCCTTGAAGCCGGCCTTGCCGGCACTCGCCCACGCCACGGTACCACCCTCGGTGTCCGTAATCGTGATGATCGTATTGTTAAAGGTGGCCTTGATATGGGCCACTCCCTCTGCGTCTACCTGGCGCTTCTTGCGCCCGCTGGTCCTCGGTTTTGCCATGACTCGGTCTTCTCTCCCTTACTTCCTGGGCGCCTTTTTCTTGCCGGCCACAGCCCGCCTCGGCCCCTTGCGGGTCCGCGCGTTGGTATGTGTCCTCTGACCCCTTACGGGAAGACCCCGGCGGTGCCGAAGTCCCCGATAGCAACCAATGTCCATCAACCGCTTGACGTTCATCGAGGTCTCGGTGCGCAGCGCGCCCTCCACCTTATAGCGGGCCTCGATTACCCGACGGAGCTTATTGACGTCGTCATCGGAAAGAGCGTTCACCCGGGTGTCCGGGTTCACGGCTGTCTCCGCGAGGATCGCCTGCGCCGTTGAGCGACCGATCCCGTAGATGTAGGTCAGCGCAACTTCGACTCTCTTGTCTCTGGGCAAATCAACGCCCGCAATTCTCGCCATTCCTAGCCCTGCCTCTGCTTGTGCTTCGGATTACGGCTGCAGATCACCCGCACGACTCCGCGCCGCCGAACGATCTTGCAGTGCTCGCAAATCCGTTTCACGCTCGATCGGACCTTCATGGTGCCTTCCGTTTCCCTCGTTCCGTGTGCGAAAGAGCCGTGTAAGATAGCGGCACTTCCCCCGAAACTCAATGACCGGTCTACTTGAACCGGTACGTTATCCGTCCCTTCGACAGATCGTACGGAGACATTTCAACCGTGACCTTGTCGCCAGGCAGGATCCGGATGTAGTTCATACGGATCTTGCCGGAAACGTGGCACGTGATTTCGTGCTCATTCTCGAGGCGGACCCTGAACATGGCGTTCGGGAGCGCCTCGATCACTTCACCCGCCATCTGGATCGGTTCTTCCTTCGCCAAGACTACTCCTCGGTCAGGTCCGCCGTTGCCGGCCGAACCGTGAGCACCCTCGGCCCACCGGCCGTGACCGCGACCGTATGCTCGAAATGGGCCGAGAGGCTTCCATCAGCCGTCACTACTGTCCATCCGTCCGCCAGCGTCCGGATGTGTCGTGCTCCGTCATTCACCATCGGTTCGATAGCGATTACCAGTCCAGCCTCCATCACGTCACCCCGTCCGCGCCGGCCGAAGTTCGGGACGTGCGGCTCTTCGTGCGGCTCATGTCCGACACCGTGACCGACCAGCTCCCGGACCACGCTGTACCCGGCGTCCTCGGCGTGCTGTTGAATCGCCGCGCCCACGTCTCCGAGCCTGGCTCCCGGCCGAGCCTCGGCGACCCCCAGGTCCAGCGCCTCACGCGTGACCCGCAGCAGACGCTCGGTCTCCGGTCCCACATCGCCGATCGGAATCGTCACGGCCGCGTCCGCGAACAGCCCACCACGTTTCACGCCCACGTCCACGCTGACCAGATCTCCATCCGCCAACTTCCGCGACGCCGACGGAATTCCGTGCACGACTTCTTCGTTCAGGCTCGTGCACAGCGTCGCAGGAAACCCGTATAGTCCCTTGAATGCCGGCTCGGCGCCGTCGTGGTCACGAATATACGACTCTGCCAGGCGGTCGAGCTCCTCCGTCGTCATGCCCGGCTCGACGTGCGAAGCGACGAGTTCGAGTACTCCGGCTACAATCTGTCCTGCCCTGTGGATCTGCTCGATCTCCTCGTCAGTCTTCAGCCGGATCAAGTGCCGATCCCCGCCCGCACCCGGTCCCGGATCTCCTCCACGGTACCGAGTCCGTCCACATCGACCACCCGTGCGCCGGAGGCCCGATACCATCTAAGTACCGGCTCAGTCTGCTCGCGGTAAACGACCAGACGTCGCCGTACGGTCTCGGCGCCGTCATCTCTCCGTTGAACGAGCGTGCCACCGCATGCGGGACAGTCTTCATCGTCGTCTCCGCCAGGGACACGCGCGATTCCACAGCCGGAGCACACCATGCGACTCGACAGCCGGTGGACGATCTCCTCGTCCTCTACTGAGATGTTCAGGATCGCGTCGAGGCGAATCCCGAGATCGTCGAGGATCTGACCGAGTCCCTCTGCCTGGGCCACGGTCCTCGGAAAACCATCGAGCACAAAACCGTCGTGTGCTTCGTCTCCCTGCAGCGCTTCGCCGATAATCCCGAGGATTACCTCGTCCGGCACCAGCTCTCCGGCATCCATGAAGCGCTGCGCCGCGAGGCCCTGCGCCGTTCCGGTCCTGCGGGCATGTCGCAGGATGTCTCCCGTCGCGTAGCGGGGCACACCGAGGTCATGTTCGAGAATCTCTCCCTGAGTGCCCTTGCCCGCACCGGGCGGACCCATCAAGACGATTCGCACAGAACCCCTACATATAGCGCTGGCGGCCACGATACTTGACGCGGCCCTTTTTCATGAATCCCTCGTACTGCCGAAGCAGCAGGTGCTGCTGCATCTGCTGGACCGTGTCCAGCGCAACACCGACCACGATGAGCAGCGAGGTACCACCAAAGAAAAACGTCTGGATGTCGAACGCGTCGAAGATAAAGAACGGCAACAGAGCGATCGCTGCGAGATAGACGGAACCGGGCAGCGTCACCCTGGTCAGGACCTGGTCGATGTACTCGGCCGTCTGCGCACCCGGCTTGACACCCGGAATGAACCCACCCTGCTTCTTCAGATTCTCCGCGAGGTCAACCGGGTTGAAGATGATCGCCGTGTAGACGTACGTGAACAGGATGATCAGAATCGCGTAGCTGATAT
>JBDGUZ010000151.1:0-5159 GCA_039585915.1 Gemmatimonadota bacterium
CTGACGTTCGTGGCCGTATTCCTCGGCTACGAGACCCGGGCACTGCTGGTGGGCGAGACGATGTCGGAAGAACTCGAAGGGGCGATCCAGCAGATCGTGGCCGAGGATGATGCCGTGCTGGAGCTGGTGCGGATGATGGGCATTCATTTAGGGCCGGAGGAGATACTCCTGAACCTCGGCGTGAAGTTCGAGCCGGGAGCCGGCGTGGAGAGCGTCGCCCAGGCCGTGGAACGGGTGGAACGGAAGATCAGGGTCGAGGATCCACGTGTGAACCGCGTATTCATCGAACCCGAGATCGCTTCCGACGAAGGAGGGCTGGACGTCCCGTTCTAGACGGGACGCCCACGGACTGATTGGTGGGGGGTGGGCCTGGCTCAACCAGGCCCGTCAGCCGGAAACTCGACGCCGAATCTCACGATGCTCTGCACGTCGTACTCGTCCCGCATCGTGCCGAGCACCATTTTCCGGGTGAAGATCGGACGCGGATTCGGACGGAATCCGTCGGGGGCCCGGACGGCGCCTAGATACCTACCAGCCTCGTCGAACACGTCGAACAGGTACGGCTCGTGCCATTCGTCCGCGATTGCGTCGGGCTCGTTCGGATCGTAGTCAGGGTCCTCGCGCATTACCGCCGGCTGTGAGACTCTCACCCACACCGTCCCATCTTCTCCCGCATAGAAATCTCTGTAGGGTGGTTTGTGGTCCGGAATCGGATCCCCGTCCCACCGCCAGCCGGGCTCGGTCCGGCGCATGTCCCGGGTGGCGAACGCCTCCTCCTCCGCCCTCTCGCCCCCCGCTACCGGTACCGGCGAGAACTCCTTCGTGATTCGAAGCGGCCCCTGCGGCCGGTCCAGGTTCAGTGCGTAGTCCGTGCTGATCCCGTGGATGAAGTACCCGTGCGGGCTCAGGGCCGTCTCCTCCGAGGCGGTGAACGGAACGCTGTTGACCGAAACGCTATTGCCACCTTCGCTCTCAAACCGGGCCTCGATGCGGGAACCCTCGAATCCGGTATCCGGTGGTATCAGCGTGTCCCCCGGCGTCCCGTCCGGCAGGATTTGCACGAGGCCGGACTGCCAGTCCATCACGTCCGCCTCGGTGTCGAGCAGAATGATCGTATGGGCCCGGTCCAGCGTGTCCACGATCATCCGGGCCGAGGTGTTGAATCCGCCTCGAATACGCCATTCGGCCAGCGGCTTTCCGTCCGGCGAGTATACCTGGATTCGGGCGTTCGCCGGATCCCGGAGCAGGACTCTCCCGTCGGACAGGACGTTCAGACCACCGTCGGGGCTCTCGTACTCGCCCGGTCCGTCGCCGGGACGGCCGAATGTCGTGCGATAGGTCCCATCCGCATTGTAGACCCGCAGAGCCGGCACCTGCCGATCCATCGCGTAGATCGTCCCGTCGGCGCCCACGGCGAGCGACACGATCGATCCGAGCATGTACTCCTCGGGTCCGTCCAGCATGCCGATCGAGACTTCGGGGACGAGCTCCGCCGTGTCTTCCCACACGCTGCCGGAGACGGTCCTGACGACAACCGTGTCGCCGATCGTGTCGTGCACGGCTACCCAGACGAGGGCACCATCGGAATCCCCTCCGGAGGAACAGGCGGTGGAGAACGCAGCGCCCGGAACAAGGACAGAGAGAACGAGGAAGGCTCGGGCCTGACTCATGTCGGGTGCTCCCTGAAGGGTGGCGGAAATCGGTGTTCGCATCACCAGTCGATTGGACTCCATTCCCGTTCGGGAAGTTCGATCTGAATGTCTCAGAACCGGATCTCACCCGCCGGGTACCGGGTCCATTCATCGTCATACTCCGTGCACAGGAACGTAGACCGAGGGGGTGGTCTGCGGCAGACCTGTACACCAGACAGGCTCGAGGTGCCCTCTCGTTGAACCGCCGGACCCACATCGAGTAGATTCCCGGGTTGCCACCAGAAACGCACACGAAAGGGCCGAGCCAGCATGGCCAAGACCAGTTCATTCGACGTGAGCACCGGCGTTGACCTGCAGGAGGTCGACAACGCCGTGAATCAGGCCCGCAAGGAAGTCGCGCAGCGCTACGACTTCAAGGGCACCAGGTGCACCATCGAGTTCGATCGCGCCGGCGCCGCGGTCGCCCTCGACGCCGACGACACCTACAGACTCCAGGCGCTTCGCCAGATCCTGCGAGAGAAGTTCGCGGGGCGGAAGGTGCCGCTGAAGAACCTCGACGAGGGCAAGGTCGAAGAGGGGTCTCTCGGCCGGGCCCGGCAGCGGATCGGGCTGAAGCAGGGCATAGACCAGGAGGCCGCAAAGAAGATCTCGAAGGAGATCCGCGACCAGGGGATCAAGAAGGTCCAGGTGCAGATCCAGGGAGACGAACTGCGGGTGGTTGCCCCGTCGCGCGATGCACTGCAGGAAGTGATCGCATTTCTCCGGTCACAGGATTACGGGGTAGAGCTGAATTTCGGGAACTACCGCTGAGAGCCGACTGGCCGGGAGGCTGAACGAAACATGTATTTCCTGACCAAATTTCTGGCTCGACTGATCCAGGCCGGGCGCCTTACCGTCATCGCTCCCGATGGAGGGGAACGTACGTTCGGCGGCGCGGAGCCTGGACCCGATGTGGCCATCAGGCTGCACGATCCGGCACTCGTCTGGAAACTGTTCCTCAAGCCGGAGCTCGCCTCGGGTGAGGCGTACATGGATGGCACCCTGACGATCGAACGGGGCACGCTACGCGAATTCTTCGATCTGATCACCGGCAACATGGGGTGGAAACCCGGCAATCCGCTCAATGCGAAGAACGCGCGGGTGCGCCGATTCAGGAACTTCCTGTCGCAGTACGACAACTCCACCCGGGCCACGAGAAGCGTGGCGCATCACTACGACCTGTCAAACGAACTATTCAGCCGATTTCTGGACGAGGAGATGCACTATTCGTGTGCCTATTTCTCGGA
Source organism: Gemmatimonadota bacterium (assembly GCA_039585915.1). Classification (GTDB taxonomy): domain Bacteria; phylum Gemmatimonadota; class Gemmatimonadetes; order Palauibacterales; family Palauibacteraceae; genus Carthagonibacter. Next base: position 2,939 of record JBDGUZ010000151.1, read on the forward strand.
CCAGAACCCAGACCGGAATCTGGAGAAAGCGCAGGTCGAGAAGGCCGAGCACATCACAACCAAGCTGCTGCTGGAGCCCGGGCAGTCAGTACTGGACATCGGGTGTGGCTGGGGGGCGATGGCTCTGCACATCCGCGACCGGGTGGACGTCGACGTGACCGGCGTAACGCTGTCTCAGGAACAGTATGATTTGGCCCGCGAGAGGGCGTCGGGGAGGGAAGTCGACGAGCATGTGCGGTTCCTGTTCCAGGACTACCGGGACATCGAAGGGACGTTCGACCGCATCGTCTCGGTGGGGATGTTCGAGCATGTCGGGCTGCCGCATCACCGGAAATTCTTTCAGGTGGTTCACGACCGGTTGAAGCCAGACGGAGTTGCGCTGCTGCATACGATCGGGCGGGCGGACGGTCCGGGGATCACAGACGACTGGACCGCGAAGTATATCTTCCCCCGGGGATACGTGCCGTCGCTGTCGGAGATCATGAAGTCGGTCGAGAAGGTCGGGCTGTTCGTGACCGACATCGAGGTTCAGCGCTTGCACTACGCGTACACGCTCGAGGAGTGGCAGAGGCGATTCCAGGAGCGGCGCGGGGAGCTCAGCGCGATGTACGACGAGCGGTTTTGCCGGATGTTCGAGTGGTACCTTGCCGCGAGCGAGCATGCGTTCCGAAACATGGGGCACGTGGTGTTCCAGATTCAGCTGGCGCGCCGGCAGGACGCGGTACCTCTGACACGAGACTACCTGGTCCGCGAGGCCGGATGGACTGCTTCATGAGGATCTCGGTGGTTCTTGCCGCGATAGTCGTACTGAGCGCATTGGTTGGACAGCCGCGATTGTGCCAGGCGCAACAGGAGTTCGGGTGGGAGCGCGGGTGGTACGCAGACGGGACGAGCGACTGGTACACAGTCCGAGATGGCGACCGGGTTCTGATGAGCACGGCCACGCTCCGGCCGGACAGCACGATCGCCGGGCTGGTATTCGAGCTGGATCTGTCCGACCCGGATACCGCGAGGTCCAGGCCTTACGGTTCCGACGCGGCGTGGACCGTATTCGAGCTCACCTTCGACGGAAGTGACACGTTCCGGATCGACGGCACGGCGTTCACGAGAGCGCCCGCTACGAACCAGGTGGACGACTACGATTTCCTGGAAGACCGCCCGGCGAATCGGTATGGGCTGATGTTTCTGATTGACCGGCTCGAACAGCACGGGGAAGCACTTCCAGACCGGTAATACGGCGCGGGCAAGGTCTACGGACCTGGCCGGCCGGATCGAGCGCTCGCGCCGGACTTCCCGCCCTGCCGCTACCCGCCTCCAGCCTGATTTCCCTGTGCGTCACCGGTACCGGTCCCGGGCTCATGCACCCTCGTCCGCGTGCGCTGCTGGGTCCGGGCGGCCGTGTCCGATCCCTGACGGGTGCCCTGCGCCGGGTTCTGTGTGCGCGCCCATTCCCTGGTCTGGGTCTGGACCGCCGCATCGTCGGGTCCGACGGGCGTCTCCTGCGCGCCAAGCCCAGCAGGCAGACCGAGGGCCAGAATGGCGGTTAGAGCCGACAGCCGAAGGATCATCGATCTTCTCCTTGATGCCCGTTACGGGCGTTACTCATCCAGCGGTCAACCCATAGACGAGCGGAGAAACCCTAGAGTAGCCGTCACGGCATTCGCTCCATCACATTCGCCGGGGAAACAGCGCGCGCCAATCCCGCTCAGTGGCCTCCCGACTCCGGCCGGTCGATGGGCCGGGTGCTCAGGAAGTCGCCGTACTGCAGCGGCTCCTCCAGTCGACAGGACCACACGAGTCGATCCTGCCACACCGTCTGGTCGGGGCAGGAGTCGCACATGTCCTGCCGCCCGTCGGGCAGAATATCCCCCGGCTGAATCATCATGATCGACTGAAAATGAGACCGACCGAGCGCCTGACCGGGACGTGTGAGCAGTGTGCGGAGCCAGGCCCCGGCCGCTCCCGTTACCCCCTGGTCCACGGCTGAAAGCAACATCATCGATCGTCCCCGCCTGAGGGTGCGCGGGTGGGCATAGGCGAGGTAGCGTCCATGCCGCAGGTGGTTCGTCGTCTGCGCCAGTTCCATGAATTTAGGGCCGACGTAACCGTGGATCTTTTCCTTCGTCCCGATACGGCCGGTGAGCAGCGACTTGAATGAATCCGGGCGCGCGGTGCGGTTCAGATAGGCACTAGGCTTGAAGTCCGGAAACCGTTCCTGAAC